>NC_019902.2:2400000-2700000 GCF_000321415.2 Thioalkalivibrio nitratireducens DSM 14787 | reverse complement strand
GGACCAGCACATGGAGGACATCCTCACGGGCCTGGATCTCCGGCCGGCAGGGGCAACGGGGGAGGTGGCCGATGCTGCTGGCGCTCGCTGAATTCCTGTCCCAGTACCACCGCGGATTCACGGTCTTCCAGTACCTGACCCTGCGGTCGATCCTGGGTGTGGTCACTGCCCTGATCATCGCGCTGGTGGTCGGCCCGGCGATGATCCGACGGCTCACGGTCCAGAAGATCGGGCAGCAGATCCGCGCCGACGGCCCGGAATCGCATCTGTCCAAGGCTGGTACCCCGACGATGGGCGGTGCGCTGATCCTCGTGGCGGTGACGGTGGCGACCCTGCTCTGGAGCGACCTCGGCAACCGCTTCGTCTGGATCGTGCTGCTGACGACACTGGCATTCGGCGCCGTCGGGGGCTGGGACGACTACCTGAAGCTGCGCTACGGCAACAGCCGCGGGCTGAGCGCCCGGTCCAAGCTGGCCTGGCAGAGCCTGTTCGCGGTGATCGCGGGGGCGGTGATCCTGGTGACTGCACAGTCACCGGTGGAGACCACGTTTTATGTCCCGGTGTTCAAGGACGTGGCGATCCACCTGGGCTGGTGGCTGTTCATCCCGCTGGTCTGGCTGGTGGTGGTCGGCGCCTCGAACGCGGTCAATCTGACCGACGGCCTCGACGGCCTGGCCATCATGCCCGCAGTGTTGGTGGCCGGAGCCCTCGGGGTCTTTGCCTACGCCGCCGGGCATGCCGTGTTCGCGGATTACCTCGGGATCCCGGCGGTGCCCGGTGTCGGCGAACTCGTCGTTTTCTCGGCGGCCCTGGTCGGGGCCGGTCTGGGCTTTCTCTGGTTCAACGCGTATCCCGCACAGGTGTTCATGGGGGACGTCGGTGCGCTCGCGCTCGGGGCTGCGCTGGGCATGCTGGCCATCCTGACCCGGCAGGAACTGGTGCTGTTGGTCATGGGAGGGATCTTCGTGATCGAGACCGTCTCGGTGATCCTGCAGGTCGCGTCGTACAAGCTCACAGGCCGGCGCATGTTCCGCATGGCGCCGATCCATCATCACTTCGAACTCAAGGGCTGGCCCGAACCGCGCGTGATCGTGCGGTTCTGGATCCTGACCGTGGTGTTCGTGCTGATCGGTCTCGCGACCCTGAAGATCCGATGATGCCCACCGACCTCCATTCACAGCGGGACATCCTGGTTGTCGGCCTGGGCGCGACCGGCCTGTCCGTCGCCCGCTACCTGGCCGATCGGGATCAGACCTTCGAGGTCACCGACACGCGTCCGGCCCCGCCGGGACTGGACCAGCTGCAGCGGGTCTCGGGCGGGCGCGGCCGCTGGGCCGGTCCGCTGGATTCGGTCGACACCGTGTCGCGGCGCCGCATCGTGGTTTCGCCGGGCGTGCCGCTGGCCCGGCCCGAACTGCAGCGGGCGGCTGCCGCGGGGGTCGAGATCGTCGGCGACGTCGAACTCTTCCTGCGCGACGCGAGCCACCCCGTGGTCGGGATTACCGGATCCAACGGCAAGAGCACCGTGGCCGCGCTAACCGTGGAACTGCTGCGGGCTCTGGGACACCGTGTGGCTATTGGCGGAAATTTCGGTCCCCCGGCGCTGGACCTGCTGGCACAGGACGCGAGGCTCTACGTGCTGGAGCTCTCGAGTTTCCAACTGGAGACGGTCCGCAGCCCGGGGCTGGCAAGCGCCGCGATCTTGAACATCAGCGCGGACCATCTGGACCGGTATCCGGACATGGATGCGTATATCGCCGCGAAGACCCGGATCCTCGGGGGCGCCGCTCACGCGGTGCTGAACCGCGACGATCCGGTGCTGCAGGGGCTTGCCACGGCTCGGGAAAGCGTCTCTTTCGGACTCGGCCGGCCGCCGGGGCCTGCGGACTTTGGTATCGTCGAGGCCGCCTCCGGCACCTGGCTGGCTCGCGGCTCGACCCCGCTGATCGCGACCGCCGAGCTGGCGTTGCGAGGCCGGCACAACTGGCTCAACGCCTTGGCCGCACTGGCATTGGCGTGGCCCTGGGTCACGCGCACCGAGCCGCTACTGCCCGTACTGCGGGGCTTCACCGGCCTGCCGCACCGTTCGCAGCGGGTGGGGCGCCATGCCGGGGTCGATTATGTCGACGATTCCAAGGGCACGAACGTGGGCGCGACGCTGGCCGCGATCCGCGGCGTGGCAGGTCCGCTGATCCTGATCGCCGGCGGCCAGGGCAAGGGCCAGGACTTCGCGCCGCTGGCCGAGGCGCTGGCCGGCAAAGCGCGCGGCGTGCTGCTGTTCGGCATCGATGCCTCGCGGATCGAGCAGGCACTGGGTGGTGCGGTGCCCGTGCGCCGCGTCGGCACGATGCAGGAAGCGGTGGCCGCTGCCGCCGGATGGGCCCGGCCGGGGGATACGGTGCTGCTGTCCCCGGCCTGCGCCAGCCTCGACATGTTCGCGAACTACGCCGAGCGCGGCGAGTGCTTCGCACAGGCGGTACGGGGACTCACCTCATGATGCCGCCGATCTCCCTCGCGGGCCTGCGGATCACGCGCCTCGGTACGGGTATCGACCTGCCGATGTTGCTGGCCGCAGCGCTGCTGCTGGGTCTGGGCCTGGTGATGGTGGCCTCCGCCTCGATCGACCTGGCCGACCGCCACTACGGCAACCCCTACCATTTCTTCCACCGCCAGCTGCTGTTCGCGGGCATCGGGTTGGCGGCCGCACTGTTCTTCTGGAGCGTCCCGCTGCGGCGCTGGGAGAGCGCGGGCCCGCTGCTGCTGTTACTGATCATGGTCCTGCTGATCGTGGTGCTGTTGCCGGGGGTCGGGCGCACCGTGAACGGAGCCACGCGCTGGATCCCGCTCGGCGTGTTCAATCTGCAAGTCTCGGAGCCGGTGAAGCTGCTGGTCGTGCTGTACCTGTCCGGGTATATCGTCCGGCACTACTCGACGCTGTGCCTGCATTTCCGCGGTTTCGTGCGCCCGCTGATCGTGCTCGGTCTTGGGACCGTGCTGCTGTTGCTGCAGCCGGATTTCGGCGGTGCGGCGATCATGCTGGCGATCGGGATGGGCATGCTGTTCCTCGCGGGAGCGAGACTCTGGCAGTTCATTATGCTGGGCGCGACGATCGTCGCCGCGATGGGCGTGATGGCAGTCGCCACGCCGTACCGGATGGCGCGCCTGACCGCGTTCCTGGACCCTTGGCAGGATCCGTTCGCGACCGGCTTCCAGTTGACCCAGTCGCTGATCGCGATCGGCTCGGGATCCTGGTTCGGCGCCGGCCTCGGCGGGAGCGTGCAGAAACTGTTCTATCTGCCCGAGGCGCACAACGACTTCCTGTTCGCCGTGTTCGCCGAGGAGTTCGGTTTCGTCGGTGTCGCCGTGTTGGTCGCGCTGTTCGCGCTGCTGGTCTGGCGCTGTTTCGTAATCGGGCTGCTCGCGGAACGCGGAGGCCATGCGTTCGGTTCCCACGTTGCGTTCGGGGTCGGGATCTGGATCGGTCTGCAGGCCGCGGTCAATCTCGGCGTGAACATGGGGCTGCTGCCGACCAAGGGGCTGACGCTGCCGTTCCTGAGTTATGGGGGAAGTTCGCTGATCGTGACGCTCGCGGCCGTCGGCCTGGTGTTGCGGGTGTACCGGGAGGCGCAGGTGCCGATCCCCAGGACGCGGAGGCGGTGCGGATGAACGCGAGCGCTCCACAGGTGCTGGTGATGGCAGGGGGTACCGGCGGGCATGTGTTCCCGGGGCTCGCGTTGGCCACCGCGCTGCGGGAACGGGGCTGGCGCGTGTCCTGGCTCGGCACCGCCCGCGGGATCGAGGCGAACCTGGTGCCGCAGGCGGGATTCGAACTGCACACGCTGCCGATCGCGGGGCTCCGCGGCAAAGGCCTCGCGGGCCGTCTGCTCGCGCCGTGGCGCCTCGGCATCTCGCTGTGGGCGGCGCTGGTGCTGATGCTGCGCCTGCGTCCGCAGGTGGTCGTGGGTTTCGGCGGTTTCGCCAGCGGCCCCGGGGGCTTGATGGCGGCAGCGCTCGGGCGGCCGCTGCTGGTCCACGAGCAGAACGCGGTTGCCGGCATGACCAACCGCTGGCTCGCCCGGGTCGCGGATGGGGTTTTCGCCGGCTTCCCGGATACCTTCCCGGAAAAGGTCGCCGCGCACACTGTGGGCAACCCTGTGCGCCGGGCGATCGTGGAACTCGCGTCGCCGCAGCAGCGCTGGGCGGGCCGCTCGGGTCCGCTGCGGGTGTTGGTGCTCGGCGGCAGTCTCGGGGCCCGGACCCTGAACCGCGTGGTGCCGGCGGCGCTGGCGCTGCTGCCGCAGGCGGCGCGCCCGCAGGTGCGCCACCAGGCCGGGGAGCGGACGCTGGACGAGGCGCTGGCCGGATACCACGGCGCGGCGGTGGAGGCCGAAGTGACCGCGTTCATCGAGGACATGGCGCAGGCCTATGGCTGGGCCGATCTCGTGATCTGCCGTGCCGGTGCACTGACGGTAGCCGAGGTCGCGGCGGCCGGTGTGCCCGCGGTGTTCGTGCCCTACCCGCACGCGGTGGATGACCACCAGACTGCGAATGCCGCGTACCTGGTTGCCGCAGGCGCAGCCTGGTGCCTGGCCGATGCCGACCTGACCCCGGAGCTGCTGGCGGACCGCCTGCGGGGCCTGGGGCGCGAAGAACTGCTGGAGCGGGCCGTGAAGGCCCGCGGATCCGCCCGGACGGACGCGACCGAGCGCCTGGTCGATGCCTGTCGGGAGATGGCCCGGAAAACGACCCGGAGGGCAACGCGATGACCGCACCCCTGACCCCGCAGCAGGCGATGCGCCGCATCCGCCGGATCCACTGTGTCGGCATCGGCGGTTCGGGCATGGGCGGCATCGCCGAGGTGCTGCACCAGCTCGGATACCGGATCTCGGGTTCCGACCTCCAGGAATCCGGCATGACCCGCCGGCTCGCGGGTCTCGGGATCCCGATCACCCGTGCACACCTGGCGTCGAACGTGGCCGATGCCGATGTGCTGGTCGTGTCCAGCGCCATCGACCCGACGAACGCCGAGGTGCGCGCCGCCCGCGAGCGCGGGATCCCGGTGGTCCGGCGCGCGGAGATGCTGGCGGAGCTGATGCGGTTCCGCTTCGGGATCGCGGTTGCCGGCACGCATGGCAAGACCACGACCACCAGCCTGATTGCGAGCATCCTCGGGGAAGCCGGGCTGGATCCGACCTTCGTGATCGGGGGGCGGCTGAACAGCACGGCCAGCCATTCCAGCCTGGGACAGGGGGCCTATCTGGTGGCGGAGGCCGACGAGAGCGATGCCTCTTTCCTGCACCTGCAGCCGATGATCAGCGTCGTGACGAATATCGACGCCGATCACCTGGCGACCTACCAGGGCGACTTCGACCGGCTGCGCGCGACCTTCCTCGAGTTCCTGCATCACCTGCCGTTCTATGGCCTCGCGGTGCTGTGTACCGACGACTCCGAGGTGCGGTCGCTGCTCGACCGGCTGGAGCGGCCGCGGCTGACCTACGGCATCGACGGTCCGGCAGACGTGCGTGCGGGGAATCTCCGACAGACGGGGATCCGGACCCATTTCGAGCTGTGCCTGCCGGAGCAGACCGCGTTTCCGGTCACGCTGAACCTGCCGGGGCGGCACAACGTGCTGAACGCGCTTGCCGCGGCCGCGGTCGCGCACGAACTCGAGGTGCCGCCGGATGCGCTGCAGCGCGCGCTGGAAGGCTTCGAGGGGATCGGCCGGCGGTTCCAGGTGCAGGACTGCAGGCTTCCGGGCGGCAGCGTAACGCTGGTCGACGATTACGGACACCATCCCCGCGAGATCGCGGCCACGCTGGAGGCGGCCCGTGCCGCATGGCCGAACCGGCGCATCCTGCTGGTGTTCCAGCCGCATCGTTACACGCGGACCCGGGATCTGTTCGAGGATTTTGCGGAGGTCTTGTCCGGCCCGGACGGGCTGGTGCTGCTGGAAGTCTACCGCGCGGGGGAGACGCCGCTCCCGAGCGCGGACGGGCGCAGCCTGGCCCGGGCGATCCGGCTGCGCGGGCAGGTCGAGCCGGTGTTCGTCGAGTCGGTCGAGGATGTCGCTGGCGTTCTTCGCGGGATGCTGGAGGTCGACGACGTGGTGATCACCCAGGGGGCCGGTGACATTGGCCAGTTGGCCGCGCAACTTCCGGGACTGCTCGGTGCGGAGGATACATGCTGAGCCACCTCGCCCATCTGCGCGTACGCGGGCGGCTGGAACGGGACGTCCCGTTGGCCCCGCTGACCTCCTGGCGGGTCGGCGGACCGGCCGACTGGCTGTTCGAGCCGGAGGATGCGGACGATCTCGCCCATTTCCTGGCCTCGGTTCCCGAGACGTTGCCGCGGACGGTCCTGGGGCTGGGCAGCAACGTGCTGATTCGGGACGGCGGCGTCGACGGCGTGGTGATCCACTTCGCGGGAACGCTGAACCAGCGCCGGCGCCTGGACGATGAACGCGTCGAGCTGGGGGCGGGGCTGGCCGCGGCGCAGGCGGCCCGCTTCTGTGCCGCCGAGGGACTGACCGGCGCGGAGTTCCTGGCCGGCATTCCGGGCACCGTAGGCGGGGCGCTGGCGATGAATGCCGGCGCCTGGGGCGGTGAGATCTGGCCGCTGGTGGAATGGGCGGAGGCCATCGACTGCCGGGGGCTGCGCCATATGCGCACGCCGGCGGACTACGAGATCGCCTATCGCAGCGTTCGTGGCTGCGAAGGCGAGTTCTTCGTGCGCGCGGTGCTTCGGCTGCAACCCGGCGACACCGACGCCGCGCGCGAGCGGATCCAGGCACTGCTTCGGGAGCGCGCGGAGCGGCAGCCGCTCGGGCTGCCGTCCTGCGGCTCGGTGTTCCGCAACCCGCAGGGGGCACACGCGGCAGCACTGATCGAGCAGGCGGGCCTGAAGGGCTTGCGCCGTGGTGGCGCCGAGGTTTCGCGCAAGCACGCCAATTTCATCACCCATGACGGCTCGGCCACCGCGGCCGACATCGAGTGGCTGATCGACGAAGTGCGGACACGGGTCGAGGCACGGTTCGGCGTCCGCCTGGACCCGGAAGTGCGGATCCTGGGACGCAAGGAGATGCAGGTATGACGCAAACGGCGAAACGCGCGGCCCGCTACGGGCGGGTGGCGGTTCTGATGGGGGGCTGGTCGGACGAGCGCGAGATTTCGCTGGGCAGCGGTCAGGCGGTACTCCAGGCGCTGCTGCGCCAGGGCGTCGATGCGACACCGATCGACCTGACCGTGGAACGAGCCCGCAGCCTGGACCTGCTCGGGTACGACCGCGCATTCATTGCACTGCACGGTACCGGTGGCGAGGACGGCACGATCCAGGGCTGCCTGGACATCGCCGGAGTGCCCTACACCGGTTCCGGAGTACTCGGATCCGCGCTGGGGATGGACAAGCTGGCCTGCAAGCGGCTCTGGGGGGGAACCAATCTGCCCAGCGCACCGTACCGGCTGCTGTCCGCCGACTCCGACCCGGAAGCGGTGGCCGATGCCCTGGGGCTCCCGCTGATCGTGAAGCCCTCGCGCGGCGGCTCCAGCCTGGGCCTGAGCCGGGTGCAGTCCACGGTCGAATTGCAGGCTGCCTACGACGAGGCCCGCCGGCATCCCGGCGCGGTGTTCGCGGAACAGTGGATCGTCGGCCGGGAGTTCACGGTGGCGATTGTCGCGAACGAGCCGCTGCCGGTGATCCAGATCGAGACACCCGGGAACTTCTACGACTATCACGCGAAGTACGAGGCGGATACGACGCGCTATCGCTGCCCGCCGCCGCTGGACTCGGCTGCGCTGATCGAACTGCAGACGCTCGCGCTCAGCGCGTTTGCGGCGATCGACGGCGACGGTTGGGGCCGGGTCGACCTGCTGCAGGACGTTCATGGCGAGAACTACCTGATCGAGGTCAACACCGTCCCCGGCATGACCGACCACAGCCTGGTCCCGAAGGCCGCTGCGCAGGCCGGAATCGGCTTCGACGAACTGTGCCTGCGCATCCTGGATACCAGTTTTCGCGCCGAGGGGGCCGATTGATGCGCCATCGCCGTCGTCGGGTCCGGCCTTCGTGGCTGCAGCGCGCGCGTCCGGCGTTCCGGGCCGGAACGCGGCTCGTGGCCGGAATGGCGCTTGCGGGCGTGCTGGTGCTGGGTGTTGCTGCGCTGGCGCAGGTGGACCTGGACCGTCTCCAGCAGTTGCACCGGGTCGAACTGCGCGGTGAGCCGAGGCATGTCGATCTGGCCCAGATCGAGGCGGTGCTGACGGCGCATCCGCGCGGTTTCCTGGCCCTGGATCTCGACGCGGTGCGCGGTGACCTGCTCGCGCTCCCCTGGGTGGAGTCGGTGCGGCTGCGCAAGCGCTGGCCCGACACTCTGGAAGTCCATGTGGCGGAACCGCTGCCGGTCGCGCGCTGGGGTGCCGACCGGCTGGTTGACCGGCATGGCGAGATTTTCGGCCCGGTCGACCTTGACGAGTGGCGGTTTCTGCCCGCGCTCGAGGGCGAGACGGGTCGGCAGGTCAGCCTGATGCACCGCTATCTCGCGGCCGCGGCACGGCTGGCCGATGCCGAACTCGAGGTGTCCGGCGTGCGCGAGAGTGCACGCAGGGCGTGGACGATTCAATTGGAAGGAGGAGGCGAAGTGCTGATGGGGCGGGATGATGATCTGGCGCGCCTGGACCAGCTGGTTGCGCTGATACCGATCCTGCGCGAGCGCAATCCCGAGCCGCTGGCCCGGGTGGATCTGCGGTACCCGCGCGGGGTCGCGGTCGCCTGGCAGGTGCCACCGGCGGCCGGCGCAACGGAGACGGTGATCCGATGAGACGCAAGACGGGGCGCAACGTGATGGCCAGGAAGTCGGAACAGGGCCTGATCGTGGGGCTGGACATCGGCACCTCGAAGATCGAGGCGGTCGTCGGCGAGGCCAACGAGGAAGGCGTGATCGAGATCATCGGGATCGGGTCTTCGCCTTCGCACGGACTGAAAAAAGGGGTGGTGGTCAACATCGAGTCGACGGTGCAGTCGATCCAGAGAGCGGTCGAGGAGGCCGAGCTGATGGCCGGCTGCGAGATCCACTCGGTGTACACCGGCATCGCCGGAAGCCACATCAAGAGCTACAACTCGACCGGTGTCGTCGCGATCCGCGTGCAGGAGGTCAGCGCGGGGGACGTCGAGCGGGTGATCGACGCCGCGCGCGCGATCGCCATTCCGGCGGACCAGCGCATCCTGCATGTGCTGCCGCAGGAGTACATCATCGACGGCCAGGAGGGCATTCGCGATCCCATCGGCATGTCCGGGGTGCGCCTGGAGGCGCGCGTGCACCTGGTTACCGGCGCGGTATCGGCGGCCCAGAACGCGGTGAAGTGCATCGAGCGCTGCGGGCTTCGCGTCGACGACGTCATCCTGGAACAGCTGGCGTCGAGCTATGCGGTGCTGACCGACGACGAGAAGGATCTCGGCGTGTGTCTGGTCGACGTCGGGGGCGGGACGACCGATATCGCGGTGTTCGCCAACGGCGCAATCGCGCATACCGCGGTGATTCCGATTGCCGGCGACCAGGTCACCAACGACATCGCGGTGGCACTGCGCACGCCGACGCAGTACGCCGAGGAAATCAAGATCAAGTACGCCTGTGCGCTGCGCCAGCTCGCCGATCCGGGCGAGACGATCGAGGTTCCGGGCGTCGGCGATCGCGCGGCCCGCCGGCTTTCCCGGCAGACGCTCGCATCGGTGGTCGAACCGCGCTACGAGGAGTTGCTGCAGCTGGTCCAGGCGGAACTGCGCCGGTCGGGATCGGAGGAGCTGATTGCCGCCGGGGTGGTGCTGACCGGAGGTTCCTCGCGCATGGAGGGTGTCGTGGATCTCGCCGAAGAAGTGTTTCACATGCCGGTGCGGCTCGGGATGCCCCACAGCGTCAGCGGCCTGATCGACGTGGTGCGCAATCCCGTTCATTCCACCGGTGTCGGCCTGTTGCTGTATGCGCAGCAGGCCCGGTTGGAGCAGGAAATCCGCCCGCCGGGTGCCGGCCTTCCCGGCGTCTGGGCGCGGGTGAAAAACTGGTTTTCGGGGCATTTCTGACCCGGGGGGAGGCCGGTCGGCCCGCTCGCCGACCGGGTAGTTGCACGCTGATGCCAATATGCAACAGGAGGACACAACCATGACGTTCGAACTGATGGATACCTTTACCCAAAGCGCGACGATCAAGGTCATCGGAGTCGGTGGAGGGGGCGGCAATGCCGTCCAGCACATGGTCTATTCCCAGCTCGAGGGTGTCGACTTCATCTGCGCAAACACCGATGCGCAGGCGCTGAAGAGCCTGGGTGCGAAAACACTGCTGCAACTGGGCAGCGACATTACCAAGGGACTGGGCGCCGGGGCCGACCCGGCGGTCGGACGCGAGGCGGCGCTGGAGGACCGGGAACGGGTTCAGGAACTGCTGCAGGGCGCGGACATGGTCTTCATCACCGCAGGCATGGGGGGCGGCACCGGAACCGGGGCGGCCCCGGTAGTCGCGCAGCTCGCGAAGGAGATGGGGATTCTGACCGTCGCGGTCGTCACCAAGCCTTTCCCGTTCGAGGGCAAGAAGCGCATGCAGGTGGCCATGTCCGGGATCAAGGCGCTGACCGAGCAGGTCGACTCGTTGATCACGATCCCGAACGAGAAACTCCTCTCGGTGCTGGGCAAGAACACCAGCCTGCTGGACGCGTTCAAGGCCGCGAACGACGTGCTGTTCGGTGCGGTCCAGGGGATCTCCGAACTGATCACACGCCCGGGCCTGATCAACGTCGACTTCGCCGACGTGCGCAACGTGATGCGCGAGATGGGCATGGCGATGATGGGGACCGGTGCCGGACATGGCGAGGATCGCGCCCGCCAGGCGGCCGAAGCCGCGATCGCGAGTCCGCTGCTCGAGGACATCGACATCTCCGGGGCGCGCGGCATCCTGGTCAACGTGACCGGAGGACTCGACGTCGGCATCGGCGAGTTCGAGGAAGTCGGCGAGGCGGTCAAGATGCTCGCATCCGAGGATGCAACCGTCGTCGTCGGTACCGTGATCGATCCCGAGATGCAGGACGAACTGCGGGTGACCCTGGTCGCAACCGGTCTGGGCAGCCCGGTCAAGCCCGTGCAGCAGGAGCGGCCCAACGTGCGGGTCGTCGATGCACCGCCACGGCGTGTCGTGGGTTCGGATCTGGAGAGCCTGGAGCGTCCCACGGCGCTGCGCCGCGGCGAGACCGAGGCAGTCGACTACGCGGGCCAGACCGGGATCGACGTGCTGGATATCCCGGCGTTTCTGCGCAAGCAGGCCGATTGACAGGGGTGGCCGATCATACCCATGGATCGGGGTCGTCTATGCAGGGTGAGCGGATTCCTGCAATAATGCCGTCATCGTTGTGTGCAGGCCTGGGTCCGGAACGCATCCGGGCCCAGGCGCCGGCCCCTGCCCTGGAGTGATCGAGCGTTGGTCAGACAGAGAACGCTGAAGAACAGCATTCGCGCGACGGGCGTCGGCCTGCACACCGGTGAAAAGGTCACCCTGACCCTGCGCCCCGCGGCCGCCAACACCGGCGTCGTCTTCCACCGTACGGACCTCGACCCTCCGGTCTCGATTCAGGCCACCGCCGAAAACGTGGGCGACACGCGCCTGTCCACCACGCTGGTGAGTGGCGATACCCGGGTTTCCACCGTGGAACACCTGCTGTCCGCCGTGGCCGGGCTCGGGATCGACAACCTGCACGTCGACGTGAGCGCCCCCGAGGTGCCGATCATGGACGGCAGCGCGGGTCCGTTCGTGTTCCTGCTCCAGTCCGCAGGTTTGCAGGAGCAGGATGCGCCGAAGAAGTTCATCCGCATCCACCGCTCGGTCGAGCTCCATGATGGTGACAAGTGGGTACGGTTCGATCCCTACGAGGGGTTCAAGGTCGGCTTCTGCATCGATTTCGAGCACCCGATGTTCACCAGCGGCAGCCAGCGAGCCGAGCTCGATTTCTCCTCCACTTCGTTCGTGCGCGAGGTGTCCCGCGCCCGTACGTTTGGCTTCATGCGCGACATCGAGGCGCTGCGGGCCAACCAGCTCGCGCTGGGCGGAAGCCTGGACAACGCGATCGTGCTGGACGACTTCAAGATCCTGAATGAGGACGGGCTCCGCTACGAGAACGAGCTCGTGAAGCACAAGATTCTGGATGTCGTGGGCGATCTCTATCTGTTGGGACACAGCCTGATCGGGGCCTTTACCGGACACAAGTCGGGCCATGCATTGAACAACCAGCTGATCCGGCGCCTGAAGCGGGATCGGGATGCCTGGGAACTGGTGACCTTCGAGGACGATTCCCAGCCCCTGCCGATCTCGTTCGGGCAGCTCACCCAGACCCTGACCGGTTAGTCCGCGTCCCTGCACGCGCCAGCCTGCGCAGCGCTTCGGCGAGTCGCGGATCCGCGATCCCGGCGGCAGCGCTCTGGAGTGCCTGACGTGCGGCGGCCGGGATGACCCGGTCAACCGAGCCGGACTCCCGGGGCGCCGCAGCAGCCTGGAACTGCGTCCCGGAGAACACGACACGCACCGCGCCGATCGCGGGCCGCCCGGCGGCCGCGAGGGTCTTGCGGATGTCACGCTGCAGGAAGCGCAGTTCGGTCGCGGTGCCGCGGTCCCGGCAGGCCAGAATCAGGGTGTCCTCGTTCAGGCTCACGCGGACCAGCCCGCGTGACAGCTGCGCTCCGAGCAGGCCCGCGAGATCCCGTTCCAGCCCGGCATCGGTCTGTGACCGCCGGCTCCAGGCGGGATGGATGTACCGGGCGAGCGGCCGGGGAGCCGACCGGCGTTCACGAGGCTCTTCCGGGTTGCCGTGCATGGGCATTTCCGCCTCCGGGACATGGGGTTGGGCCGCGACCGGTCCCGCGTGCGCGCGCCGGCGCGTCCGGCGGGCAGTCGATCCCAGGATGGTTTATCCTATCCAGCTTTCACTGCATTGTCCCGCGGGTTCTCATGGTCAACAGTTTCGTACGCAAACTCTTCGGCAGTCGCAACGACCGCATCATCAAGCGCTACCAGAAAGTGGCGCAGAGGGTCAATGCATTGGGCGAGGAAACCGAGCGGCTTTCCGATGCCGAGCTGCAGGCGAAGGCGGACGCGTTCCGTTCGCGCCTGGGGCAGGGCGAGACGCTCGAGACCCTGTTACCGGAGGCCTTCGCGGTCTGCCGTGCGGTCAGCGAGCGAGTGCTCGGTATGCGTCACTTCGACGTGCAGCTGATCGGCGGGATGGTGCTCAACGATGGCCGGATTGCCGAGATGCGCACCGGCGAGGGCAAGACCCTCGTGGCGACGCTGACCGCGTACCTCAACGCGCTGTCGGGGGAGGGCGTGCACGTGATCACGGTCAACGACTACCTGGCCCGGCGGGACGCGGTCTGGATGGGCAAGCTCTACCATGCGCTGGGGCTGTCGGTGGGCGTGATCAACAGCTCCGGCGGTCAGGGCGTCGATGCGTCGTCGTACCGCTACGATCCCGAGTATCAGCCGGAAGGTGAGGGGTTCCCGCGCTTGCGTCCGGCGACCCGCAGGGAGGCCTACGCCGCCGACGTCACCTATGGCACCAACAACGAGTTCGGCTTCGACTATCTGCGCGACAACATGGCCTTCCGCGCCGAAGATCGTGTGCAGCGGGCGCTGAACTACGCGATCGTCGACGAGGTCGACTCGATCCTGATCGACGAGGCGCGCACCCCGCTGATCATCTCGGGCCCGAGCGGCGACAGCTCGGAGATGTACGTGCGCATGAACGGGATCGTTCCGGAACTGACGTCCCAGGAGGACGAGGAGTCCGAGGGCGACTACTTCGTCGACGAGAAGGCGAAGCAGGTGTTCCTGAGCGAAGATGGCCAGGAGAAGGCCGAGCAACTGCTGCACGATGCCGGCCTGCTCGAACCCGGCCAGAGCCTGTACGATGCCGCGAGCATCCCGGTGCTGCACCATCTCAATGCCGCGCTGCGTGCGCACGCGCTCTTCAAGCGTGACGTCCAGTACCTGGTGCGCGACGGTAAGATCATGATCATCGATGAATTCACCGGTCGCACCATGCCGGGCCGGCGCTGGTCCGAGGGCCTGCACCAGGCGATCGAGGCCAAGGAAGGCGTGCCGATCCAGCAGGAGAACCAGACGCTGGCGTCGATCACGTTCCAGAACTACTTCCGGCTCTACGACAAGCTCAGCGGGATGACCGGCACCGCCGATACCGAGGCCTACGAGTTCCAGACCATTTACGGGCTCGAGGTCGTCGTGATCCCCGGCAACAAGCCGCTGAACCGCGACGACATGCAGGATCTCGTCTATCTGACGCAGGACGAGAAGTACGACGCGATCATCAAGGAACTGAAGTGGTGTATCGAACGTGACCAGCCGATCCTGGTTGGCACCGCATCGGTAGAGGCCTCCGAGCGCCTCGCGAGCGCGTTGAAGAAGACCGGGATCCACTTCGAGGTGCTGAACGCGAAGCAGCATGAGCGCGAGGCGCATATCATCGCCCAGGCCGGCCGTCCCCGGGCGGTGACCATCGCGACCAACATGGCCGGCCGCGGCACCGATATCGTGCTCGGCGGCAGCCTCGACGCGGAGCTCGAGGGCCTCGGCGACAACCCCGACCCGGCCGAGGCCGAACGGGCGAAGGCCGAGTGGCAGAAGCGCCACGATGCGGTGGTCGCTGCGGGCGGACTGCATATCATCGGTTCCGAGCGGCACGAGTCGCGGCGCATCGACAACCAGCTGCGCGGCCGTTCCGGGCGCCAGGGCGATCCGGGTTCGAGCCGTTTCTTCCTGTCGCTCGAAGACAACCTGATGCGCATCTTCGCCTCCGAGCGGGTGCGCGGCCTGATGCAGCGTCTGGGGATGCAGAAGGGCGAAGCGATCGAAAACGCCTGGGTGAGTCGGGCGATCGAGAATGCACAGCGCAAGGTCGAGGCACACAACTTCGACATCCGCAAGCAGCTGCTGGAGTACGACGACGTCGCCAACGACCAGCGCCGCGTGATCTACGAGCAGCGCGCGGAGCTGCTGACCAGCGAGGATATTTCCGAAACCATCGATGCCCTGCTGCAGGACGTGGTCAACACGGCCATCAGCCAGCACCTGCCCCCGGGCAGTGTCGAGGACGAATGGGACATCGCGGCGCTGACGACCGCGCTGAACTCCGAGTTCGGTCTGGATCTGCCGATTCAGGAGTGGCTGGATGCCGAGAAGGATCTGCACGAGGAGCCACTGCGCGAGCGCATCATCGACAAGGCCCGCGCGGTGCTCGAGGAGAAGCGCGCGGCGCTCGGCGACGACATGATGAAGCGGCTGCAGCGCGACGTGATGCTGCAGGTGCTGGACAGCCAGTGGAAGGAACACCTGGCGTCGATGGATTATCTGCGTCAGGGCATCGGCCTGCGCGGATATGCCCAGCGCAACCCGAAGCAGGAGTACAAGCGCGAAGCGTTCGCGATGTTCGAGGCCCTGCTGGAGCGGATCAAGCACGATGTGATCAAGTTGCTGCTGCGGGTTCAGCTGCGCTCCGAGAGCGCGGCCGAGGAGTTCGGCCGGCGTTTCGCGCGCGCACCCGAAGGTGTGCAGTTCCGGCACGAGGATCCGGGCAGCCCACTGCAGGGGCCGCAGGGTCAGCCCAGGGGGGACGCGGCCGATTCCGCGCAGCCGTTCCGCCGCGAAGGCCCGAAGCTCGGGCGCAACGACCCCTGCTGGTGCGGATCGGGCAAGAAATTCAAGCATTGCCACGGGCGCCTGAACTGAGGTCCGCGCATGGCCGTCGCACTGCAGGCACCCGACCGGCTCGCCCCGGTCCCCGGTATCCGTCTCGCGGCGGCTGCCGCCGGCATCCGCTACCCGGGCCGCTATGACCTGGTGCTGATCGATGCCGGTCCGCAGGCCGCGGTCGCGGCACTGTTCACCACCAATGCCTTCAGCGCCGCGCCGGTTCGGGTCGCGAAGGAACACCTCGCCGGCGCGCGCGCGCGCTGGCTGCTGATCAATTCCGGCAATGCCAACGCCGGCACGGGATCCGAAGGGCTGTCGGCGGCCCGGCAGTGCTGCAAGGCGGTCGCCCGCCAGACGCAAGGCGAGGCACATGCGGTGCTGCCGTTCTCGACCGGCGTGATCGGTGAGCCCCTGCCGGTACACCGGATCGAGGATGCGTTGCCCGACCTCGTGGACGCCCTGCGCGAGGATGCCTGGCTCGACGCGGCGCGGGCGATCATGACCACCGATACCGTGCTGAAGGGCGGCAGCCGAAGGGTGGAACTCGCCGGGGGTGCCGTGACGCTGACCGGGATTGCCAAGGGATCGGGGATGGTCCACCCGGATATGGCCACCATGCTCGCATTTGTCGGGACCGACGCGGAAATCCCTCCCGACCTGCTGCGCTGGATGCTGGTTCGTGCGGCCGCGGACAGTTTCAATGCGATCACGGTCGACGGGGATACCTCCACGAACGATGCCCTGGTCTGTGTGGCCAGCGGCGCCAGCGGCGTGCAGCCGGAGAGTGAGGACGACCTGAATGCCTTTGCCGGCGCGCTGCAGTCGCTCTGTCTCGAGCTGGCCGAAGCGATCGTGCGCGACGGCGAGGGCGCGACCAAGTTCGTCCGCGTCTCGGTGCGGGGCGGGCGCGACGCCGGCGAAGCCCAACGCGTTGCGGAAACGGTGGCGCTGTCGCCGCTGGTGAAGACCGCGCTGTTCGCTTCGGATCCGAACTGGGGCCGGATCCTGGCTGCGGTCGGGCGCGCCGGCGTCCCGGATTTCGAGATCGAGCGCGTTCGCATCACCGTGAACGGTGTGGAAATCGTCGCCGCCGGCAGCCGTGCGCCGGGTTATACCGAGGCAGCCGGGCAGCAGGCGTTTGCCGAGGCGGAACTGGACATCGTGATCGACCTCGGCCGGGGCGCTGCCGGTTACCGCAAGTACACCTGTGACTTCTCCTACGACTACGTCCGGATCAACGCCGACTACCGTTCCTGAACTGCGCATAGCGGTGGGTCTGCTGCGCGACACGGACGGTCGGGTGCTGATTACCCGGCGTGGCCGGGATACGCATCTCGGGGGTCTCTGGGAATTTCCCGGCGGCAAGTGTGCGCCGGGGGAGCCGGCAGGGACCGCGCTGGACCGGGAGTTGCGGGAGGAACTCGGGATCGGTGTGCTCGACGCGGTAGAGACGCTCGTAATCCCCCACCGTTACCCGGACCGGCGCGTGGAACTGCGAGTGTTTCGGGTCGACTGCTGGAACGATGCCGTCGTGGCGCGCGAGGGCCAGCCGCTGCGCTGGGTTCGCCCCGAGGCGCTCGCGGAGTTCGCGTTCCCGGCCGCGAGCCGGGCGATCGTGAACGCCGCGCGTCTGCCCGAAACCTACCTGGTTTCCCCCGCGCCGCCTTCCCCGGTGCAGATCGCGGATTGTGTCGGGCGAGTGGAGCAGGGCATCATCGCGAACGCGATCCGGCTGTTGCAGATTCGTGCTCCGGGTCTGGATCGCGAAGCGTTCCTGGACTATGCGCGCCGGTTGCTGGAGGTCGCGGCGCGGCATCGCGTGGAAACGCTGGTGAACGCGCCCGAAGACTGGCTGGACCGTCTGCCGCCGACCGGCTGGCACCTGACGGAACGGCGCCTGCGGTCCCTGCGGGCGCGTCCCAGCCGCGAGGGCTGGCTGTCGGCGTCGGTGCATGATCGCGAGGGTCTGCTGCGGGCCATGGCGCTGCCGGTCGACTTCGTGGTCGTTGCCCCGGTGCGGTCGACACGTACCCATCCGGGTGCGCGGCCCCTCGGGTTTCCGGCGTTCACGGCGCTGCGTGCCGAGGCCAGCTGCCCGATGTATGCGCTCGGGGGGATGACCCCGGAGAATCTGCCCGCAGTGCGCGCGCTGGGGGCGCAGGGAATTGCGGCGATTCGGGGGCTGCTGCCGGAACCTCGCGCCTGACGATCGCCCGGGTGTGACCGCACCGGCATCCGCCGGCCGGATCAGATCGCGCAGCAGGTCAGCTGGAACGGGATGTCGCGCGCGACGATCCGCGGCCGTTCGTGGAAATCGCCCGGATCCAGGAAGCGGACGGTGAAACGCTGGCGCCCGGCGCTGATCTCTGGATAGCACTGCAGGTCGGCCGCCACCGAAACCCGGATCAGCTGCCACGCATAGTTCGTGTCCAGGGACTGCTCATAATAGCCGTCGTGTCCGGTCACGTGGCGCGGTGCCCCGGCCGCGCGCATGAAAGTGAGCACCTGGGTGATGGCCTCAGCGACGGTGTCCAGCGGCTGGAACCACTCGAGCAGCAGCGCTTCGCGGGCGGCTGCAGGCTGTGACAGCCAGTAGTGATAGATTGGGAGGTCGAAGTCGCAGGCGCCGCCGGGGAGCGCCGTCCGTTGTCGTATGCTGGTGAAGAATTCGTTGCCCTTGATGCGCTGGTCGAGTGCACCGACCTGGTCCTCGAGCCGGCCGAGCAGCCGCCGCTGCCCCTGCATCGTCAGTGTCAGGCGTTCCTGGTCGACGCCGGGCTGTGTCGCCAGCCGGTTCAGGTTCGCGATCTGGCGCTCGATCTCGCCCATCAGTTCGCGTTTCACGTCCACACGGCCAGCCAGGGAATAGATGTCGACCAGCACCATCAGGGCATGGTGGTGGTCGAAGTCCCGGCCGTCCAGGCTGGCCTGACGGAAGCGTTCGATCAGCGTCTCCATGCGCAGCAGCAGGCGCACGCGCTCGTGCAATGGTTGCTCGAATGTCAGTGTGGATTCAGTCAAAGCATCCAGTCCGGCGAATGGCGGCCCAGTATCGAACATGTCCACGGTGCATTTCCACCCGTCCCGGCCAAACCTGCGAAGTCGGTCAAGACACGGTCATCGGGTGGCGCCGGCGACGCGCCGTGCCGCGGCCCGATAGATCCGGTCGAGTTCCCGCACCCGGCGCTCGAGCGCTGCGAGTCGGTCCGGCCGGCTGTTGTCGATCCGGTCGTCGGCCGCGCGCAGCCGCGCCTGTCGCGCCGCCTGGCTGCGGACCATTGTCCACGCAGCGTCGGCATCGACGCGATCCCGCCCCATGACCCGCTGTACCTGCACCTCCTCGGGACAGTCGACCACCAGGATCCGGTCGACCCGGTCCTGCCAGCCCGCCTCCAGCAGCAACGGGATCACCAGTACCACGTAGGCGGCCGATTCGGGCAATGCGGCGATCCGCTGTTCCATGGCTTCGCCGATCGCCGGATGGGTGATGGCCTCGAGCCGTGCGCGCAGCGTCGGGTCGGCGAAGATGCGCTGGCGCAGTGCCGCCCGGTCCAGACCGCCGTCCGCGCGGCGCAGCCCGCTGCCGAACTCGCGGAAGATCCGCTCCAGCAGCGGCTGGCCGGGTGCCAGGGTCTCGCGGGAGAGCCGGTCGGTGTCGATCACCGGTGTGCCGAGCGCTTCGAACAGCGCCGCGACCCGCGTCTTGCCGCTGCCGATGCCACCGGTCAGGCCGACCCGGAGTACGGTCACGGCGGCAGATAGGCCGCGATCAGGGTGTCGCCCCCGATCAGCGCCAGCCAGCCAGCCGCGGCCAGATACGGGCCGAACGGGATCGGGACGTTGCGGTCGCGCCCGAGCAGCAGGATCAGCGCGATGCCGACCACTGCCCCCACCAGCGACGCGAGCAGCAGGATCAGCGGCAGCGCCTGCCAGCCGAGCCAGGCACCGAGTGCGGCGAGCAGCTTGAAGTCGCCGAAGCCCATCCCTTCCTTGCCGGTCAGCAGCCGGAAGCCGTGATAGACCGTCCAGAGGGTCAGGTAGCCGGCGACCGCCCCGATCACCGCGGACTCGAGGTCGGTGAACAGCCCGAACAGGTTCGCGACCAGGCCGAGCCAGAGCAGCGGCAGCGTCAGCTGGTCCGGGAGCAGCGTAGTACGGGCGTCGACCCCGGCCGCGGCGATCAGCATCCCGGTGAAGACCAGCGCCGCGAGTCCGGCCGCACCGGCACCGAGGTGCCAGACGGTGGCCGCGAATAGCGCGGCGGTGAGCAGCTCCACCAGCGGGTATTGCCAGGAGATCCGGCCGCCGCAGCCCGGACAGCGTGCCCGCAGCAGCAGGAAGCTGAACACAGGGATGTTCTCCCGGGCGCGGATCCCGCGGCCGCAGTGAGGGCACTGAGAGCGCGGCCACCAGAGATCGAAGCGCGGTGATTCGGGGGCCTCGGGCTGTTCCAGGATCGCACGCGCCTCCTGTTCCCACTCCCGCTGCATCATCCGCGGAAGCCGGTGGATCACCACGTTCAGAAAGCTGCCGACGATCAGGCCGAGCACGGCCACCGCCGGAATCGTCCAGGCGGCGGGTATTTCAGACCAGGGCATCATCGGCCGACCGTCGCGAATGCAGCTTCGGCGGTTCCGGGGCAGCGCCGGGCGCGCGCCACTAGATCACCTGGCCCAGCATGAAGATCGGCAGGTACATCGCGATGACCAGGCCGCCGATCAGCACCCCGAGCACGACCATGATCAGCGGCTCGAGCAGGCTGGAGAGGCTGTCCACTGCGTTGTCGACTTCCTCCTCGTAGAAGTCGGCGACTTTGGCGAGCATCGAGTCGAGCGAGCCCGATTCCTCGCCGATTGCGACCATCTGCACGACCATGTTCGGGAACACGTTGGTATTGCGCATCGACCATTGCAGCTGGGCCCCGGCCGCGGTCTCCTCGCGCATCCGTTCGGTGGCCTCGGCGTAAAGGGCGTTGCCGGTCGCTCCGGCGACCGAGCGAAGCGCCTCGACCAGCGGCACGCCCGCCGCGAACATCGTCGACAGCGTCCGGGCGAACCGCGCCACCGCCGCCTTGCGCAGGATCGGCCCGATCGCAGGTATCCGCAGCACCGCGAGGTCGACGAAGCGGCTGAACCGGGGCGATCGCCGCCGCAACTGAATGAAGACAAGGCCGAGTGCGATCATTGCCGCGAGTATGGCCCACCACCACGCCTGCACGAGTTCCGAGAGGTTCACGACCATGCGGGTGAACGCCGGCAGGTCCGCGCCGAAGCCGACGAACAGCGCCTCGAACTGGGGCACCACGAAGATCAGCAGGATCGCGGTCACGACGATCGCAACCACGATCACCGCGGCCGGGTAGAACATCGCCTTCTTGATCTTGGCCTTGAGGCTTTCCGTCTTCTCCTTGTAGGTGGCGACCTTGTCGAGCAAGGTCTCCAGCGTCCCCGACTGCTCGCCGGCCTCGACCAGATTGATCACCAGGTCGTCGAAGTGTCTCGGATGCTTGGCCAGTGCTGCCGCGAAGGTCTCGCCGCCTTCGACCGAGGACTTCAGGTCCATGATCAGCGTGGCCATCGTCGGGTTTTCGTGCCCCCGCCCGACGATGTCGAAGGCCTGCACCAGCGGCACGCCGGAACTGAGCATCGTCGTCATCTGGCGCAGGAAATAGGCGATGTCGACCGGTTTGATCCGTTTCTTTGTCGAAAACAGGGACTTCGGTTTCTTGCGGATCTTCAGGACGTTGATCCCGTTGCGGCGCAGCTCGGCGCGCGCGAGCATCTCGCTGTCGGCCGGGGTCTCGCCCTTTACGCGAGTCCCCTTTTTGTTCAGACCCTCCCAGATATAGATGGTCTCGGTCTCTGCCATGGGTTCTTCAATCCGTGGTCACGCGGTTGATCTCCTCGAGGCTGGTCACCCCGGCGCGGGCCTTCAGCAGGCCTGCACGGCGCAGGTCGTTCACGCCCTCGCGTTCGGCCTGATCCGCCATCTGCATGCTGTTGCCACCCTCGAGGATCAACCGCTGCATCGTTTCCGAGATCGGCAGGACCTGGTAGATGCCAACTCGTCCCTTGTATCCGTCGGTGCACTGGTCGCAGCCGACTGGGCGGTACAGGGTGATGCCCTCGGAGATGTCGTCGGGACTGAAGCCCTCCTTCAACAGCACGTCCTCGGGGAGCTGCTCGGGTTCCTTGCAGACCGGGCACAGCCGCCGGGCGAGGCGCTGGGCGATGATCAGCAGGATCGACGACGCGAGGTTGTAGGCGGGAACCCCCATGTTCGCGAGCCGTGTCAGCGTTTGTGGTGCGTCGTTGGTGTGCAGTGTCGACAGCACCAGGTGGCCCGTCTGCGCCGCCTTGATCGCGATCTCCGCGGTTTCGAGGTCGCGGATCTCGCCAACCATGATCACGTCCGGGTCCTGGCGCAGGAACGCGCGCAATGCATTGGCAAAGGTCAGCCCGATCTTCGGGTGGACGTTGACCTGGTTGATCCCCGGCATGTTGATCTCGGCCGGATCCTCTGCCGTGGAGATGTTGCGGTCGTTGGTGTTCAAAATGGCCATGCCGGTGTAGAGCGTCACGGTCTTGCCCGATCCGGTCGGGCCGGTGACGAGGATCATCCCGTAGGGGCGTTTCAGGGCCCCGAGATAGTGTTTCTTCTGCTCGTCGTCGAAGCCCAGGACATCGATGCTGAGCAGGGCGGCGTCCGAGTCGAGGATGCGCATCACGATCTTCTCGCCGTAAAGCGTCGGGCAGCTGCTGATGCGGAAGTCGATCGCCCGGCTGCGCGAGAGCTTCAGCTTGATCCGGCCGTCCTGGGGGATACGCCGCTCGGCGATGTCCATCCGGGACATCACCTTCACGCGCGCGATGATCCGCGGCGCGAGAGTGATCGGCGGATGCCCGACGTCGTAGAGCACGCCGTCGATGCGGAAGCGCACGCGGAAGTCCTTATCGTAGGGTTCCAGGTGGATGTCCGACGCCTTGCGCCGGATCGCGTCCAGCATCAGCTTATTCACGAAGCGCACCACTGGGGCATCGTCGATGCCCTCGGTCGCGTCGTCGTTACGTTCCTCCTCGCCAGCGGAGACCGCCAGTTCGGCGAATCCGTCGTCGTCGAGATCGCCCATCATCGCCATCGCGGCGTTGATCGAGTCCTCGATCAGGCGGTCGAGTTTGTTGTGCTCGACCAGCACCGTCTCGATACTCAGTCCGGTGGCGAACTTGAATTCGTCGGTGGCGGAAAGGTTGGTCGGATCCGAGATCGCGACGAACAGCCGGTTGCCGCGCTGCAGCAGCGGCAGCGCATGGTGCTTGCGGATCAGCGTCTCGATCAGGTGTTCCTTCGGCAGCAGGTCGCGGTCGAAAGCCGCCAGGTCGAACACGGGGAGTCCGAACTCGTCCCCTGCGGCCTCGGCCAGCCGGCCCTCGGGGATCTTCGTGCGCGTGGCGAGCATCGCGACCAGCGGCGTTTGTTGTTCGCGGGCCTCGTCGACCAGCGCCGCGATCGCTGCCGTCTCGGCCAGCCCGGCGTCCACGAGGCGGCGCGCCAGCCCGGGCAGACGTACGGAGGAGACGGGATTCGGCATGGGGCTCAGTGTGCGTTCCCAAGACACTCGTGTCGACACTCTAGGGAAGATAGCGAAAAAAGAGAAGGCCGTAACGGGCCGGCCGCGACCTGCCAGCGTCCGGGACCGCCGGCCCGGGATTCTGCCGCGCCGCCGGCGGCCTCCGCAGCCCCGCGAGGGGCTTGACTCACGTTTCCGGGTCGCGGAGAATACGCCGCTTGATCGAGGAGGGGTTCCCGAGCGGTCAAAGGGGGCAGACTGTAAATCTGCTGGCTCAGCCTTCGGAGGTTCGAATCCTCCCCCCTCCACCATACAAGTTCTGCCACGGGCCGGGCGGTGGCATGGATCAGCATCGGTTGTGCGGGTGTAGTTCAATGGTAGAACCTCAGCCTTCCAAGCTGATGATGTGGGTTCGATTCCCATCACCCGCTCCAGGTCCGTCAGCGACGGGTTTGCCCATGTAGCTCAGTCGGTAGAGCACTTCCTTGGTAAGGAAGAGGTCACCGGTTCAAATCCGGTCATGGGCTCCATTCTGTATCGAGGCATTCGGCACCGGTCGTGGTCAGCGACACGGCAAGCGTCACAACCCCGGGGAATCGAGACGATGTCCAAGGAAAAATTCGAGCGTAAGAAGCCGCATGTGAATGTGGGAACGATTGGTCACGTGGACCACGGGAAGACGACGCTGACGGCGGCGTTGACGGTGGTGCAGGGGAAGAAGTTTGGTGGCGAGTCGAAGGCCTACGACCAGATTGACAACGCGCCGGAGGAGAAGGCGCGCGGGATCACGATTGCGACGGCGCATGTCGAGTACGAGACCGACCAGCGGCATTACGCGCACGTGGACTGTCCGGGGCACGCGGACTACGTGAAGAACATGATCACCGGTGCGGCGCAGATGGACGGTGCGATTCTGGTGGTTTCGGCGGCGGACGGTCCGATGCCGCAGACGCGGGAGCATATTCTGCTGGCGCGGCAGGTGGGGGTTCCGTACATCGTGGTGTACTTGAACAAGGCGGACATGGTGGACGACGCCGAGCTGCTCGAGCTGGTGGAGATGGAGGTTCGGGATTTGCTGTCGAGTTACGATTTCCCCGGGGACGACACGCCGATCGTGACCGGTTCGGCGCTGAAGGCGCTGGAGGGGGACGACAGCGAGATTGGTTCGCAGTCGATCGAGAAGCTGGTGGCGGCGCTGGACTCGTACATTCCGGAGCCGGAGCGTGCGGTGGACGGTGCGTTTTTGATGCCGGTGGAGGATGTGTTTTCGATTTCCGGGCGTGGCACGGTGGTGACGGGTCGGGTCGAGCGTGGGATCGTGAAGGTGGGCGACGAGGTCGAGATTGTCGGCATTCGCGACACGCAGAAGACCACGGTGACGGGCGTGGAGATGTTCCGCAAGCTGCTGGACCAGGGGCAGGCCGGGGACAACGTGGGCGTGCTGCTGCGCGGGACGAAGCGTGACGAGGTGGAGCGCGGTCAGGTGCTGTGCAAGCCGGGTTCGATCACGCCGCACACGAAGTTCGAGGCGGAGGTGTACATCCTGGGCAAGGACGAGGGTGGTCGTCACACGCCGTTTTTCAATGGTTATCGTCCGCAGTTTTATTTTCGGACGACGGACGTGACGGGTTCCTGCGATCTTCCGGAAGGCGTGGAGATGGTGATGCCGGGTGACAACGTGAAGATGACGGTGTCGCTGATTGCCCCGATTGCGATGGAAGACGGGCTGCGCTTCGCGATCCGCGAGGGCGGCCGTACCGTCGGCGCCGGCGTCGTCTCCAAGATCATCGAGTGATACACTCGTAGGGCCGAGGTCACCGCGGGAGGCGGTCGTTGCCGTCTCCCGTGTTCTTTTCGCAAGCAGTCAAGCAACAGGCCAGTAGCTCAATTGGCAGAGCAGCGGTCTCCAAAACCGCAGGTTGGGGGTTCGAGTCCCTCCTGGCCTGCCATCCATCGGGTGGCGACGGGCCTCAGGTGATGATCTCATGAGTGAACAGACGGAACAGACGGGGGGCGGGCTTGATACCGCCAAGCTCGCCGTGGCGGTCGCGCTGCTGATCGCCGGTGTGATGGGTTTCTACTATTTTGCCGCCGAGTCGATGCTGGTGCGCGTGGTCGGCCTGCTGGCGGTCGTGGGCGTGGCGGTGTTCATCAGCATGACGACCGCCAAGGGCCGGCAGCTCGCCGGTTTCCTGGGCAACGCCCGCACCGAGGTGCGGAAAATGGTCTGGCCGACCCGGGTCGAGACCACCCAGACCACGCTGATCGTGCTCGGCGTGGTGATTCTCGTCGGTATCTTCCTCTGGCTGCTGGACTCGCTGCTCGGCTGGATCATCCGGCAGTTCATCGGCTAGCTAGGCAGGGGAAGCAGATATGGCATTGCGCTGGTATGTGGTTCAAGCGTTCTCCGGCTTCGAGGGGCAAGTGAAGCGCTCCCTGCAGGAGCGGATCGAACGCCACGGAATGCAGGATCACTTCGGCCAGATCCTCGTGCCCACCGAAGAGGTGGTCGAGATGAAGGACGGGCAGAAGCGGAAGAGCGAGCGCAAGTTCTTTCCCGGCTACGTTCTGGTGCAGATGGACCTGAGCGACGAGGCTTGGCACCTCGTCAAGTCAGTTCCGCGCGTGCTGGGCTTCATCGGGGGCTCCGCCGACAAGCCGGCGCCGATCAGCGAGAAGGAGGCCGACGCCATCCTGCAGCGCATGCAGGAGGGTGCGGAGAAGCCGCGGCCGAAGGTGCTGTTCGAGGTCGGCGAGATGGTGCGGGTGACGGACGGCCCGTTCAACGACTTCAGCGGAGTCGTGGAAGAGGTGAACTACGACAAGAGCCGCCTGTTGGTCGCGGTGCAGATTTTTGGGCGGTCGACGCCCGTGGAACTCGAATTCCACCAAGTCGAGAAAACCTGACGCGGGCCCGGCCCGCGCATTAACCCGTTTCGGGGAGCCGCGAGGCGCTTGCACCCGAAGGAGAAGCAATGGCCAAGAAGATTACGGCATACATCAAGCTGCAGGTTCCGGCCGGCAAGGCGAATCCGAGCCCACCGGTGGGCCCGGCGCTCGGTCAGCGTGGCGTCAACATCATGGAGTTCTGCAAGGCCTTCAATGCGGCCACGCAGGGCATGGAACCGGGGCTGCCGATTCCGGTGGTGATCACGGTCTACGCGGACCGAAGCTTCACCTATGTGACCAAGACCCCTCCGGCCGCGATCCTGCTGAAGAAGGCCGCGGGCATCGCCAGCGGCTCGGGCACGCCGAATACCAAGAAGGTCGGCAAGGTGACGCGCGAGCAGCTCGAGGAGATTGCGCGCACCAAGGAACCGGACCTGACCGCATCCGACCTGGAAGCGGCGGTCCGC
The DNA here is from genome assembly GCF_000321415.2 of Thioalkalivibrio nitratireducens DSM 14787. Lineage (NCBI taxonomy): Bacteria > Pseudomonadati > Pseudomonadota > Gammaproteobacteria > Chromatiales > Ectothiorhodospiraceae > Thioalkalivibrio > Thioalkalivibrio nitratireducens. Next base: position 2,673,347 of record NC_019902.2, on the reverse strand, counting down.
TCGATCGCCGGCAGTGCCCGCAGCATGGGCCTCGACGTGGAGGGTCTCTGAGATGGCGAAGTTGTCCAAGCGGATGAAGGCGATCCGGGAAAAGCTGCGCCCCGGGCAGGCCTACCCGGTCGGCGAGGCTTTCGACCTGCTGCGCGAGTTTTCCGGGGTCAAGTTCCGTGAATCGATCGACGTCTCGGTGAACCTCGGCGTCGATCCGCGCAAATCGGACCAGGTCGTTCGGGGTTCTACCGTGCTACCCAACGGTACCGGCAAGAGTGTCCGCGTGGCGGTGTTCACCCAGGGTGCCAACGCGGATGCGGCGCGGGAAGCGGGTGCGGACATTGTCGGTATGGATGATTTGGCCGAGCAGGTGCGGGCCGGCGAGCTGAATTTCGATGTGGTGATCGCATCGCCGGACGCGATGCGCGTGGTCGGTCAGCTGGGCCAGATCCTGGGGCCGCGTGGGCTGATGCCGAACCCGAAGGTCGGCACCGTAACGCCCGACGTCGCCACCGCGGTGAAGAACGCGAAGAGCGGCCAGGTCCGCTACCGTACCGACAAGGGCGGGATCATCCATTGCTCCATCGGCGCGGTAGATTTCGACAGCCACGCGCTGACCGAGAACCTGAACGCATTGCTGGCGGACCTGATGAAACTCAAACCCTCGACGGCCAAGGGCGTGTACGTCCGGCGGGTGACCGTGTCGTCGACGATGGGCCCCGGTGTTCAGGTCGATCAGTCCACGCTCAGCCTTTGATTTGAATCGTATCGATTTTGGGTCGGCCGCCACCGTGGCGGTGGCGGACCATCCAAGACCGCAGGCGCGGTACGCCGCTCAATATCCCAGCCTGCGCAGATGGTGTCAGCCCGATTCAGGAATGTCCTGCGGCGGGAAGCACCAGGTACCCCGGGGCCTCGCCCCGGTTTGCAATGATCACCTGCATTCCGGTGATCCCAACGGAGGAAAGTCAACGTGGCTTTGAATCTCGATGACAAGAAGGTGATTGTCTCGGAACTGGCCGCGGTTGCTGCCTCGGCGCATTCCGCGGTTGCAGCGGAATACCGTGGTCTGACGGTGGCCCAGATGACCGAACTGCGCAAGCAGGCACGGGCGTCCGGTGTCTACCTGCGAGTCGTGAAGAACAGCCTCGCCCGGCGGGCGGTGGAAGGAACCGACTTCGAGTGCATGCAACAGGGGCTGGTCGGCCCGCTGGTGCTCGCATTCAGTGAGGAGGATCCGGGTTCCGCCGCGCGCCTGGTGAAGTCGTTCGCGAAGACCAACGACAAGCTGCAGGTCAAGCTGGTGTCCTTTGGCGGGCAGATGCTTGGCGCGGGCGACCTCGATCGTCTCGCCAGTCTGCCCACCCGTGACGGAGCCATCAGTCTGCTGATGGCCGTGATGAAGGCCCCGCTCGACAAGTTCGCCCGCACCGTGAACGAGGTGCCGGGCAAGCTGGTGCGCACCGTCGCAGCGATCCGTGATCAAAAGCAGGCAGCCGCCTGAAACATTTCTGAATAGTCGGGCGGTAGCCCATTAGGAGAATTCACATGGCAGTCTCGAAAGAGGAAATCCTGGAAACGATTGGCAACATGACGGTTCTGGAAATCGTCGACCTGATCAGCGCAATGGAAGAGAAGTTCGGCGTGTCCGCTGCGGCCGCAGTCGCCGCTGCTCCGGCGGCAGCTGCGGGCGAGGCCCCGGCGGAAGAGGTCAAGGACGAATTCAACGTCGTGATGACCAGCTTTGGGTCGAACAAGGTGGGAGTGATCAAGGTGGTGCGTGCGCTGACCGGTCTGGGCCTGAAAGAAGCCAAGGACATGGTCGAAGGTGCACCCACCACCGTGAAGGAAGACGCGAACAAGGAAGAAGCCGAGAAGATGAAGAAAGAACTGGAAGAGGCCGGTGCCTCGGTCGAGCTGAAATAAAGGCGTTCCAGTCAGTTGTTTCGTGAGTTAGCACGGAACCCCAAGGCTGGCGGCCGCAAGTCCGCCAGCCTTGTCCCGTGGTGGCGACGCCGCGCCACCCGATGACCCCAGTTGCTGCCGAGGTATGCCATGGCCCTCAGTTATACCGAAAAAAAACGCATCCGCAAGGATTTTGGCAAGCGCCCCCAGATTCTTGAGGTTCCCTACCTGCTCGAGACCCAGCTCGCGTCGTATCGCGACTTCCTGCAGGACAGCCTGCCGGCCGAAAGCCGCGCGGCGAAGGGTCTGCATGCCGCGTTTCAGTCGGTATTCCCGATCGTCAGCTACTCGGGTCACGTGCAGCTGGAGTACGTCAGTTACCGCCTCGGCGAACCGATGTTCGACGTGAAGGAATGCCAGATCCGCGGTGTGACCTATGCCGCACCGCTGCGGGTGATGCTGCGCCTCGTGATCCACGACAAGGAGGCACCTGCGGGCAGCACGGTGGTCAAGGAAGTGAAGGAGCAGGAGGTCTACATGGGTGAACTGCCCCTGATGACCGAGAACGGCACTTTCGTGATCAACGGCACCGAGCGCGTCATCGTGTCGCAGCTGCATCGCCCGCCCGGCGTGTTCTTCGATCACGACAAGGGTAAGACCCACAGCTCGCAGAAGCTGCTGTTCAATGCCCGGATCATCCCGTACCGGGGATCGTGGTTGGATTTCGAATTCGACGCGAAGGACATCGTGTTCGTGCGCATCGACCGGCGCCGCAAGCTGCCGGCCACGGTGCTGCTGCGCGCACTGGGTATGGACGCCGAGCAGGTGCTGCAGACGTTCTTCGAGTTCAATACCGTTCGGCTGCAGGAGAGCGGCGCGTCGCTGGAGCTGATTCCGGAACGCCTGCGTGGCGAGAATGCGGTGGTCGACATCCGCGACGGTGACCGCGTGATCGTCGAGGCGGGGCGGCGCATCACCCCGCGGCACATTCGCGAGGTCGAAAAGGCCGGAATCCGCACGCTGGACGTGCCCGACGACTACCTGATCGGGCGTGCACTGGCGCGCAACGTCGTCGACGAGGAGACGGGCGAAGTCCTCGCCGATGCCAATGAGGTGATCACCGAGGGCCTGCTCGACAAGCTGCGCGACCAGCGCGTCGCCGAGTTCGCGATCATCTACACCAACGATTACGACCGCGGATCGTTCATCTCCGACACCCTGCGCCTGGATTCCACGCGCACGCAGCTCGAGGCGCAGGTGGAAATCTACCGCGTGATGCGCCCGGGCGAACCCCCGACCAAGGATGCGGCCGAGAACCTGTTCGGCAACCTGTTCTTCTCCGAGGAGCGTTACGACCTGTCCGCGGTCGGGCGGATGAAGTTCAACCGGCGCGTCGGCCGCGACACCGACGAGGGCGAGGGGGTGCTCTCGCCCGATGATATCCTCGACGTGCTGAAGGTCCTGATCGACCTGCGCAACGGGATCGGTACCACCGACGATATCGATCACCTCGGCAACCGTCGCATCCGCAGTGTCGGCGAGATGGCCGAGAACCAGTTCCGGCTCGGCCTGGTGCGGGTGGAGCGCGCGGTGAAGGAGCGCCTGACCGTTGCCGAGAGCGAGGGGCTGATGCCGCAGGAACTGATCAACGCGAAGCCGGTGGCGGCGGCGGTCAAGGAGTTCTTCGGCTCGTCGCAGCTGTCGCAGTTCATGGATCAGAACAACCCGTTGTCCGAGGTCACGCACAAGCGTCGGATCTCTGCACTCGGCCCCGGCGGTCTGACCCGCGAGCGGGCCGGGTTCGAAGTGCGCGACGTGCATCCGACGCATTACGGCCGCGTCTGCCCGATCGAGACCCCGGAAGGGCCAAACATCGGCCTGATCAATTCCCTTGCCGTGTATGCGCGCACCAACCGGTACGGCTTCCTCGAGACCCCGTACCGCAAGGTGGACGGCGGGCAGGTCACCGACGAGATCGTCTACTTGTCGGCAATCGAGGAGAGCCAGTACGTGATCGCGCAGGCCAACGCCGCGATGGACCAGCAGGGCCGGCTGACCGACGATCTGGTGTCCTGCCGCTACCAAAACGAGTTCACGATCTCGACGCCGGACAAGATCCAGTTCATGGACGTGTCACCGAAGCAGATCGTGTCGGTGGCGGCCGCGCTGGTCCCGTTCCTCGAGCACGACGACGCGAACCGCGCGCTGATGGGCTCGAACATGCAGCGCCAGGCCGTGCCCTGCCTGCGCGCCGAAAAGCCGTTGGTCGGGACCGGCATCGAGCGGACCGTCGCAATCGATTCCGGATCCTCGATCGTGGCCCGTCGCGGCGGCACGGTGGATTCGGTCGACGCGGCGCGGATCGTGGTGCGCGTGAACGACGACGAGACCGCCGCCGGCGAACCCGGGGTCGACATCTACAACCTGACCAAGTACGCCCGTTCCAACCAGAACACCTGCATCAATCAGCGCCCGCTGGTGAGCGTGGGTGACCGGCTCGCACGCGGCGATGTGCTGGCCGACGGGTCCTCGACCGACATGGGCGAGCTGGCGCTGGGCCAGAACATGATGGTCGCGTTCATGCCCTGGAACGGCTACAACTTCGAGGACTCGATCCTGATCTCGGAGCGGGTGGTGCAGGAGGACCGGTTCACGACCATCCATATCGAGGAGTTGAACTGCGTCGCGCGCGATACCAAGCTGGGGCAGGAGGAGATCACTGCGGACATCCCGAACGTTTCCGAGTCGCTGCTTGCGAAGCTGGACGAATCCGGCATCGTCTACGTCGGTGCCGAGGTCCGGCCCGGCGACATCCTGGTCGGCAAGGTAACCCCGAAGGGTGAAACCCAGCTGACGCCGGAAGAGAAACTCCTGCGCGCGATTTTCGGCGAGAAGGCGTCGGACGTGAAGGATACGTCGCTGCGCGTGCCCTCGGGCATCGAGGGCACGGTGATCGACGTCCGTGTGTTCACCCGCGACGGGGTGGAAAAGGACGCACGCGCGCGTTCGATCGAGGAATCGGACCTGGCCGGGGTACGCAAGGATCTGCGCGACCAGCAGCGTATCTATGAGGAGGATATCTACGCCCGGGTGGAACGGCTTCTGCTCAACAAGGTGGCGGCCGGCGGTCCCGACGGGCTCGCCGATGGCAGCAAGGTCACGAAAAAGTACCTGGCCGGGCTGTCGCGCAACCACTGGTTCGAGGTCCGCCTGCGCGACGACGAGGGCAACGCCCAGCTCGAGGAACTCGGGCGCCAGCTCGAGGAGCAGGCCGAGGCCTTCGAGAAGCGCTTCGAGCACCAGAAGGCCAAGCTGGCCGCCGGTGACGACCTGCCTCCGGGCGTGCAGAAGATGGTCAAAGTCTACGTCGCGGTGAAACGGCGGATGCAGCCGGGCGACAAGATGGCCGGCCGGCACGGCAACAAGGGCGTGATCTCGATGATCGTGCCCGAAGAGGACATGCCCTTCCTCGAGGACGGAACCCCGGTGGACATCGTGCTCAACCCGCTGGGCGTGCCCTCGCGGATGAATGTCGGGCAGGTGCTGGAAGTTCACCTCGGCTGGGCGGCCAAGGGCCTTGGGCAGAAGATCGCCCGGATGCTGGAAGCACAGGCCGAGATCGCGCGGCTGCGCGAGTTCCTGGCGGAGATCTACGCCCGCGGCGAGCGCAAGGTGGACCTCGATACGCTCTCCGACACCGAGATCCTGAACCTCTCCCGGAATCTGCGTGGCGGTGTGCCGATGGCGACGCCGGTGTTCGACGGCGCGCACGAGACGGAAATCAAGGCGATGCTTCGTCTCGCGGATCTTCCCGAGACCGGCCAGGCGGTGCTCTACGATGGCCGCACCGGCGATTCCTTCGACCGGCCGGTGACCGTCGGCTACATGCACATGCTGAAGCTCAACCACCTGGTCGACGACAAGATGCATGCCCGTTCCACCGGTCCGTACTCGCTGGTCACGCAGCAGCCGCTCGGCGGCAAGGCCCAGTTCGGCGGCCAGCGTTTCGGGGAGATGGAGGTTTGGGCGCTGGAGGCCTACGGTGCCGCCTACACCCTGCAGGAGATGCTGACCGTGAAGGCCGATGACGTGCAGGGCCGTAACAAGATGTACAAGAACATCGTCGATGGCGAACACTACATGGAGGCGAACGTGCCCGAGTCCTTCAACGTATTGATGAAGGAAATCCGTGCGCTCGGCATCAACATCGAGCTGGAACAGGACTGAGCCGAGCCCATCCGGCCGCCCCGATCGCGGGCACCCCACGCGGGGTGCTCCAGAAATACAAGTTACGAGGCTAGCGAATGAAAGACCTCCTCAATCTGTTCAAGCAACAGACCCAGCCGGAAGAATTCGATGCGATTCGCATCGGCCTCGCGTCGCCGGACCAGATCCGGGCCTGGTCTTTCGGCGAGGTGAGAAAGCCCGAGACGATCAACTACCGCACCTTCAAGCCCGAGCGCGACGGCCTGTTCTGCGCGAAGATCTTCGGTCCGGTGAAGGACTACGAGTGCCTGTGTGGCAAGTACAAGCGTCTGAAGCACCGCGGCGTGGTCTGCGAGAAATGTGGCGTCGAGGTGACGCAGACCAAGGTGCGCCGCGAGCGCATGGGTCACATCGACCTGGCGTCTCCGGTCGCGCACATCTGGTTCCTGAAGAGCCTGCCGTCGCGGATCGGGCTGTTGCTCGACATGACGCTGAAGGACATCGAGAAGGTCCTGTACTTCGAGTCGTTCATCGTCGTCGACCCGGGTTTCACCACGCTCGAGCGCGGCCAGCTGCTGACCGACGAGGAATACCTCGAGGCGATCGAAGAGCACGGCGACGACTTCGTCGCGCTGATGGGCGCCGAGGCCGTGCTCGAACTGCTGAAGAACATCGACCTGCAGGCCGAGGCGGTGCGACTGCGCACCGAGCTGTCGGAGACCGGGTCCGAGACCAAGATCAAGCGCCTCGGCAAACGCCTGAAACTGGTCGAGTCGTTCCTCGAGTCCGGCAACAAGCCGGAGTGGATGATCATGTCGGTGCTGCCGGTGCTGCCGCCGGACCTGCGCCCGCTGGTGCCGCTGGACGGCGGCCGGTTCGCGACCTCCGATCTGAACGACCTCTACCGCCGGGTGATCAACCGCAACAACCGCCTGCGCCGGCTGCTGGAACTGAACGCACCGGACATCATCGTGCGCAACGAGAAGCGCATGCTGCAGGAGTCGGTCGACGCGCTGCTCGACAACGGCCGCCGCGGCCGCGCGATCACCGGAACCAACAAGCGCCCGCTGAAGTCGCTGGCCGACATGATCAAGGGCAAGCAGGGACGCTTCCGCCAGAACCTGCTCGGCAAGCGCGTCGACTACTCCGGCCGCTCGGTGATCGTGGTCGGCCCGACGCTGCGCCTGCACCAGTGCGGCCTGCCCAAGCGCATGGCGCTGGAATTGTTCAAGCCGTTCATCTTCGGCAAACTGCAGCGGCGTGGTCTGGCCACCACGATCAAGGCCGCGAAGAAGGCGGTCGAGAAAGAAGGCCCGGAGGTCTGGGATATCCTCGAGGAAGTGATCCGCGAGCACCCGGTGTTGCTGAACCGCGCGCCGACGCTGCACCGCCTGGGTATCCAGGGCTTCGAGCCGGTGCTGATCGAGGGCAAGGCGATCCAGCTCCACCCGCTGGTCTGCGCGGCGTTCAACGCGGATTTCGACGGTGACCAGATGGCGGTGCACGTACCGCTGTCGCTCGAGGCGCAGCTCGAGGCGCGCACGCTGATGATGTCGTCGAACAACGTGCTGTCGCCGGCCAACGGTGAGCCGATCATCGTCCCGTCGCAGGACATCGTGCTCGGATTGTATTACCTGTCGCGCGAGCGGGTGAATGCAAAGGGCGAGGCGATGGTGTTCGCGGACGTCGACGAAGTGCACCGCGCCTACGAGAACGGGGTGGTCGACCTGCATGCGCGGATCCAGGTGCGGATCGCCGACACCGACGGCGGGAACGATGCCAGCGACGGGCCGCCAGCGCGGATCCGGCGGGAGACGACCGTGGGCCGGGCGATCCTGTCGAACATCCTGCCGCAGGGGCTTCCGTTCAGCCTGATCGATCGCGAGCTGAGCAAGAAGGCGATCTCCCGGCTGATCAACGCCTGCTACCGGCGTCTGGGCCTGAAGGACACCGTGGTCTTCGCGGACCAGCTGATGTATCTTGGTTTCCGGTTCTCGACCCGTGCCGGCGTGTCGTTCTGCGCCGACGACATGGTGATTCCGGACGAGAAGGCCGAGATCCTGGGCGTCGCCGAGGAACAGGTCAAGGAGATCGAGGAACAGTACTCGTCGGGCCTGGTCACCAAGGGCGAACGCTACAACAAGGTCGTCGACATCTGGTCGCACTGCAACGACCAGGTTGCGAAAGCGATGATGGATCATCTCGGCAAGGAACAGGTGACCACGCGCGAGGGTGAGCGGGTGGCCCAGTCGTCGTTCAACTCGATCTTCATGATGGCCGACTCCGGGGCGCGTGGTTCTGCCGCGCAGATCCGGCAGCTGGCCGGCATGCGCGGACTGATGGCGAAGCCGGACGGCTCGATCATCGAGACGCCGATCACTGCGAACTTCCGCGAAGGCCTGAACGTGCTGCAGTACTTCATTTCGACGCACGGGGCGCGCAAGGGCCTGGCCGATACCGCGCTGAAGACCGCGAACTCGGGCTACCTGACGCGTCGGCTGGTCGACGTGTCGCAGGACGTCGTGGTTACCGAACACGACTGCGGCACCGAGCAGGGGCTGCTGATGAAGGCCATCATCGAGGGGGGCGACGTGGTCGAGCCGCTGCGCGACCGCGTGCTCGGCCGTACCACGGCCCGCGACATCCTCAAGCCGGGCGGAGACGACGTGCTGGTGGTGGCGGGCGAGCTGCTCGACGAGGCGCGGGTCGACATGCTCGACGAAAATGGCGTCGACGAAGTCTGGGTCCGTTCCGCGATCACCTGCGAGACCCGCCAGGGCATTTGCGCCAAGTGCTACGGACGTGACCTCGCCCGCGGGCATCTGGTCAACATCGGCGAGTCGGTCGGTGTGATTGCGGCGCAATCGATCGGCGAACCGGGCACGCAGCTCACGATGCGCACCTTCCACATCGGCGGGGCCGCGAGCCGTGCGGTGACCGTCAGCGCGATTCAGGTCAAGAATGCCGGTCAGATCCGGCTGCACAACATCAAGACCGTGGTCAACAAGCACGGCAATCTGGTTGCGGTTTCGCGTTCGGGTGAGCTCGGCGTGATCGACGAGGCCGGGCGCGAGCGCGAGCGCTACAAGGTGCCTTATGGGGCGAGCATCAGCGTGAAGGAAGGTGACGCGGTCGTGGCTGGCCAGGAAGTGGCGATCTGGGATCCGCACACGCATCCGATCATCACCGAGGTCGCGGGGCGGGTGCAGCTGGTCGATTTCGTCGACAACGTCACCGTGACCAAGGAGACCGATGAGTTCACCGGCCTGTCGTCGAACGTGGTGATGGACCACAAGAGCCGCAGCGCCGCCGGGCGGGATCTGCGACCGACCGTTCGGCTGATCGACGAGGACGGGAACGACCTGTTCATTGCGGGAACCGACATGCCGGCCCAGTACCTGTTGCCGGCCGGTGCGATCTTCAACCTCGACGACAACGCCCGGGTGGAGGTTGGCGACGTCATCGCCCGTCTGCCGCAGGAGTCGTCGAAGACCCGCGATATCACCGGTGGTCTCCCGCGCGTGGCGGACCTGTTCGAGGCGCGCAAGCCGAAGGACGCGGCGGTGCTCGCGGAGATCTCGGGCACCATCTCCTTCGGTAAGGAAACCAAGGGCAAGCAGCGTGTCGTGATCACGCCGGACCGGGGCGATCCACAGGAGACGCTGATTCCGAAGTACCGGAACGTCAACGTCTTCGAAGGCGAGCGGGTCGAACGTGGCGAGGTGATCGTCGACGGCGAGCTCGATCCGCACGACATCCTGCGTCTGCGGGGTGCCACCGTGCTGGCCGAGTATCACGTGCAGGAGATCCAGGACGTCTACCGCCTGCAGGGCGTGAAGATCAATGACAAGCACATCGAGGTGATCCTGCGGCAGATGATCCGCAAGGTCGTGATCACTGATCCCGGCGACACGCGACTGCTGGCCGGTGACCAGATCGACCGTGCCCGCGTGATCGAGGAGAACGAGAAGCTCGAGGGCGATCAGCGTCCCGCGACCTACGAACGCGTGCTGCTGGGTATCACCAAGGCGTCGCTGGTCACCGAGTCGTTCATCTCCGCGGCCTCCTTCCAGGAGACCACCCGGGTCCTGACCGAGGCCTCGACCCGCGGCGCGCGCGACGAACTTCGCGGTCTGAAGGAGAACGTGATCGTCGGCCGGCTGATCCCCGCCGGCACCGGGCTGGCCTATCACAAGGAGCGCCGGCGCAAGCGCCAGCTCGAACTGCCGAGCTTCGACCTGATGGGTAGCGAGGCGGCAGCGTCGGAGGTGACCACGCTCCCGGACAACGGGGGAGAACCGGGGACGTCCGCCGACTAGGGCGCGTCCCGTCTTGACACGATCGGGGGCGGTCCTTACAATCTCGCTCCCTCGGCAGGCCGGTCCTGGGAATCGGCCTGTCGTTCTTTTTCGGCTAGGAGAAAGGGTTTCATGGCCACGATTAACCAGTTGGTGCGCAAGCCGCGCAAGCGCAAGGTCGAGAAGAGCGCGGTCCCCGCGCTCCAGGGTTCGCCGCAGAAGCGGGGGGTGTGCACGCGGGTCTACACCACCACCCCGAAGAAGCCGAACTCGGCGCTGCGCAAGGTCGCGCGTGTGCGTCTGACGAACGGTTACGAGGTGAGCAGCTACATCGGTGGCGAGGGCCACAACCTCCAGGAGCACTCGGTGGTGCTGATTCGTGGCGGCCGTGTGAAAGACCTCCCCGGTGTGCGCTATCACACGGTGCGCGGCAGCCTGGATACGCAGGGCGTGCAGAAACGCACCCAGGCGCGATCCAAGTACGGCGCCAAGCGTCCGAAGAAGACCTAATCCCGACGTTTCAGGAAGACATTCATGTCCAGAAGATCAGAGGCTCCGAAGCGCCAGATCCTTCCCGATCCCAAGTTCGGGAGCGAGCGCTTGGCGAAGTTCATCAATACCGTGATGCGTGATGGCAAGAAGTCCGTGGCCGAAGGCGTGGTCTACGGTGCCCTCGACCAGATCGAAACCAAGCGCGGCGATGGTGTCGATGTGCTCGACAAGGCGCTGGACAACGTACGGCCGCGGGTCGAGGTCAAGTCGCGGCGGGTCGGCGGTGCGACCTACCAGGTTCCGGTGGAAGTGCGCGCGGTGCGCCAGGACGCGCTGGCAATGCGCTGGCTGGTCGAGGCTGCACGAAAGCGAGGCGAGCGCTCGATGCCGCTGAAGCTTGCCGGTGAGCTGATGGACGCGGCGGACAGCAAGGGCTCAGCCGTGAAGAAGCGCGAGGATACCCACCGCATGGCGGAAGCGAACAAGGCGTTCGCTCATTTCCGTTGGTAAGCAAACAGAGAGGCTGATCGTGGCACGCAAGACCCCCATCAAGCGCTACCGGAACATCGGGATCAGCGCGCACATCGACGCAGGCAAGACCACCACGACCGAGCGCATCCTGTTCTACACCGGGATTTCGCACAAGATCGGCGAGGTGCACGACGGTGCCGCGACGATGGACTGGATGGAGCAGGAGCAGGAGCGTGGAATCACGATCACCTCCGCGGCGACCACCTGTTTCTGGTCCGGGATGGCGCAGCAGTTCCCGGAACACCGAGTGAATATCATCGATACGCCCGGGCACGTCGACTTCACAATCGAGGTGGAGCGCTCGATGCGCGTGCTCGACGGCGCCTGCATGGTCTACTGCGCAGTCGGCGGCGTTCAGCCGCAGTCCGAGACGGTCTGGCGCCAGGCGACCAAGTACAAGGTGCCCCGGCTCGCCTTCGTGAACAAGATGGACCGCGCGGGCGCGAATTTCCTGCGTGTCTACGAGCAGATGCGCGAGCGGCTGAACGCCAATCCGGTCCCGATCCAGCTGCCGATCGGCGCGGAGGAGAATTTCAAGGGCGTGATCGATCTCGTCAAGATGAAGTCGATCTATTGGAACGAAGAAGATCGGGGCGTCACTTTCGAGTACCGCGACATTCCCGCCGAGCTGCAGGACGACGCGGCGCAGTGGCGCGAGAATCTGGTGGAGGCCGCCGCCGAGGCCAACGAAGAACTGATGGAGAAGTACCTCGAAGGTGGGGAACTCTCCGAGGACGAGATCAAGGCCGGTCTGCGTCAGCGCACGATCAACCTCGAGATCTTCCCGATGCTTTGTGGCACCGCGTTCAAGAACAAGGGCGTTCAGGCGATGCTCGACGCGGTGATCGAGTTTCTGCCGTCACCGGAAGAGGTGATGGCGATCAAGGGTGTGAAAGCCGGTACGGACGAGCCGGTCGAGCGGCATGCCGACGACGACGAGCCGTTCGCTGCGCTCGCGTTCAAGATCATGACCGACCCGTTTGTCGGCAGCCTGACGTTCGTGCGCGTCTATTCGGGCGTGCTGAACGCCGGCGACACCGTGCTCAACAGCCAGAACGGGAACAAGGAACGCATCGGGCGCATCCTGCAGATGCACGCGAACAACCGCGAAGAAATCAAAGAGCTGCGCGCGGGTGACATCGCCGCGTGTGTGGGTCTGAAGGACATCTACACCGGCACCACGCTGTGCGCCGTCAACTCGCCGGTAGAGCTCGAGCGGATGGAATTCCCCGAACCGGTGATCTCGATCGCGGTGGAGCCCAAGACGAAGACCGACCAGGAGAAGATGGGTCTGGCGCTGAACAAGCTGGCGCAGGAGGATCCGTCGTTCCGCGTGCGTACCGACGAGGAGTCGGGCCAGACGATCATCTCGGGGATGGGCGAACTCCATTTGGAGATCATCGTCGATCGCCTCCGGCGCGAGTTCAAGGTCGATGCCAACATCGGCCAGCCGCAGGTGGCGTACCGCGAGACGATCCGCAAGACCGTGGAGCAGGAAGGCAAGTTCGTGCGCCAGTCGGGCGGTCGCGGCCAGTACGGCCACGTCTGGGTCCGGCTCGAGCCGCAGGAGCATGGTGCGGGCTACAAGTTCGAGAATGCGATCGTCGGCGGTGTCGTACCCAAGGATTACATCCCAGCTGTCGACAAGGGCATTCAGGAGCAGATGGGCAATGGCGTGCTTGCAGGCTACCCGATGGTCGACGTGAAGGTGACGCTGTTCGACGGTTCCTACCACGATGTCGATTCCTCGGAGATGGCGTTCAAGATCGCGGGTTCCATGGCCTTCAAGGAAGGTGCGCTGAAGGCGGGCGCGGTATTGCTCGAGCCGATGATGAAAGTCGAGGTCGAAACGCCGGAAGACTATATGGGCGACGTGATGGGCGACCTGAACCGGCGCCGCGGTATGATTCAGGGCATGGAGGACGTGGCCGGCCAGAAGCTGCTGCGCGCCGAGGTGCCGCTGTCCGAGATGTTCGGGTACTCTACGTCGCTGCGCTCGATGTCGCAGGGTCGAGCGACCTACTCGATGGAGTTCCTGAAGTATGCCGAGGCGCCGGCCAACGTGGCCGAGGCCGTCATCAAGAAGGCTTCCTGATCATCATCAGTCACCAGAAAACAAGTTCAAGAGGTTCGTGCTGTGTCCAAGGAAAAATTCGAGCGTAAGAAGCCGCATGTGAATGTGGGAACGATTGGTCACGTGGACCACGGGAAGACGACGCTGACGGCGGCGTTGACGGTGGTGCAGGGGAAGAAGTTTGGTGGCGAGTCGAAGGCCTACGACCAGATTGACAACGCGCCGGAGGAGAAGGCGCGCGGGATCACGATTGCGACGGCGCATGTCGAGTACGAGACCGACCAGCGGCATTACGCGCACGTGGACTGTCCGGGGCACGCGGACTACGTGAAGAACATGATCACCGGTGCGGCGCAGATGGACGGTGCGATTCTGGTGGTTTCGGCGGCGGACGGTCCGATGCCGCAGACGCGGGAGCATATTCTGCTGGCGCGGCAGGTGGGGGTTCCGTACATCGTGGTGTACTTGAACAAGGCGGACATGGTGGACGACGCCGAGCTGCTCGAGCTGGTGGAGATGGAGGTTCGGGATTTGCTGTCGAGTTACGATTTCCCCGGGGACGACACGCCGATCGTGACCGGTTCGGCGCTGAAGGCGCTGGAGGGGGACGACAGCGAGATTGGTTCGCAGTCGATCGAGAAGCTGGTGGCGGCGCTGGACTCGTACATTCCGGAGCCGGAGCGTGCGGTGGACGGTGCGTTTTTGATGCCGGTGGAGGATGTGTTTTCGATTTCCGGGCGTGGCACGGTGGTGACGGGTCGGGTCGAGCGTGGGATCGTGAAGGTGGGCGACGAGGTCGAGATTGTCGGCATTCGCGACACGCAGAAGACCACGGTGACGGGCGTGGAGATGTTCCGCAAGCTGCTGGACCAGGGGCAGGCCGGGGACAACGTGGGCGTGCTGCTGCGCGGGACGAAGCGTGACGAGGTGGAGCGCGGTCAGGTGCTGTGCAAGCCGGGTTCGATCACGCCGCACACGAAGTTCGAGGCGGAGGTGTACATCCTGGGCAAGGACGAGGGTGGTCGTCACACGCCGTTTTTCAATGGTTATCGTCCGCAGTTTTATTTTCGGACGACGGACGTGACGGGTTCCTGCGATCTTCCGGAAGGCGTGGAGATGGTGATGCCGGGTGACAACGTGAAGATGACGGTGTCGCTGATTGCCCCGATTGCGATGGAAGACGGGCTGCGCTTCGCGATCCGCGAGGGCGGCCGTACCGTCGGCGCCGGCGTCGTCTCCAAGATCATCGAGTGAGCAACATGGCAAACCAGCGTATCCGAATTCGTCTCAAGGCCTTCGATCATCGACTGATCGACCGCTCCGCCGCGGAGATCGTCGAGACCGCGAAGCGCACCGGCGCCCGGGTGAAGGGGCCGATCCCGCTGCCGACCAAGCGGGAACTCTATACCGTGCTGATCTCTCCGCATGTCAACAAGGATGCGCGTGACCAGTACGAACTCCGGACGCACAAACGGCTGATGGACATCCTCGATCCAACCGACAAGACGGTTGATGCGTTGATGAAGCTGGATCTGGCCGCGGGCGTAAATGTGCAAATCAGGCTTAACTAACGGCCTTTTTTCTGTCATAATACGTGGCTTTCCGTGGCCCGGCGGGTTTCGTGTCGCCGGGCCACGGCTTTAGGGCGCCCTTGCGGCGCATTCGAATCAGGAAGGGGTTTAGCAATGTCTCTTGGACTCATCGGTCGCAAGCTCGGGATGACGCGCGTCTTCACCGAGGATGGCGCCTCCCTGCCGGTGACCGTGGTGCAGGTGGGCCACAACCGCGTGGTGCAGGTCAAGCGTTCGGACAGGGACGGCTACGACGCCGTGCAGCTGACCGCCGGCGCACGCAAGCCTTCGCGGGTAGGCAAGCCGGCGGCCGGGCATTTCGCGAAGGCGGCGGTGCAGCCGGGGCGCGGCCTCTGGGAGTTCCGCGTGGGCCGCGAACGGCTCGATGGGATGGCCGCCGGGGACGAGCTCGGTGTTGACCTGTTCAGCGAGGGCCAGCTGGTCGACGTGACCGCGCGCAGCAAGGGCAAGGGCTTCCAGGGCGTCGTGAAGCGTCATAACTTCCGGATGCAGGATGCGACCCACGGCAACTCGCGAGCACACCGGGCGCCGGGTTCCATCGGGCAGAACCAAACGCCGGGCCGGGTGTTCAAGAACAAGAAGATGGCGGGCCACATGGGCGATGCCCGCAAGACCGTGCAGAATCTGAAGGTCGTGCGCGTGGACAGCGAGCGGGGGCTGCTGCTGATCCACGGCGCGGTGCCGGGGGCGCCGAGCGCCGACGTGATGGTCCGCCCCGCCGTCAAGGCCAAGGGATAGAACGATGCAAGTCATAACCGCAGATACCGCCACCGCAGTCGAGCTGTCGGCCGCCTGCTTCGAGCGGGAATTCAACGAGTCGCTGGTTCACCAGAGTGTCGTCGCGCAACTCGCCGGCGCACGCGCCGGAACCCGTGCGCAGAAGGGCCGGACTGAGGTGAGCGGTGGCGGGATCAAGCCGTTTCGTCAGAAGGGCACCGGGCGCGCGCGTGCCGGAACCATCCGCAGTCCGCTATGGCGCGGAGGTGGCAAGGTCTTTGCCGCCAGCACGCGGGACTTCAGCCAGAAGCTGAACCGCAAGATGTATCGCGCCGCGATGGCTTCGATTCTGTCGGAGTTGCTGCGCCAGGAGCGTCTGAAGCTGGTCGAAAGCTTCCGGGTTGATTCGGGGAAGACCCGCGATGCGGCAGCGGCGCTGCGGGCGCTGGCCCTGGAATCGGGCCTGGTGGTGGTGGGCGAGCGGCACGGGCCGACGTGGTTGGCGCTGCGCAACATACCGAACATTGATGTCGTGACCGCGGCCGAGCTGAATCCCGTACGCCTGGTGGGTGCGGAGGTCGTGGTGATGACCGCAGACGCGGCGAAGCGCGTTGAGGAGTGGCTGGCATGAACCCGCGTTTGTTGCAGGTGATCCTGGGGCCGGTGGTCTCTGAGAAATCGACGGCGGCGGGCGAAACCGGCACCCACGTGTTCCGGGTGCGTCCCGACGCCACCAAGCACGAAATCCAGCAGGCCGTGGAGAAGATTTTCGAAGTCAAGGTGCAGTCGGTGCGGACACTGAACATGGCCGGCAAGGTGAAGCGATTCGGTGGTCGGCTGGGCCGTAGGAACCACTGGAAGAAAGCCTACGTGTCGCTCGCTCCCGGCGAGAAAATCGAACTGGGCGAAGGGGATCAGGTGTAAGTCATGGCGATCATCAAGACCAATCCCACGTCGGCGGGGCGCCGCCACGCGGTTCAGATCCGCACCCCGGAGCTGCATTCCGGTGCGCCGTACGGGCCGCTGCTCGAGAAGAAGGCACGGACCGGCGGGCGCAACAACCGCGGGCGGATCACAGTGCGCCACGTCGGTGGCGGCCATAAACAGCATTACCGGCTCGTCGACTTCAGGCGCAACAAAGACAACGTTCCGGCGCAGGTCGAACGGCTCGAATATGACCCGAACCGCAGTGCGCATCTGGCGCTGCTGAAATATGCAGACGGCGAGCGCCGCTACATCATCGCGCCGAAAGGGGTCCAGCCCGGGGACACGCTGCAGAGCGGAAGCCAGGCCCCGGTGCGCCCAGGAAACGCAATGGAGCTTCGCGCGATCCCTGTTGGCACCGTCGTTCACTGTGTCGAAATGAAACCGGGCAAAGGTGCGCAGATCGCGCGCTCCGCCGGCACCTCGGTGCAGTTGGTTGCAAGGGAGGGGCGGCTCGCGACGCTGCGGCTGCGTTCCGGCGAGATGCGCCGGGTGCCCGCCGAGTGTCGCGCGGTGGTCGGAGAGGTCGGCAACAGTGGGCACAGCCTGCGGAAATTCGGCAAGGCCGGCGCCAAGCGATGGGTCGGGGTGCGTCCGACGGTGCGCGGCACCGCGATGAACCCGGTCGACCACCCGCACGGCGGCGGCGAGGGTCGGAACTTCGGGAAACATCCGGTCACCCCTTGGGGTGTGCCGACGAAGGGTTACAAGACCCGAAACAACAAGCGTACCGACCGCATGATCGTGCGTCGGCACAAGAAGTAACGGAGCTCGATCATGCCGCGTTCACTGAAAAAGGGTCCGTTCGTCGACCATCACCTGCTCAAGAAGGTCGACGTTGCCGTGGAAAAGAACGACCGGCGGCCGATCAAGACCTGGTCGCGCCGGTCGATGATCATTCCGCAGATGGTCGGTCTGACACTGGCGGTGCACAACGGCCGGCAGCATGTGCCGGTGCTGGTGACCGAGAACATGGTCGGGCACAAGCTCGGCGAGTTCGCCGCGACCCGGACTTTCAAGGGCCATGTGGCCAACAAGAAGTCGCGCTAAGGAACTGTGATGGAAACGCAAGAAACGATCGCGAAGCTGCGGTTCGCCCGGATCTCGCCGCAGAAGGCCCGTCTGGTCGCGAATCAGATTCGGGGCAAGAAGGTGGAGCAGGCACTGAACGAACTCGGCTTCAGCCCGAAGAAGGCGGCGTCGATGCTCAAGAAGGTGCTCGAGTCCGCCATCGCCAATGCGGAGAACAACGACGGGGCCGATGTCGACGAGCTGCGGGTCAGCCGGATCCAGGTCGACCAGGGCCCGACGCTGAAACGGATGCACGCGCGCGCCAAGGGCCGTGGCAACCGCATCCTGAAACGTACCAGCCACATCCTGATTGGCGTCAGCGAGAAGGGGGCGAAATAACCATGGGCCAGAAGGTACATCCAACCGGCATTCGTCTCGGTATCTCGCGCCCCTGGGCGGCAGTGTGGTACGAAGACGGGAACAGCTTCGGAAAGACGCTGAACAGCGATCTCGAACTGCGCTCGTTCCTGCGCAAGCGTCTCGCGCACGCGTCGGTGAGCCGCGTCCAGATCGAGCGGCCCTCGCGCGCCGCGCACGTGACCATTCACACCGCGCGCCCGGGCATCGTGATCGGAAAGAAGGGCGAGGACATCGAGGCATTGCGGCGCCAGGTAGCCGCTCGCCTGGGGCTGGAGATCGCAAACGTCAAGATCAACATCGAGGAGATCCGCAAGCCGGAGGTCGATGCCCAGTTGGTGGCCGAGGGGATTGCACAGCAGCTCGAGCGCCGGATCATGTTCCGGCGCGCGATGAAGCGTGCGGTCGGTAACGCACAGCGTCTCGGTGCCCAGGGCGTGAAGGTGCACGTCTCGGGGCGCCTGAACGGCGCCGAGATCGCGCGCTCGGAGTGGTATCGGGAGGGCCGGGTGCCGCTGCATACCCTGCGTGCCGACATCGACTACGGGTTCGCCGAGGCCAAGACGACCTACGGCGTGATCGGGATCAAGGTCTGGATTTTCAAGGGTGAAGTTTTCGGCCTCGACGGTGCGTCGGAAGCCAGGCCCGCGACCGCGAACTAGGACATCGACATGCTGCAGCCAAAAAGAACCAAGTTCCGCAAACAGTTCAAGGGCAAGAACCGCGGCCTCGCGACCGTCGGGGCGAAGGTGAGCTTCGGCGAGTTCGGCCTCCAGGCGGTGGACCGGGGGCGGATCACCGCGCGCCAGATCGAGGCGGCGCGGCGAGCGATGGTCCGCCACATCAAGCGTGGCGGCAAGATCTGGATCCGGGTGTTCCCGGACGTGCCCGTCTCGAAGAAGCCGCTCGAGGTTCGGATGGGGAAGGGCAAGGGCAACGTCGAGTACTGGGTGTGCAAGATCCAGCCGGGACGCGTGCTGTATGAAATGGAAGGGGTCAACGAGGAGACCGCGCGCGAGGCGTTCCGCCTGGCAGCCGCGAAGCTGCCGATCAAGACGACGTTCACGCGCAGGCAGGTGATGTGATGAAGTTCGCGGATCTGAAGATTAAGAGCGACTCGGAGCTCGGCGAAGAGCTGCAGGGCCTGTATCAGGAACAGTTCGCGCTGCGCATGCAGAAGGCGGTTGGACAGCTTGCGCGTCCGGACCGTGTGAAAAAGGTTCGGCGCGAGATCGCTCAGATCAAGACGCTGATGAACGAACGCAAGGCGGCAGGATAAGAACATGAGCGACGAAATGTCGAAGACCCAGCGTTCGATCATCGGGCGTGTGGTGAGTGACAAGGCGAACAAGACCCGGACCGTGCTGGTGGAGCGCCGCGTGCGGCATCCGCTGTACGGTAAGTTCATCCGGCGGAGCACCCGGCTGTACGTGCACGACGAGGGTAACGAGTCGCGCCTGGGGGATACCGTGCGGGTGCGTGAGTGCCGGCCGCTGTCGCGCCTCAAGCGCTTTGCGCTGGTCGAAGTGGTCAGCCGCGCCCAGGCATGAGCCGGCGCCAATCGTTGGAGAGTTAAGTCATGATTCAGATGCAGACCGTTCTGGAGGCCGCCGACAACAGCGGCGCCCGCCGGGTGCAGTGTATCAAGGTGCTGGGTGGATCCCACCGCCGGTATGCGCGGGTCGGTGACGTGATCAAGGTCAGCGTCAAGGACGCGATCCCGCGCGGGAAGGTGAAGAAGGGCGACGTCTACAACGCGGTCGTCGTGCGTACCGCGGCGGGGGTCCGGCGCCCGGACGGCTCGGTGATTCGATTCGACCGGAATGCCGCGGTGCTGCTGAACAACCAGCTGCAGCCGATTGGCACCCGGATTTTCGGCCCGGTGACCCGCGAACTGCGCGGCGAGAAGTTCATGAAGATCATCTCGCTGGCCCCGGAAGTACTGTGAGGCAGGCCATGAAAAAAATCCGCAAGGGCGATGACGTGATCGTGATCACGGGCAAGGACAAGGGCCGTCGGGGTACCGTGCTGCGGTCACTCGAGGGCGACCGCGTCCTGGTCCAGAACATCAATATGGTGAAGAAACATCAGAAGCCAAACCCCAACATGGGGCGGACCGGCGGCATTATCGAGAAAGAGATGCCGATCGATGTTTCCAACGTGATGCTTTTCAATCCCGCCACCGCCAAGGGTGACCGGGTTTCCTTCAAGACCCTCGAAGACGGGCGCAAGGTTCGGGTGTTTCGCTCGAACGGCGAAGTCGTCGACGCATAAGGGCGAGAAAGAGAGCCATGGAACGTTTGAGAGCGCAGTACCTGGAGTCGGTCGTGCCGGCCCTGCAGGAACAGTTTCAGTACCAGAACGTGATGGAGGTTCCGCGCATCACGAAGGTCACGCTGAACATGGGTTTGGGCGACGCGGTCGCCGACAAGAAGGTGATCGAGCACGCGCTGGCCGATATGTCCGCGATTGCCGGGCAGAAGCCGGTTGTGACCAAGGCGCGAAAATCGATCGCGGGGTTCAAGATCCGCGACGGGTATCCGATCGGATGCAAGGTCACGTTGCGCCGGCGTCGGATGTACGAGTTTCTGGACCGGCTGATCAATGTCGCGCTGCCGCGGGTGCGCGACTTCCGTGGCTTCAGTCCGCGCGCGTTCGATGGCCGGGGCAACTACAGCCTGGGCGTCAAGGAACAGATCATCTTCCCGGAAATCGATTACGACCGGGTCGACAAGATTCGCGGGATGGATATCACCATCACCACCGATGCGAAGAGCGACGAGGAAGCGAAAGCGCTGCTTGCGGCCTTCCGTTTTCCGTTCCGGCAGTAACCCGAGGTTTCGAGAGATGGCAAAGATTTCGATGATGCAGCGCGAACAGAAGCGTGCCCGGCTGGTGGCGAAGTATGCCGCGCGGCGCGCCGAGTTGAAGACGAAAATCCTCGACGAGTCCCTGCCGGGCGAAGAGCGGCTGGCGGCAATGCAAGCCTTGCAGAAGCTGCCGCGTGATTCCAGCGCGGTGCGCCAGCGCAATCGCTGTGGGCTGACGGGGCGGCCGAAGGGGTACTATCGGCGGTTCGGTCTGGGCCGGAACAAGCTGCGCGAGTTCGCAATGCGCGGCGAGATCCCGGGCTTGCGCAAGGCGAGTTGGTAAGGAGACAGACGAGATGATGACCGATACGATTGCCGACATGCTTACACGCGTGCGCAACGCGCAGCGAGCGCAAAAGAAGAGCGTGGTCGTGCCCTACAGCCGCACCAAGGAAGCGATCCTGAAGGTGTTCGCGGAGGAAGGCTACGTGGGGGACGTCAGCGCCGAGGGCGACGGTGCCTCGAGGCAGCTGCACGTGACGCTGAAATACTTCCAGGGTCAGGGCGTGATCGAGAACCTGCAGCGGATCAGCCGGCCCGGGCTGCGGATCTATCGGGGCAAGGACGATCTGCCAAAAATCAACGCCGGCCTGGGCGTTGCGATCGTCTCCACTCCGAAAGGGGTGATGACGGATCGTGCGGCGCGGGCTTTGGGGCAGGGCGGCGAAGTGCTCTGCAAGATCTACTGAGGAAAACGCGATGTCTCGGGTAGCAAAACGACCGCTGAACCTTCCCGCCGGGGTCACCTTGGAGTTGACCGAGCAGGAGATCACCGTGAAGGGTCCGAAAGGGACCATTGCGATGGCCCGCCCGGATGCCGTCGAGGTCTCGGTCGACGGGAACGTGGTGTCCGTGGCAGCGGCCGCGGACGCGGCCAACGGCGCGCTTGCCGGCACCGTGCGCTCTCTGCTGGGGAACCACGTTCACGGCGTGAGTCAGGGATTCGAGCGCGGCCTGGAATTGGTCGGTGTCGGATACCGCGCTCAGGCCCAGGGCAAGGTACTGAACCTCAACCTGGGGTTTTCGCACCCGATCGCATTCGAGGTGCCGGACGGCGTGACGATCGATACGCCGAGCCAGACCGAGATCGTGGTCAAGGGCCACGACTGCCAGCAGGTGGGGCAGGTCGCCGCCAACATCCGCGCCTTCCGGCCGCCGGAGCCCTACAAGGGCAAGGGCGTGAAGTACAAAGGTGAGCGCATCCTTCGCAAAGAAGCCAAGAAGAAGTAGGGTAGATCCGTGGACAAGAAAGAGTCGAGACTCAGAAGGGCGCGCCGCGCGCGGTTCAAGATCCGGGAGCTGGGCGTGCACCGCCTCTGTGTACACCGGACCCCGCGGCATATCTATGCGCAGGTCATCGCCCCCGGCGGCGAGCGCGTGCTCGCGGCGGCGTCCACCGCGGAGTCCGCGGTGCGGGGCGATGTCAAATATACCGGCAACGTCGATGCGGCGACGCGGGTAGGAAAGCTGATCGCGGAAAGGGCCCGGCAGGTCGGGGTCGATCGCGTGGCCTTCGACCGTTCGGGTTTCCGCTATCACGGTCGCGTACAGGCCCTGGCCGATGCCGCCCGCGAGGGTGGTCTCACGTTCTGAGCGGATCGGGTAGCAACGGAGAGAGCAATGGCACGTAACGAAGCAAGTGAAGCCACGGACGGGCTGCAGGAAAAACTGATCAGCGTGAACCGGGTGGCCAAGGTCGTGAAAGGCGGCCGGCAATTCCGTTTCGCTGCGCTGACCGTGGTCGGTGACGGCGACGGCCGCGTGGGCTACGGCTATGGCAAGGCACGCGAGGTGCCGCTGGCGATCCAGAAGGCGATGCAGCAGGCGCGCCAGAACATGAAAACCGTGTCGCTGCGCGACGGCACGCTGCACTACGCGATCAATGGCCGCCATGGTGCCGCAACGGTATTCATGCAGCCGGCGTCGGAGGGCACCGGGGTGATCGCCGGTGGCGCGATGCGTGCCGTGCTCGAGGTCGCCGGGGTGCGGAACGTGCTCGCCAAATGCGTCGGTTCGCGCAATCCGATCAACGTCGTGCAGGCCACGATCGACGGTCTGGGTGCGGTGCATGATCCGGAGTGGGTCGCGGCCAAGCGCGGCAAGACGCTCGAAGAAATCACGGGTTGATGATGAACAAGCTCAAGCTTACGCTGGTGCGGTCGACTGCGGGCCGCCTGGCCAATCACAAGGCCTGCGTGCGCGGGCTCGGCCTGCGCCGCACGCAAAGTACCTCGGTGGTGGATGCCACGCCGGAGAATCTGGGCATGGTGCGCAAGGTCGCCTACCTGCTCAAGGTCGAGGAGGTCTGACCATGCGCATGAATGAACTGCTGCCGGTTCCGGGATCGCGGTCCAAGGGCAAGAGGCTCGGGCGGGGGATCGGGTCCGGGCTGGGCAAGACCGGAGGCCGCGGCCACAAGGGGCAGAAATCTCGCTCGGGCGGCTATCACAAGGTCGGATTCGAGGGCGGCCAGATGCCGCTGCAGCGCCGGTTGCCGAAGGTCGGCTTCCGTTCCCGCAGCGCGCTGGTCACCGCCGAGGTCCGGCTGCACGAGCTGGCGAAGGTCTCAGGCGACGTGACCCTCGAGTCGCTCAAGGGTGCCGGGCTGATTTCGGGTAACGCAGCGCGAGCGAAGGTGTTTGCGTCGGGTTCCATCGATAAAGCCGTCGTCGTGCTCGGCATCGGCGTCACGGCCGGCGCGAAGGCCGCGATCGAGGCCGCCGGCGGGCGCGTCGAGGGGTAATCATGGCACGTGGAGCCGCAGCGAGGGGTGCAGGACTGACGGGGTTTTCCGAGCTTCGGCAACGGCTGCTGTTCGTGCTCGGGGCGCTGGTCGTCTACCGTATCGGCACGTTCATTCCGGTCCCGGGGATCAACCCGGTTGCGGTCTCGAGCTTCTTCGAGCAGCACAGCGGCACCATCCTGGACATGTTCAACATGTTCTCGGGAGGTGCGCTGGAGCGCCTGTCGATCTTCGCGCTCGGGGTCATGCCCTATATCTCCGCGGCGATCATCATGCAGTTGCTGGCGGCGACCGTCCCCTACCTGCAGCAACTGAAGAAGGAGGGCGAATCGGGGCGGCGGAAGATCACGCAGTACACGCGTTACGGCACCGTGTTCCTCGCGCTGTTTCAGAGTATCGGGATCGCGATTGCGCTCAACGGGCAGACGATCCAGGGAATGCCGATGGCGCTGATTCCGTCGCACATCTTCATCCCGACGGTGGTGGTGTCGCTGGTGACCGGGACCATGTTCCTTGTTTGGCTGGGCGAGCAGATTACCGAACGGGGGATCGGCAACGGGATCTCGATCATCATCTTTGCGGGCATCGTCGCGGGTCTTCCGGCGGCGATCGGCGGTACGCTCGAGCTCGCCCGAACGGGGGAACTTGCGGCTGCATTCGTGGTTATCCTGCTGGTCCTCGCGCTCGCGGTTACCGCGTTCGTGGTCT
The DNA here is from genome assembly GCF_000321415.2 of Thioalkalivibrio nitratireducens DSM 14787. NCBI lineage: Bacteria > Pseudomonadati > Pseudomonadota > Gammaproteobacteria > Chromatiales > Ectothiorhodospiraceae > Thioalkalivibrio > Thioalkalivibrio nitratireducens. Next base: position 2,648,808 of record NC_019902.2, on the reverse strand, counting down.
TCGTCGAACGCGGGCAACGGCGGATCACGATCAACTATGCCAAGCGCCAGGTAGGCCGCAAGGTGATCGGTGGGCAGTCTAGCCACCTGCCGCTGAAACTGAACATGGCCGGGGTGATTCCGCCGATCTTTGCATCGAGCATCATCCTGTTCCCGGCAACGCTGGGACAATGGTTCGGTCAGGCGGAAGGCATGGGATGGCTTCGCGAGATCTCGACGACCCTTGCGCCCGGCCAGCCGCTGTACGTCACGTTTTACGCGGCGGCAATCATCTTCTTCTGCTTTTTCTATACCGCGCTCGTGTTCAATTCGCGTGAGACGGCCGAGAACCTGAAGAAGCAGGGGGCGTTCATCCCGGGGATTCGGCCGGGCGTGCAGACCGAGCGGTTCATTGACGGCGTGATGACGCGGCTGACGACGGTCGGGGCGATCTACATCACCGCGGTGTGTCTGCTGCCGGAGTTTTTGATCCTGTACTGGAACGTACCGTTCTATTTCGGGGGAACGTCGCTGCTGATCATCGTGATCGTGACGATGGATTTCATGGCACAGCTGCAGGCACACCTGATGTCGCACCAGTACGAAGGTCTGATGCGCAAGGCGAATCTCAAAGGTTTTGGCGGAACCAATATCCGCTAGGGAATTTCGGAGAGCGAAGCAATGAAAGTACGAGCATCTGTCAAGCCGATCTGCCGCAACTGCAAGCTGATCCGGCGCCACGGGGGTCGTTCGGGTGATCTGCTCGGACCCCCGCCACAAGCAGCGCCAAGGTTGAACGCCTTGAGCGGTTTCTGATTTTCGGTTAGAATAGCCGGCTTTGCCGTTTTGATGGAGAGTTTGGATGGCCCGCGTCGCAGGTATCAACATTCCGGACCAGAAGCACACCGTGATCGCGCTGACGTCGATCTACGGCATCGGCAGGACCCGGTCGCTGCAGATCTGCCAGGCGGCAGGGGTTCGGGGAGACATCAAGGTCCGGGATCTGACGGATGCCGAGATCGAGAGTCTGCGCGCCGAGGTCGGGCGGCTCGCGGTCGAGGGTGATCTGCGCCGCGAGATCAACATGAACATCAAGCGGCTGATGGACCTCGGCTGCTACCGCGGGCTGCGGCACCGGCGAGGCCTGCCGCTGCGCGGGCAGCGCACCCGTACGAATGCGCGCACCCGCAAGGGTCCCCGCCGTCCGATTCGCAAGTAATTTTCCTGGGATCTAGTCAATGGCACAACCGCAGTCGAGGACCAAGAAAAAGGTCCGCAAGAACGTGGCCGAGGGCGTGGCGCATGTCTATGCCTCCTTCAATAACACGATCATCACGATCACCGATCGGCAGGGTAATACGCTGAGCTGGGCGACGTCGGGTGGTTCCGGTTTCCGGGGTTCGCGAAAGTCGACGCCGTTTGCTGCGCAGGTGGCGGCGGAGCGTGCGGGCAGCGCGGCGCAGGAGCACGGCGTGAAAAACCTCGAGGTGCTGGTGAAGGGGCCGGGTCCCGGCCGTGAGTCGGCGGTGCGCGCGCTGAACAACGTGGGCTTCAAGATCACGAACATCAGCGACATCACCCCCATTCCGCACAACGGCTGCCGTCCGCCCAAGAAGCGGCGCGTCTAAACCGACCCGGAGTTCTGATCTATGGCCCGTTACACTGGACCGAAATGCAAGCTGTCCCGGCGCGAAGGCGGGGACCTGGGGCTCAAGAGCCGAGCCCGTGCGCTGGAAACGAAATGCAAGCTCGACAAGCCGCCCGGCCAGCATGGGGACCGGCGCACGCGTCTGTCGGATTACGGCGTGCAGCTGCGCGAGAAGCAGAAGCTGCGCCGTACCTACGGCGTGCTCGAGAAGCAGTTCCGAAACTACTACAAGGAAGCGTCGCGGCTCAAGGGGTCGACCGGCGAGAATCTGCTGCGCCTGCTCGAAGGGCGGCTGGACAATGTCGTGTACCGGATGGGCTTTGGCTGCACGCGGGCCGAGGCGCGCCAGTTGGTGTCGCATCGCGCGATCCTGGTGAACGGGCGCACCGTTAACATTGCCTCCTACCAGGTGTCGCCGGCCGACGTGATCAGCGTGCGGGAGGGGGCGCGCAAGCAGGTTCGGATTAAGGACGCGGTGACGCTGGCGGAGCAGGCAGGGATTCCGAGCTGGATCGAGGTGGACAGTGGCAAGCTGGAAGGCGTGTTCAAGGCGTTTCCCGATCGCTCCGACCTGCCCGCCGACATCAATGAGTCGCTGGTGGTCGAGCTGTACTCGAAGTGAGCCTCGCGGCGGGAGTGGAAATGCAAGCGAACGAGTTGGTCAACAAGCAGCACATCGAGGTCGAGGCGGAGAACCGCAACAAGGCGCGGGTGGTGCTGGAACCGCTTGAGCGGGGCTTCGGCCATACGCTCGGTAACGCGTTGCGGCGAGTGCTGCTGTCGTCGATTCCCGGTGCCGCGATCGTCGAGGTCGAGATCGAGGGTGTGCTGCACGAGTATTCGACGATCGAAGGGGTGCAGGAGGACGTCGTTGATATCCTGCTGAACCTGAAGGGTGTCGCATTGCGCATGCACAGCCGCGAGGAGGCGACGTTGTCGCTACGCAAGCGCGGGCCCTGTGTGGTAACCGCCGGAGACATCGCGCTAGATCACGATGTCGAAGTGGTGAACCCCGAACACGTGATTGCCAATATCGCGAAGAATGTCGAGTTGGCGATGTCGTTGCGGCTGCGCAAGGGGCGCGGCTACGAGCCGGTAGCTGCGCGGCGGCAGGGCGAGATGCAGGACAGCACGATCGGGCGGCTGATGCTGGACGCGAGCTTCAGCCCGATCCGGCGGGTCGCGTATCGGGTCGAGAGTGCGCGTCTCGCGCAGCGCACCGACATGGACCGTCTCGTGCTCGAACTTGAGACCAATGGCGCGATTGCCCCGGACGACGCGGTGCGTCATGCGGCCGGAATCCTGCAGGGTCAGTTGGCGCCGTTCGTCGATCTGAAGGAAACGGCACGTGAAGCCCACGCGGTCAGTGGAGGGGCGGTCGACCCGGTGCTGCTGCGGCCGGTGGACGAGCTCGAGCTGACCGTGCGCTCGGCGAACTGTCTGAAGGCGGAGAACATCTATCACATTGGCGACCTGGTCCAGCGCACGGAAGTGGAGCTGCTGAGGACGCCGAACCTCGGGAAGAAATCGCTGACCGAGATCAAGGACACACTGGCCAGTCATGGCCTCTCGCTGGGGATGCGGCTCGAAAGCTGGCCGCCGCCCGGGCTTCAGGAACCCTCCGAATAATTCCCGGTTTCGTTCGGGCACAAGAACTCAGGTAAGCACAGATGCGTCATCGCAATATCGGTCGGCAGCTCAGCCGCAACAGCTCCCATCGCAAGGCGACCCTGCAGGCGCTGACCGTCGCCCTGCTGCGTCATGAACTCATCAAGACCACGCTGCCCAAGGCGAAGGAACTGCGCCGGGTCGCGGAGCCCCTGATCACGATGGGCAAGAATGATTCGGTGCATACGCGCCGGGTCGCCTTTTCGAGGCTGCGTGACAAGGAGATCGTCGGCAAGCTGTTCACCGAGATCGGGCCCCGGTTCCAGGAACGTCCGGGCGGCTACCTGCGCATCCTGAAATGCGGGTACCGTGCCGGCGACAATGCGCCGATGGCCTACGTCGAACTGGTCGATCGGTCCGACGCCGTCAGCGCCGACTGAACGCCCGGAACGCGATGCTCGGGAGGCCGGCCATGTGCCGGCCTCTTCGTTTTTGGAGGTGCGGTAGCTGTCATGCGCGGTGTACGCGGGCGGGCGCGAGCATGGGGGCCAGGAAGCGCCCGGTGTGGCTCGCGCGGCAGGCAGCGACGGTTTCCGGTGCTCCGGCGGTCAGGATGCGGCCCCCGTGGTCGCCGCCTTCGGGCCCGATGTCGATCAGCCAGTCGCTGGTCTTGATTACGTCGAGGTTGTGCTCGATCACGACCAGCGTGTTGCCGTGGTCGCGCAGGCGGTGCAGCACCGCGAGCAGTTGCTCGACGTCGTGGAAATGCAGGCCGGTGGTGGGCTCGTCGAGGATGTAGAGCGTGCGTCCGGTATCGCGTTTCGAGAGTTCGCGAGCGAGCTTGATGCGCTGCGCCTCGCCGCCGGAAAGCGTGGTGGCGTTCTGGCCGAGCTGGATGTATGCGAGCCCGACGTCCATCAGCGTGTCCAGCTTGCGCCGGATGACGGGGACCGGTGCGAAGAACTCGAGTGCGTCCTCAACGGTCATCTCGAGCACTTCGTGGATGTTGCGGCCCTTGTAGCGCACCTCGAGCGTTTCGCGGTTGTACCGCTGACCGCGACAGACGTCGCAGGGTACGAAGACGTCGGGCAGGAAGTGCATCTCCACCTTGATCACCCCGTCGCCCTGGCAGGCCTCGCAGCGTCCGCCACGCACGTTGAACGAGAACCGCCCGGGCCGGTAGCCGCGCGAGCGGGCCTCGGCGGTCGCGGCAAACAGTTCCCGGATCGGCGTGAACAGGCCGGTGTAGGTCGCGGGGTTGGACCGCGGAGTGCGTCCGATCGGACTCTGGTCGATGTCGACGACCTTGTCGATCCACTCGAGGCCGTCGATGCCCGCGTGGGCGGCGACCGGGTGCGTGCTGCGATGCAGTGCGTTCGCGACCGCCGGATACAGCGTGTCGTTGACCAACGTCGACTTGCCGGAACCCGATACGCCGGTCACGCAGGTCAGCAGGCCGACCGGGAAGGCGGCGTCGATGTCCTTGAGGTTGTTGCCGCGGGCGCCCCGGACCATGAGAATTCGCTCGGGGTCGGGATCACGGCGCTGGGCGGGCACCGCGATCGCGCGCCGGCCGTTGAGGTAGGCGCCGGTCAGCGATTCCGGGTGCCGTGCAACCTTTTCCGGGGTGCCGGCGGCGACGATTGCGCCACCGTGGCGGCCGGCTCCGGGACCGATGTCGACCACGAAATCCGCCCGCCGGATGGCCTCCTCGTCGTGTTCCACGACCACGACCGTGTTGCCTAGGTCGCGCAGGTTCGTCAGGGTGCGCAGCAGGCGCTCGTTGTCGCGCTGGTGCAATCCGATCGACGGCTCGTCCAGAATGTACATCACGCCGACCAGCGCCGAACCGATCTGCGAGGCGAGCCGGATCCGCTGTGCCTCGCCGCCGGAAAGCGTCTCGGCGGACCGGTCGAGGGTCAGGTAATCGAGCCCGACGTCGACCAGAAAGCCGAGCCGGGCGTTGATCTCGCGGACGATCTTGTCGGCGATGCGGGCAAACCTCCCGGGCAGCCGCAGGTCGTGGAAGAAGGCGCGGGCGTCCGCGACACTCATCCGGGTCACGGCAGGAAGGTTGGATCCGTTGACGAAGACATGGCGGGCCGCGGTGTTCAGGCGCGCGCCGTCGCATTCCGGACACGCGTGGCTGGCCAGATACCGGCCGAGCTCCTCGCGGACCGCGGCGGAATCGGTCTCGCGGTAACGTCGCTCGAGGTTCGGGATCACGCCCTCGAACGGCCGCTGTTCGCTGCGCGAGCGCCCGTCGAGCCCCTGCTGGCTGAACCGGATTTTCTCGGTGCCGGAGCCGTGCAGGATCACTGCACGCACCGAGGCGGGAAGATCCAACCAGGGGGTCTCGACATCGAAGCCGTAATGCCGCGCGAGACTCTTCAGCAGGCTGAAATACCAGGCGTTCCGGCGATCCCAGCCGCGCACGGCACCGCCCGCGAGGCTCAGTTCGGGCATCGCGACGACACGTTCGGGGTCGAAGAACTGGCGGACCCCAAGGCCGTCGCACGCCGGGCAGGCGCCGGCTGGGTTGTTGAACGAGAACAGCCGCGGCTCGAGTTCGCGGATGGCGTAACCGCAGACCGGGCACGCAAAGCGCGCGGAGAAGACCAACGGCGCCCGGTCCGGCTCGTCCATCCACGCGACCAGCGCGAGTCCCTCGGCCAGTTCGGTGGCGGTCTCGAACGACTCGGCCAGGCGCTGGCGCAGGTCGTCGCGGACCTTGAAACGGTCGATTACGATCTCGATGTCGTGCTTGCGCTTCGGGTCGATCGGCGGCAACGCATCAAGTTCGAAGATCTCTCCGTTGATGCGCGCACGCAGGAAGCCCTGCGCGCGCATCGCCTCCAACTGCCGGGTGTGCTCGCCCTTGCGCCCCCGCACGATCGGTGCCAGCAGCATCAAGCGCTCTCCGGCGGGCAGTGCCAGCACCTGGTCGACCATCTGCGAGATGGTCTGGGCCGCGAGGGTCTCGTCGTGTTCCGGGCAGCGCGGTTCGCCCGCGCGCGCAAACAGCAGGCGCAGATAATCGTAGATCTCGGTAATGGTGCCGACCGTGGAGCGCGGGTTGTGCGACGTGCTCTTCTGCTCGATCGAGATCGCGGGCGACAGTCCCTCGATCAGATCCACGTCGGGCTTTTCCATCATCGACAGGAACTGACGCGCATAGGTCGACAGGCTCTCGACATACCGCCGCTGGCCCTCGGCGAACAGCGTGTCGAAGGCCAGCGACGACTTGCCCGAACCGGAGACGCCGGTGACCACGATGAGCCGCTCCCGCGGCAGATCCAGGTCGATGTCTTTCAGGTTGTGCGTGCGTGCGCCGCGGATCTTGATCGTGCTCATCCGGCCCCCCGGGGGTGGTGACGGCCTTGCGCCCAGCCCGCTATGGTAGCACCCTGCCGCCGGTGCCCGGCCTTCCAGCCGTGGCCCGGGCAGGAATCGCGTTGGGTGCCGGCCCCGGCCCTGCGACGGAAGGGCGGGCCTGCTCGCCCTTCCCTGCGCCGTCATTCCCTGTAAGATTCGGCAACGTTCACCCTGCGTGACAGGAGCGGCTGCAGCACCCATGACTCCCCTGGAACTCCGTGCCACCTCGGGGCTCGCCGCGATCTACGCGGTGCGGATGGCCGGCCTGTTCATGATCCTGCCGGTGTTCATGCTCTACGCGGACGTGCTGCCCTCGGCCACGCCGCTCCTGATGGGGCTGGCGCTGGGGATCTACGGCCTGACCCAGGCCATGCTGCAGATCCCGTTCGGGATGCTTTCGGACCGGGTCGGGCGCAAGCCGCTGATTGCGCTTGGGCTTGCCCTGTTCATCGCGGGCAGCGTGATCGCCGCAATGGCGGAAAGCGTGTACGGCATCATCCTCGGGCGCGCGCTGCAGGGTGCCGGGGCGGTAGCTGCGGCGGTGCTGGCGCTCACCGCCGATCTGATCGCCGAGGAGCGCCGCACCCGTGCGCTGGCGGCGATCGGGCTGACCATCGGGCTGACGTTCACCGCATCGATGGTGCTGGGACCGGTGGTCGACCGATGGTTTGGACTGGCCGGGATCTTCTGGCTGACCGCGCTGCTGGGCCTGCTGGCATTACTGCTGCTGTTCACCTGGGTGCCGCAGCCGGCTCGTTCGCGGCCGCACCCGGACATGGTGCCCGTGCCCGGCGGGTTGCGCGGCGTGCTGCATGACCCCGAGCTGCTGCGGTTGAACGCGGGTATCTTCATCCTGCACCTGACGCTGGCGGCGAACTTCCTCGTGCTGCCGCTGACGCTGGTGAACCGCCTCGGGCTGGACCCGGCCCAGCACTACCTCGTCTACCTTCCGGTGCTGCTGCTGGGGTTCGGGCTGATGATTCCCGCGGTGATCCGCGCTGAACGCCAGCGTGCGCTGAAGCCCGCGCTGATCGGTGCGATCACGGTACTGATCGCGGTGCAGGCTATGCTGCCGTTCTCTGGTCACTGGGTCACGCTGGGGCTCGCGCTGGTGCTGTTTTTCGCCGCCTTCAACCTGCTGGAAGCGGCGCTGCCCTCGTTGGTCGCGAAGACCGCGCCGGTCGCGTCGAAGGGAACCGCGATGGGGGTCTTCTCCAGCTGCCAGTTCCTCGGGATCTTTGCCGGCGGTATGCTCGGCGGCGCGGTGTTGACCCACGGCGGCAGCGCCGCGGTCTTCGGGTTGGGGCTCGCGGCGGCACTGCTCTGGTTCTGGGCCGCGGTCACGATGGCCCCTCCGAGCCACCTGGCGAACCGGGCCTATGCCTTTCCCGACGCCTGGAAACAGGCATCCGCGCAACTGAACGCGCGCCTGGCGGAGCTCGCCGGTGTGGCGGAGGTGCGCGTGAGCGCAAGCGAGGCGGCGGTCTACCTGAAAGTCGATCCGGGCCGGTTCGACGAAACGGCGCTGCGGGATCTGTTCCGCCGCGGCACGCCCGGTGGTGGCAGAACCTCCTCGCGTGTCTGACGGCCGTGGAGCGCCGTGCGATCGGGACATCGGCAAGCACGAAGGGATTCGGCCGCAGCGCCAGCTTCCATGGTGCCCAGCCACCACCCGTGACCCTGAACAAGCGTAGGGCGGAAAAGGCCGAGGGCCGTCATCGGCATGCCCACGCACGCTGGGGTCGCCACGGGCGCCGGGGCGCTCCGAACACCGCACGGCGGATGACGGCTGCGCGGTTCCGTCCTGCACGAAGCCCCGAGGCGACCCGTGTTGTTTCATGTAAGGGCTGCCGATAAGGGCTGCCGAACTCATCGGTCACCGGCGGCCGCGAGAATGCGGGTGACGATGGGGGTCTTCGCGGCAGTATACGCGGCGCGGTCGTACCGGTGCAGCCGGGCCAGCCGGCGTTTCTCGTGCTCGTACCGCGCAACCCACTCGGGATGGGCGCGCAACGCGTCGCGGAACTCCAGCCATGCCCGCCAGTGAGGCGACCGCCGGTGGACGACGTGCAGGTGGACCCGGGCCGGCTGGCCCAGGCGGAAGAAATGTCGCCCGCGCAGGCCAAAGGTTCCGTAATAGCGGTACCCCAGCGCTTCCAGCGCCCGGATCAGCCGGGGGCTTGCCGCGGGCAGGTTGACCGCGACCGCGATGTCGATGATCGGCTTGGCGGCCATCCCGGGGACGGCGGTGCTGCCGATGTGCTCGGCTGCCAGGAATCCGGGAATGCGGGCCGCCCGCAGCCGTTGTGCCTCGCGCCGGAACTCGGTGGGCCACGACGCATCGTATCCGACGAGGGTCACGCCGTCGTCGGAATGTTCGGTCATTGCTTCCGTGTGCATCGGTTCGCGCCCGCATGCATGCCCCCGCCCGGTGGTCGCGGGGCCGGGGCAGCCCGGGGGATTCTTCTCCCCGTTGGCCCGTGGCGGTGGTTTCCGGTGCCAATCCGCGGCGCGGGCCTTGCGGGGTGCCGGTGCAGCCGAGGACAGGCCTGAATCCGAGGAGGCCGACGGGTGTGCTGACCGGGGGCACGTGGCGACCGCATTGCGGCGGCTATCTTCCCAACACCTGCGCTCGCGGGATGCTCCCCCATCACGAGACAATAGCAGCGAATGGAGTCGATAAACTTCGACCGAATCCACAGACCCACGCCGTGTCGAAGCCCTGCCATGGGCGGCGGAGCCGCAAAGACGCTGGCCGATCGCCGTCGCCGCGGTGGCTTGGTACACTACGCGCCCCGATCCAGCGCGCGAACGACAAGGAGCAGCCATGGCCCGCGGAGTGAACAAGGTGATTCTGCTCGGCAACCTCGGTGCCGACCCCGAAAAACGCGAGACGCCATCGGGCCTGACGATCACGAACCTGCGTATCGCGACCAGCGAGCAGTGGACGGACAAGCAGACCGGCGAGAAGCGCGAGAATACCGAATGGCACCGCGTGGTGCTGTTCGGGCGGCTGGGCGACATTGCCGCCGATTACCTGAGCAAGGGCTCGCAGGTCTACATCGAGGGGCGCATCCAGACCCGCAAGTGGCAGGGGCAGGACGGCCAGGATCGCTATACCACCGAGATCGTGGCCAACGAGATGCAGCTGCTCGGCGGCCGTGGCGGGTCGTCGGGTGGTGCGGGCGGCTCCGGTGGCGACTACGGCAGCCGCAACCAGGGTTCGCAGGAACCGCCCTGGGACCAGCAGGGCGGCGGCCCTTCGGGCGGGCGCGGGATACAGGACGATGACGTACCCTTCTGATACACCGGAGGTGCGGGCCGCACCGGAGCCGCCCGCGGCGATCCGCAGGGTCTACATCCAGACCCACGGCTGCCAGATGAACGAATACGATTCGGGGCGCATGTTCGATGCGCTGCGCGAACTGCACGGCGCCGAGCTGACCGACGACCCGGCCGCGGCCGACCTGCTGCTGCTGAACACCTGCTCGATCCGCGAGAAGGCGCAGGAAAAGGTGTTCTCGCTGCTCGGGCGCTGGCGCGCGCTGAAGGAGCGCCGCCCCGGAGTGATCATCGGCGTCGGCGGCTGCGTGGCCAGCCAGGAGGGTGCTGCGCTGCGCTCGCGTGCGCCGTTCGTCGATCTGGTGTTCGGGCCGCAGACCCTGCACCGCCTGCCGGCGTTGATCCGGCAGGTACAGTGCACCCGCGCGCCCGTGGTCGATATCAGTTTCCCCGAGATCGAGAAGTTCGACCGCCTGCCCGAGCCGCGCGCGACCGGTGCCAGCGCGTTCGTGTCGGTGATGGAGGGCTGCAGCAAGTACTGCAGCTTCTGTGTCGTTCCCTACACTCGTGGCGAGGAGATCAGCCGCCCGTTCGACGACGTGATCGCTGAGGTCGTCGGCCTCGCCGCCCAGGGGGTCAAGGAGATCAACCTGCTGGGGCAGAACGTGAACGCCTACCGGGGCCCGATGCACGACGGTGAGATGGCCGATCTGGCGCTGTTGATCCACTACGTGGCCGCAATCGACGGTATCGAGCGGATCCGCTTCACCACCTCGCATCCGGTCGAATTCTCCGACCGCCTGATTCAGGCCTACGCTGACGAGCGGAAGCTCGTCAGCCACCTCCACCTGCCGGTGCAGAGCGGCTCCGACCGCATTCTGGCGCAGATGAAGCGCGGCCACACGGTGCTCGAGTACAAGTCGAAGATCCGCCGCCTGCGTGAACTGCGGCCGGACCTGGACCTGTCCTCGGACTTCATCGTCGGCTTCCCCGGCGAGACTGATGCCGACCATGCAGCGACTCTGCGCCTGGTCGAGGAACTGAACTTCGATTTCTCGTTCAGCTTCATCTACAGCCCGCGGCCCGGCACCCCGGCCGCCGCGCTCCCGGATGATGTGCCGCTGGCGGTGAAAAAGGCCCGGTTGCAGGAATTGCAGGCGCTGATCGAGTCCCAGGGGCGGGCGCGCAACCGTACAATGGTCGGCGGATCGGAACGGGTGCTGGTCGAAGGCCGCTCGCGCCGCGACCCGTCGCAACTGGCCGGACGCACCGCGAACAATCGCGTCGTCAATTTCGAGGGCCCCGCGGCGTGGATCGGGCGGATGGTCGATTTGCGGATTACCGAGGCGCAGCCGCATTCTCTGCGGGGTATACCCGTTTGCGGCGGCGCCGCGGCGCGGGGCCAACGTCCCCCGGCCCATGTCGCAGAATCGCGCTGATTTTACCCTCGAACCGGGGGACGCCGAGACGCTGTCGCGCCTGTCCGGCCCGTTGGACGCCCATCTGCGGCTGATCGAGGGGCGCTTGGGCGTGCATGTGCACAACCGCGGACCCCGATTCAACGTCACTGGGCCCGAGGCCGCGGTGCGCGCGGCCGCCTCGCTGATCCAGGAACTGCACCGCATGGCCCAGGACGAACCGGTATCGCTGGAGCAGGTGCACACGGCGCTGCAGGCGGCCCATATCGCGGACCTGCCCGACCAGGAGCCCCGGGAACCGGTGTTGCGTCTGCGCCGGGCGGTAATCCGGGGCCGAGGTCCCCGGCAGATCCAGTACCTGCGGGCGATCGCGCATGCCGATCTGAATTTCGGGATCGGCCCGGCCGGCACCGGCAAGACCTATCTCGCGGTGGCCGCGGCGGTGGCGGCGCTGGAACAGGACCGGGTGCGCCGGCTGGTGCTGGTGCGCCCCGCGGTCGAAGCGGGCGAGCGCCTCGGTTTTCTCCCCGGCGACCTGGCGCAGAAGATCGACCCCTACCTGCGCCCGATGTACGACGCCCTGTACGAGTTGCTCGGTTTCGACCAGGTCGCCCGCCTGATGGAGCGGCAGGTCATCGAGGTTGCGCCGCTGGCGTACATGCGCGGGCGCACGCTGAATGAGTCGTTCATCATCCTCGACGAGGCGCAGAACACCACGGTCGAGCAGATGAAGATGTTCCTGACCCGCATCGGCTTCGGTTCGAGCGCGGTGGTGAACGGCGACGTGACCCAGGTCGACCTTCCGCGGGGGCAGCTGTCCGGACTACGGCATGCGGCGAAAATCCTCGACGGGGTCGAGGGTGTGAGCATCACCCGCTTCAAGGCCGAGGACGTGGTGCGCCACCCGCTGGTGCAGCGCATCGTCGAGGCCTACGAGGCGCAGGGCGAAACCCGGGGTACGCAACGCGATGCTTGAGGTGCAGGCGCAGTACGCACTGGGCCGCGCTGGCTGGCCCGCGCCCGCCACGCTGCACCGCGCCGCCCGCGCGGCCTGGCGCGGCAGTGGGCCGGCACAGGTGACGCTGCGCGTGGTGGACGCCGACGAGGGTCGGGCGCTCAACCAGGCGTTCCGCGGCCGTGCGCGTGCGACCAATGTCCTGTCGTTCCCGGCGCTGGGCGCGAATCCGGGCTACCTTGGCGACATCGTGCTGTGCGCGCCGGTGCTGGCCGATGAGGCCCGGGAGCAGCACAAATCGCTCGCAGCCCATTTCGCGCACATGGTGGTGCACGGCATGCTGCACCTGCAGGGCATGGAGCACGAACGCGCCGCCGAGGCCGAGGCCATGGAAGCGATTGAGCGCGAGATCCTTGCCGGTTTAGGCTATCCGGACCCCTATGCGGAGCCCGCGTGAACGACGCGCGCTGTACCGACGGGCCGTATCGCTGGCCGTGGCTCGATCTGCGGGACGGCCGGCCATGGCCGACGCTGGCGTTGCCCCCTCCGGAGCCGATTCGACCATGATCACAGGGGCTCACCCGAACCCGCGCCGGTTGCCGATCGCCCGTCCCGGCGGGGACGGGCGGCGCCGGTGGCTGCCGGGCATGCGCTGCTGCCTCCTTGCCGCGCCCGCGGTCACGCAGCGGGATCCGGTTCCTGTCCGGCCTGCGGGGTCGCGCTCGCCGCAGCCGTTCCGCTGATGTCCGACTCCGCGCGATCCGAGGGCCCACCGCTGCGCGGCTTGCTCGACCGCCTCGGCGCGTTACTTTCCAGCGAGCCGCGCGACCGCGACCAGCTGCTGGAACTCCTGCGGGCGGCGCATGCACGCGAGTTGATCGATCCGGAGGCCCTGGCAATGCTCGAGGGCGTCCTCCATGTGGCGGAAATGCAGGTGCGCGACATCATGGTGCCGCGCGCGCAGATGGACGTGGTGCGCCGCGATGCGACGCTTGGCGAGATCCTGCCGGACGTCGTCGCCTCCGCGCATTCGCGCCTTCCGGTGATCGCCGACAATCGCGATGAGGTCGCCGGCATCCTGCTGGCGAAGGACCTGCTGCGCTTTTTCGCCGGTGCCGGCGAGGAGGCCTTCGACATGCAGGAGATCCTGCGCCCGGCGGTATTCGTCCCCGAGAGCAAGCGACTCAACGTGCTGCTGAAGGAGTTCCGCCTGAGCCGGAACCACATGGCCATCGTCGTCGACGAGTACGGGGGGGTCGCGGGCCTGGTCACCATCGAGGACGTGCTCGAACAGATCGTCGGCGAGATCGAGGACGAGCACGATGTCGACGATTACCTGACGCAGATCATGCAGCATCCCGGCGATCGCTACACGATCAAGGCGCTGACCCCGATCGAGGAGTTCAACAGCTACTTTCAGACCGCCTACAGCGAGGAAGACTTCGACACCATCGGCGGCCTGCTGCTGTCCCGCTTCGGGCACGTCCCGCGCCGCGGCGAGACCGTGGTCGTCGATGGCATGGAGTTCCGCGTGCTGCGGGCCGACAACCGCCGGCTGCACCTGGTCGAGATGCGCCGCGTCGCGGCGTCTGGTGCCGGTGACGGTTCGACGACCTGAACGCGCTTTCCTGTCCGCCCGCGCGGAAGGGACCGGCGCTGGGTGGGGTCGCCGCGGAGAGGCCGTGCACGCCGACCACGGGGTGAATACACTGCAGCGGATGGCTGTTCCGGCAAACCCCGATTCCATACCACCTGTCCCCGGTCCGCTGCTGCGTCTCGGGGCGCATTCCGTCACCGGCTGGCCGGCCACCCTGCTGTCGTTGCTGGCCGGTGCGACGCTGGTGCTGGCCTTCGCACCTTTCGATCACTACCTGCTGGCACCATTGTCGCTGGCGCTGTGGTTTGCACTGCTGCGCGGGGCCGGTCCGCGTCATGCGCTGCGCCATGGCTATGCCTTCGGGCTCGGCCTGTTTGGAGCGGGTGCGAACTGGATCTTCAACAGCCTGCTGATTTTCGGCGAGGCGCCGCTGGTCGTCGCGACGCTGATCACCGCGCTGTTCGTGCTCTACCTGGCGCTGTACCCGGCGTTGCTCGCCTGGATCGCGGCGCGCTTGTTCGGTCGTGCGCGACTGCTGTCCTGGCTGCTCGCGCTCGCCGGCGGTTTCGTGCTGCTCGAGGCGTTGCGCGGCTGGTTCCTGTCGGGGTTCCCCTGGCTGCTGATCGGCCACACGCTGCTGGACAGCCCGGCGCGCGGCTGGCTGCCCGTCGCGGGCGAGGCCGGGGCCGGTCTGGTGGTGGCGCTGGCTGCGGTCGCGCTGGTGCTGCTGGGCGCACGGCGCTTCGTGGCCGGGCTGGTGCTGCTGGCCATGCTGCTGGCGTCCTCCGCGGGGAACGCGCTCTGGAACGGTTTGCAGCCTGCGCCGTCCGCGCTGCGCGTCGCGATCGTGCAGGGCAATATCGAGCAGTCGCGCAAATGGGCCGACGACGGCATCGACTACGCGCTGTCGCTGTACTCCGGCCTGAGCCGGGAGGCCGGGGACGTCGACCTGCTGGTCTGGCCCGAGACCGCGATTCCGGCGTTCTATTTCGAGGTGTACGAGCCGCTGGAGGTGCTGTCGCTGGACCTGGAGGCCTGGGGCACGGAACTGGTCACCGGGATCTTCGACTACGATCCGGCGACACGCGCGATGTACAACAGCATCCGCCATATCCCGAGTGGCGCGACCTACGACAAGCGCCAGCTGGTGCCATTCGGCGAGTTCCTGCCGTTTCGCGATCGGGTCGCCTGGCTCGACCGCCTGCTCGATATCCCGATGTCCGACCTGACGCCCGGTACCGGTTCCGGGCGGGTCGCGATGGCCGGCCTGGTCGCCGGGCTGTCGGTCTGCTACGAGGCCGCGTATTCCCGGCGCATCCGCGCCGCGCTGCCGGAGGCGGGCTTTCTGCTGAACGTCAGCAACGACGCCTGGTTCGGCGATACCCTGGCTCCGCACCAGCACCTGCAGATTGCGCGGGTGCGCGCGCTGGAGATGGGCCGGCCGTTGATTCGCGCGACCAACACCGGGGTGTCCGCGCTGATCGATGCGGACGGGCGGCTCACCGCGCGCGCCGGGCTGTTCACCCGCGAGGTGCTGACCGGAGAGATCCAGCCCCGGCAGGGCTATACGCCCGCGGCGCGTTTCGGCCCCTGGCCCGCGCTGCTGGTCGCGCTGCTGCTGGTCCTGCCGGCCGGGCGGGCACGGCGCGGTCGCGCGGCGTGAGCCGGGCGCTTACTCCGACCCCTCCGGCGCCGGCCCCCCGCGGTGGAAACGGGTGTGCCGGCAGTGCGGGCAGGGCGGGATCTTGCCCACCCGGGACAGGTGCATGGTCCCGCCGCAGGACAGGCAGGTGAGCTCGCCGGGCCCGGTGACCTCGCCCGTGTGCCATTCGCCGACGCGGTAGGCGCGCGCGGCCAGATGCGCCAGTTCCACCTTGGTTCGGTCGGCGACCGTGTTCAGCGCGTTCAGCAGGCTGGCCTCGATCAATGCCAGGTCGATCCGTAGCCAGTCGCGCCAGTCCTGCGTCCCCGATTCCAGGAACGCACCCAGGTCGTGCAGATCCCGGCGCACGTATTCGGTGACCCTGTCCGCCTCGTCGGCGTTGAGGTGTTCAGCATCGACCACTTCCTTGCGGGCATTTTCCAGCAGATCGTTCAGCGCCACGCTACTGCGGTCGGACAACGCCTCCAGATCCTCGGACACCTTCTGCAGCATCCGGCCGTACGCCTGTTCCAGGCGGTCGTCCTGCAGGCTGTCGTTCTCGTTCATCTCCTCGCCTCCTCGACCAAGCAACCCCTGCCCATACGGTAGCACGTCGCCGCATGGCTGCACCGGCTCGCGGTCGCCGCGTACCGGAAGCTGCCGGGGCGCTATTGAACCATGCGGGGTGGGGGTATACTGCCATGCAGTGCGGAATCTGCCGATGGCACCGGGAGCGTGCGCCGGGCCGACCGCAAGGCGGGCGCTGCCACGTCGTCGCCGGACCGTTCCGGACATTGGGAAACGTCACAGTCGCAGGGGGAAAGCAGGATGAACAGGTGGATCGGACTCGGGTTGGCGGCAGCGCTGGCCGCACTGCCGATGGTCGCTTCGGGGCAGTCACTGCTGGATCAGCTGGAAGGCACCGCTGGCCATGCGCCGCCGTCTCCGGGATTGTCGGCGCTCGAGGGCACCCATGGCCATGAGCCTGCGGCGCCCGAGGAACCGATCCTGTGTGCGGAGGGTCAGGTCTGCATCGAGGAGGCGACGCAGTTGCCGTTGCGGGTGCTGCCCCGGCCGTTCTCGCATGTGTATGCAGACCGCAACGCCGATCCCGCCGGCATCCGCATCGCGAACGTCCCGTCGTTCCACCCGCTGTACGTGTTCGAACGGCAGGACCTGGACTTGAGCGATGCAGCCGATCCGGCCGGCTGGTATCGGGTCGGGCGCACGCGCGCCGAAGCCGATGGCTGGATGCAGGCGCGCGACGTGCTGGAGTGGCGGCAGGCGCTGCTGGTGTCCTACACCCACCCGGGCGGACCGATCGAGGGCCGCAACCCGGTGCTGATGTTCCGCGACTACCGGGATCTGGCCGGGCTGGTCGACGACTTCGACATGGCCGGGCGCGCTCGCGCGCTGTACCGCGCGATCGACGACGGCGACGCGCCGGAACAGGTCGTCAGCATGGAACCGCAGCGTTTCGTCGACATCACCCGGCAGTTCTACGTGCTGCCGATCCTGGAGTGGGAGCAGACCCAGATCGACGGCGATGACGCCCGCCTGCTGCAGATCGCGGCCGCGGTTCCCGGTGCCCGCGGTGCCGATACCCTCGATGCGGCCGAGTACCGCGAGCAGGCCCGGGTCGCGCGGGTCGACGGTGCCGCCGAGCGGCGCTCGGACCTGCAGGCCGACATCGTGTTCGTGATCGACACCACGCGCAGCATGCAGCCGTTCATCGACATGACCCGCGACGCGGTTGCGAGCACCGCTGCCCGGTTCCGGAGAATGACCGACGACCGGGTGCGTTTCGGCCTGGTGACCTTCCGCGATTCGATCGAAGTGATCCCGCAGCTCGAGTACGACACCCGGAACTGGACGCCCGAACTCGTCGACAGTGCGACGCTGGCCGAACGGCTCGAGGACGAAGTCCGCGCGACCGAGGTCGGCAGCCTGGATTATGCCGAGGAAGTCTTTGCCGGTGTCGACACGGCCCTGCAGTCGCAGTGGCGCGACGGCGCGCTGCGCTTCATGATCCTGATCGGCGACGCGAGCTCGCACCCGAAGGGACACCCGCAGAACATCACCGGAAAGGACGAGATCGACCTGCGCCGGGAGCTGGACGATGCTCAGGTCCACCTGCACGCAATCCACCTGCTCGACCCTCGCGCGACCGAGGATCACCCGATCGCCGAGCCCCAGTTCCGTCATCTCGCGCGTATCCGGGGCTCGCGCGACGAATCGGCCTACGACAGCGTCGATGCCTTCGACGACCGGGCCTTCTACGGGCTGATCGACAGCGTGGCGAACGGACTGATCGAAAGGCTGGCGACGACCGCCGGCGAACACGAGCCGGTGGCCGACGAGGAACTGCCGCCGCTGGAAACCCTGACGACGGTCGACCGGCTCTGGGAGGCGGCGCTGGTCGAGTACCTGGGGCGTTCCGCGAATCCCCCGAAGGATATCGTCGCCTGGGTGCTCGACCGCGATCTCGTCCATCCCGTCGACCGTGCGCTCGATGTCCGCGTGCTGGTGACCCGCGAGCAGCTGAGCAGCCTGGCGCAGGCGCTCGACCAGGTAGTCCAGGCGCTGATGCGCGCCGAAGTCACGCAGGCCCAGTTCTTCGAGGCCTTGCAGAGCGTGTCCGGGCAGGCGATGAAGCGCCCGGAAGATCTCGGCCAGGCCCGCGATCTGGCCGGCACCGGTCTGTTGCCGGCGTTCATTCAGAGTCTGCCGTATCGCAGCGACATTCTGTCGCTGAACGACGAGATGTTCGCGAGCATGACCACCGAGCAGCGTTCGCAGCTCGAATGGAGCATTCTGGCGAAGCTGGAACAGTACCGGGCGATCAACGAACAGGTCGACGCCTGGTTCCGGATGAACGATGCCGACCGCGATCGCGACATGGTCTACCCGCTGCATCTGGACTACCTCCCCTGACCGGGGGCGAGGTGCGTTCCGCAGCGCAGCCGCCCCTGGCCCTGATGCAGGGGGCAGTCAAGCGCCGGGCACAGGGCGAGAGCGTGTTCGAGCTCGGCGTGCCGGCGCTGCACGTCGGCCCCGGGGAACTGGTGGCGGTGGTGGGCGACAGCGGCTGCGGCAAGAGCACGCTGCTGGACATGCTCGCGCTGGTGATGGAACCGACTCGGGTCGAACGCTTCGAAATGCAGTTCGATCCGGAGGCGCCGGCGACCGACGTGCGCGCGCTGTGGGCCTCGGGTGCGGAGACCCGGCTCGCGGCACTGCGCCGCGACTCCCTGGGCTATGTGCTGCAGACCGGCGGCCTGCTGCCGTTCCTGAGCGTTGCCGACAACATCGCGTTGCCGGCGCGGGTCAAGGGCCTGCCGAGCCCGGACCGCGCGGCGGCCGAACTGGCCCGGCGCCTGGGCCTGGACGGCTGCTTGCGGCGGATGCCGGACGCGCTGTCGATCGGCCAGCGCCAGCGCGTTGCGATTCTGCGCGCATTGTTGCACGGGCCCCGGCTGGTGCTGGCCGACGAGCCGACCGCGGCGGTCGACAAGGCGCGCGCCGTGGCGATCTTCACCGACCTTCAGGCGCTTGCGCGCGAGCGCGGCGTCGCGGTGGTCGTGGTCACCCACGACGTGGAGCTGATCGGCGCGCATGCCGACCGGACCTACGGCTTCCGGATGGAGCAGGTTTCCGAACAGGAAACGCGCTCGCAATGCTTCGAGGCGGCCTGAACGATGCCACAGCCCGCCGCGCATCCGCGTCCCCTGCGCCTGGTCCCGTCGCTCGCCGCGGCGAACCTGCGGCACGAGTGGATCCTGACCTTGTGCCTGGTGATCGCGCTCGCCGCGGTGATCGCGCCGCTGCTGGTGTTGCTCGGGCTGAAGCACGGCACCATCGAAACGCTGCGCGAGCGCTTGGTCGAGGATCCCGTGTTCCGGGAGCTGCGCCCGGCGCAGACCCGGGAGTATTCCCCGCAGTGGTTCGCCGACGCCGGCCGCTGGCCCGGCGTCGGATTCCTGACGCCGACCGTGTTGCCGCTGTCGTCGGTGCTGCAGGTGCCACACCCGGAGCGCGAACGCGAGCGCGCACTGTACGACCTGGTACCCACTGCCCCCGGCGATCCGCTGCTGCTCGAGAACGATGCGCCCGTTCCGCAGGCCGGCGAGGTGGTACTGACCGCGGAGGCCGCACACCGGCTTGGCGTGTCCGCAGGCGCGGAGATCACCGGCCGGGTCACCCGTGCACGCGGCGGCCGCGGCGAAGCGGCGGAGGCTGCGCTCACGGTGGCCGCGGTGCTGCCCCCGCGGGCCGGTTCGCTGGCGCGGATCTATGCGCCGCTGTCGTTCGTGCTGGACGTGGAAGCCTACAAGGAAGGTTACGGGGCGCCGGCGCGCGGCTGGCCCGGCGACAGCCCCGATCCGTTTTTGAGTTTCGACGGCGTGGTGCTGTTGCTGCCGGAGTCGCTGCCGCCGATCGAACGTACCGGACTGATCATCAACACCGGCTTCGCGCGTATCGGCGAACTCGACACGGCCGGGCTGGCGCAGCGCCTGGGCTGGTCTCCGCCCGGGGAGTGGCAGGGGTACGACCTGTTCACTCCGGGGGGCACGGTGACCCTGTCCGGCATACGGGCGGTGGAACAGAAGCTGCGTGGCCGCGACCGCGTGCTGCTGCCGTATGTGCAGGATGTTCGGCTGACAGCCGGCACCACCGAGCTGCACCCGGTCGGGGTGTCGCTGGATCGGGCCGACGCCGACCGGCTCGGCCTGCCGGCACTGCCGTGGGGCCGTTTCACCGGGCGCGTCGCCGCGGACGGGCATCTGACGACGGCGCTCGCGGATCTCGATCGCGACGCTCGGGTGGAGGTGGCCGCGGAGGGGGTCGCACCGCTGGCATTCCCGCTGCGGATCGTCGGTGCCAGCCCGCTGGAACGGCCGCTGGTGCCGGCGGAGCTGCTCGGCGTGCTGCGCACCGCGCAGCAGCGGGCGCTCGAGTACGATCCGGACCAGGAGCGTTTCTTGATGCAGCGCGGCGGCTATCGCGGGTTCCGGATGTACGCGCAGGGCATCGACGACGTTCCCGGGCTGTATCGCCGGCTGACCGACCAGGGCATCGAGGTGATTGCCGAGGTCGACGCGATCCAGCGCATCCAGGTGCTCGATGCGGGTCTTGGCCGGCTGTTCTGGCTGATTGCGCTGCTCGGGGTCAGTGGCGGCGTCGCGGTGCTGGTCGCAAGCCTGTATGCGGCGGTAGAGCGCCGCCGCCGCGATCTCGGGGTGCTGCGTCTGGTCGGACTCGCGCGCCGCCACGTGTTCTTTTTCCCGGTAGCGCAGGGCGTGATCATCGCGGGGCTGGGTCTGGCGGCGGGCATGGCCAGCTATCTGGGACTCGCGGTGGCAATCAACCGCGCGTTTGCGGTCGATCTCGCCCCCGGCGAGAAGTTCTGTACGCTGCCGCCGGTGTACCTGCTGGCAGCGGTGGCCGCGACCCTGCTCCTCGCCGTATTGTCGTCGCTGGCCGCCGCCTGGCGGGCCACTCGAATCGATCCCGCGGAGGTCATCCGTGAACAGTAGTGTCGCACCGATCCACGCCGCAAGCGCCGGAGGGGCCGGGCAGCCGCGCGGTGTCGCCATACCCGCAGCCGGCATCCTGCGCGACCTGCGGCGGGTCGTTCCGGGCGGGACCTGCCGGTGGTGGTTTCCGATCGTCGCGTTGCTGGTCGGCCTCGGCTGGCCGGTCACGCCGCTGCACGCCGAGCCGCCGCCGGCGACGGTGTACAACCCGAAGCCCGCTGCCGGGGATCTGGTGCTTCCGATGCCGGAGGGCGCCGAAATGGTCTTCCGCCGTGCGCGCGTGCCGGGGAGCGGCTTCTGGGGAGACCCGGAACGCGTGATCCAGCTCGGGGACGCGTCCGGCGGGATTTTCGAGGGGCTGCAGCGCACCCAGATCAGCGGTTCGTTCCCGGCGGCCGACGGCGAGGGCTGGGAGATCGTGCTCGCGAAGTACGAGCTGACCAAGGGACAGTATCTCGCGGTGATGGGGCTGGATGCGTTGCTGGAAACGTCCGGGGATCCGGAGGACCGCAATCTGGCCGGACTCCGGGGCCGCGCGCTGCGCGATGCGCTGATGCGGCCGCTGACTTTCGTCAGCCACCAGGACATCGAGGTCTTCATTCGCCGCTACAACCACTGGCTGTTCGACCCGGAACACCCGGAGCGGCTGGAGCCGTTGCCAACGGTGGACGGGGTGCCCGGTTTCCTGCGCCTGCCCACCGAAGAGGAATGGGAATTCGTCGCGCGCGGCGGACTGCCTGCGCTGGAGGCGGGCACGTTCGACGACCGGCTGCCGTTTCCCGCGCGGGAGCTGAACGAGCGCGCCTGGCACCTGGGCAACGCCCGGCACCAGCTGCGCCCGGTGGGTCTGCGCGCAGCCAACCGGCTGGGGTTCCACGACCTGCACGGCAACGCCCAGGAAATGACCGCAGGGCTTTTTCGGCCCGAGATCTGGCAGGGCAAGCCGGGCGGGGTCGCGGTGCGCGGCGGTAGCGTCTCGACCCCGGCGGCGGACATGCGCACAGCGCTTCGGGCCGAACTCGATGCCTACGCCTGGGATCCCGACCGCCAGCGGGTCCAGGAGCGGCGCTCGTTCAATACCGGCGCTCGGCTCGCGATCGGCGCGAACGTGGTGGTGTCGTCGAGCCAGCGCGCCGAGATCGAGCGCGAGTACGAGGACTACCGGGCCGACATCCGGCGCACGATGCCGGTCGGCCGCACGCTCGACAACCTGGTCGCGCAGGCCAGCGTCCAGCTGGGCACCGTGGAGCCGATCCTGGCGCGGCTGATGGATCAGAATGCCGATCTGCGCGAGCCGCTGACCGCGGTTCAGGAATACATGGACCGCGCCCGGGAGCGGCTCGAGCTCGCGCAACGGGAGAGCGCGCGCAGCCTCGCGCAGGACGCCGCCCGCAATGGCGTGAACCTCAGCGTCTATCTGTCACGTCTGGAGCGCCTCGAGCGCACGCGCGACAGCGCCCGGCAGCTGCTGGAGATCTCGAGCCGCTACCAGGAGCAGGTGGCCGCGGTCGAGTCTTCTATGCGCGATCTGGAGACCGCGGTCGGGGAACAGCTGCAGGGGTATCGCGACCGGGTGGCGCGGCTCGGAGACTACGAAACCGTCTACATCGAGCAGGCGCTGGAGACCTTGCGCGCGGCCGAACCGCCGCCGCGCGAGCGCGCGGTGCTCGAATTGCTCGGCCAGCATCTCGAGGAGTACGCCGAGCAGCGCCGGGCAGAGCCCGAACGGTGGCGCGAAGCGTTCCGGGAACGCTTCGCTGGATTCGAGGGTTGATGTTGGTATCTGCGATCAAGCGAGGGCAGGAGACGATGAACAGACTGAACAGGATCGTGGCCGCGGGCCTGGTGGCGACGGCGGTGGCAGGCTGCGCCGCCACGGACGAGCAACGCACCCGGGCCGAGGGTGCGGGCGTCGGCGCGGTGGTCGGCGGGCTGCTCGGCTATGCGATTGACCGTGAACGCGGTGCATTGATCGGCGCCGCGATCGGCGCCGGCGCCGGTTACGCGGTGGGCAACGAGATCGCGAAGCGCAAGCAGGCCTACGCGACCACGGAGGAGTTCCTCGATGCCGAGATCGCCCGGGTCGACGAGTTCAACCGGACCACCACCGCCTACAATGCGCGCGTGCGCCAGGACATCGTGCGCCTCGAGCATGAGGCCGAGCAATTGCGTGCGCGCTACGATTCCGGGCAGGTACAGAAGGCCGGACTGCAGGCGAAACGCAACGAACTGCAACAGCACATCGCGACCAGCCAGGAGCTGGAGGAAACGCTGGCGGCGGAATACGAGATCCAGACGGTGATCCTGCAGGAAGAGCGCGCGAATCGGGCTGCCGACGACCCCTACATCGTCCGCCTCGAGCGCGAGGTACAGGCGCTGCAAGAGAACCTCGAGGCGCTGCGCGAGGGCAGTACGCAGCTCGCGCGGATCGACCAGAGGCTCTCGGTATGAAGCGGCCGTCATGGTGGGCCGCGCTGGCTGCAGCGGGGCTGGCCGCCGGCTGCGCCAGCGCGCCGACCGACCCGCGCGAAGGCGGGTTCTTCGGTGGCGTCGCCGGGATCCACAGCGGGGCGTACGATGCGCGGGTGCGCGAGCGCGAGGAGCGGCTGGAACGCCTGCGTGCGGTGCAGGCAGAACTCGAGACCGAGCGCAGCGAACTCGATGCCCTGCACCAGACGCGCGAGCAGCAGGTGGCCGCCGAGCGCAGCCGCCTGGCGCGGATGCAGCAGGACGTGGCGGACCTCTCGCAAACCGTCGATGACCTGGAAGCGCGTCACGGCAGCGGCGACCAGCGGGTTCAGGAATTGCAGACGCGTCTCGTTTCGCTGCAAGGCGGCATGCGCGAACAGCAATCCAGTCTGGACGCTCTAGAAGGCGTCGGGCCGGGAGGTGGAGCCGACCCGGCGGTGGAACTGCGCCGGCGGCAGCTGGAGGAACAGCGCAGGGCCTTGCAGCGGGAATACGAAATGCTGCTGGAACTATCGCTCGAGCTGGCGCGCTGAGGGGCGCGGCGGCCGCGCCCGCGCACATGGTCGGCACCGGAACGCTCGGCGTGCCGGCGGGACCGATATTCGCCGGTGGCGGGCCCTTGGGCCGCCGCCGCATCCATCACGACACGGAGAGAGAGAACGGCATGAACAAACGGGCGGGTCTAGGGCTGCTGTACGGTTGGCTGGCGTTGCTGCTGGTATCTGCCGGGGCGGCCCATGCAACCGAACGCCTCGAGGTGATCGAGGTCGACGGGCAGGTCGAGCGCGCGGCGGGACCGGCGGAATTGCTCGACATGGCATCCGGGGGACACACCACGGTCCGGGCATTGCGCGCGTTCGGGCGGCTGCCCGACGAGTTCGGTGCGCTGGCCTTGTCGCTACGGGGTGTCGGTGTCGACCTGCTGGCAGCGGGCATGCCGGAAGTCGCGGCGCTGCAGGCGGACGCGGAGGCAGGCCGCCTCGATGCCGATCCCGACGCACTGGAGCGGTTGCTCGCGCTGCTGCAGGAGCATGACTACCTCGACTGGGCGGCGCTGCAGGCCGGCCACGAACTCGAGTCGGCTGCGCCGGGCCTGCTGCGCGGAGAGGGCCGGGCCGTGCTGCGCGATGCGGCCGGAACGTTGCTGGCGCTGGAGTTGCACGGCGGCGTTCGGGAAACCCGAGGCGCGCTGGAACGGGCCGAGGGGGGTCCGAGTGCGTCGCCGGACGCGGATGACGGTCTGGCGCCGGGGCGGGTCGCAGCCGATCGCGACGGCGTTCCGCGGGATGCCCCGGCACTGTCCGATCCGGCGCTGGCGCTGCGCGAGGCCCTGGACCGGCTGTTCACCGAGCCGGGGTCCCCGTGGGTTCTCGGTGGGGGAATCGGCATCGACGAACACCCGGACGGCCGGATCGGGTTGCTGCTCCCGTCGCTGACGCTGGAGGCGCCCGATGACGTCACCGCAGAGCTGGGGGACCTGGCGGCCGAGCTGCGGCCGCTGGGGAGCGAGCGCTGGGAGGTGACCGTGCAATTGCCGGGCGACGTCCCGCTCCGGGACCGGAACGGCGACCTTGCCGCACGGATCAGCATCGGCGAGCGCTCGATGAGCGGTGTCTGGGCCGGTGATCTCGCGAGCCCGCTCCAGCTGGCGGTCCATCTCGGCGATCTCGTTCTCGAGTCCGAGTCGCCGACAGCGGCGCTGGATCCGGAGCAACCGGGTCGGCTCGACGCGCAGCGCCTCGCGCTGACCCTGGATCTCGACGAACGGGAACCCGGCGTGGTGACCGGGCCCCTGGCGTTCGTAGTGGAAGGCGTGTCGCTGGCGAGTGCTGCTGCGGAACCGATCGGGCATCTGGGCCGGCTGTCGGTCGGCGTCGACTATGAGGACGTCGATCTCGTGGGACTCGCGGCATTCGGCGACATGGCTGCGGCACCCGAGACGCTGATGGAACGCGATCCCGCCGAGCTGCTGTCCGGATTGCTGACAGCGCTGGGGGGGATGCAGTCCCGGATCGAGGTGGAGGATCTGGCGGTACAGGCCCCGCCGGGCGAGGTCGGGCACCTGCGCGTGGCGCGTGCGGCGCTGAACACCGGGTTCGTTCCGTCTGCGGCCGGTGATCTGAAGCGCGACCTCTGGGCTGGCCTCGAGGGCCGGGGCTGGAGCTTCGGCGACGAGGAGTACGCGTTCGATCTCGATGCAGCCGAATGGAATCTGCGTCTGGACCGCATCGCGCCGATGACGCTGCTGCAGCTGGGGCTGGCGTCGTTGATGACGGGGGAACTGGCCGAGGACGATCTGATCGCGTCGGCGCAAGAGATCCTCGGCGGTTTCAGCGTCGATCTTTCGCTGCATGGCGCCAACGGCCAGATGGTCGCCGAGTACCTCGCCGACGAACCGCCGTTCGGCCTCGAGCAGTTCGAGTTCGGCCTGGGGCTTTCGGACCTGGACACCCCGGCTCCGGGGGTTTCGCTGGCCTACCGCCAGCGCGGCCTCGCGGGCCTGCCGATGGGAATGAGCCCGATCCCGGACGAGCTGTTCCCGCAGGAGCTGGTGCTGGATCTGGTCGCGTCGCGTCTGCCGGGGGCGTTCCTCGCAGACGGAGCCGCGCTGCAGGGCGCGGCCGGAAACGGCGCCGAGATGGCGCAGGATGCGATGGCGGCGATGCTGGAGAACGACACCCGGATCGACATCCGCGAACTCGTGATCGACCTGCCGGTCGGGGGGCTGCGCCTGCACGGCAACAGCTGGGTCGACACCGAGGAGGTCGAATCGGGCGTGCTGCGCAGCGAGATGGAACTGCAGATCCGGAACTTCGACACGCTGCTGGATCTCGCACTGGAACTCGCGGACAGCGACCAGGAACGGCAGCAGATCATGGGGATCGCGACGATCCTGAAGATGGCCGGCGAGGAACGCGAGAACGACGCGGGCGAGCCGGTGCATTTCTATCATCTGCATGCGAACAGCCTGGGCGAGTTCCAGGTCAATGGCCACGACCTGAGTATGTTGCTGATGGACGAGGGACATTGATCCGGCGCCCGGCGGTCGGCCGCCGGCTGCTGTTGTTCGGGCTGCTCGTCGGGCTTGCGGCCGGGGCCCAGCCGATGCCGGCGGCGCCGCTCGGGGAGATTCGGGAGATCCTGGGCCGGGAACTCCTGCCGGAGCCCGACGCCGCGGTGCTGGAGGCCCTGGCGTTCGACGATCTCCGTGGCGACCTGCGGCAGCTCGATCCCTACGCCGACTGGTTTCCGGCCCCGGGTACCGGCGATATGCCTGCCGGGGCGGGGATCGCGGCGGAGCTCGAGGTCGACCCCGATGGCACGTGGCTGCTGCCGCGGCAGGGTGGGCCGCTGGCCCAGGCCGGATTCCGCGATCGGGTGCAACTGCTCGCGGTCGGTGGCCGTTCGGTGTCCGGGCTGGATGCGGTCCAGGTCGCCGGGCTCGTCCGGGGCGAGCCTGGTAGCCGGGTCCGGTTGCTGCTGGTCCGGCCCGGCGAACCCTTGCGGTACGACGTGACGCTGTTGCGGGAACACGCGCGTTTGCTGGACGTCGAGCGTTGGGACGTCGGCGGCACCACGGTGCTGCGGATCACCGACTTTGCGGCGGGGCGGACGCGCACGGCGCTGGCGGCAACGCTGGAGCGCCTGCCGGGCGGCGACGATCCGGTGGTGATCGACCTGCGCTATGCCGGCGGAGGGGATCTCTACGAGGCGATCGACATGGCCGGGATGCTGCTCGAGCCCGGGACTGAACTGTGCAGCGTCCGCGGGCGCGGCGAGACGGCCGCGACCTACCACGCGACCCGGGGATCGCCGAACGGGCCGCCGCTGTTCCTGCTGGTGGGGCCCGCGACGGCCAGTGCGGCCGAGGTCTTTGCGGGCATCCTGCAGTTCCATCGCCGGGCCCGGCTGGCCGGGCAGCCCACCTTCGGCAAGTGCCAGGCCCAGACCGAGCGGCGGCTTTCGGATGGCTCCCTGCTGCGCTTCACCAACCGCGAGGTGCATTTTCCGGATCACAGCACCTGTACCGGTGCCGGCCTGGTTCCGGATCTTCCCGTCAGTCAGGAGGTATTGCCGAATCTCGAGCGGACCCTGCGCCGGCTTCCGGTTGCGCCCGACACCCGTGCCGGGAATGCGGCTCCGCCAGCGTGATCCGTTGCGCAGGGTTCGGGTTGCACCCGTCTTGTGGTTCCTTGACGTGAAACTCGCGCCCAGTGCGCCCCAACTCCTCCCCCCGTGACCGGGGGAGGGGCTTTTTCTCCCCTCTCCCGCTTGCGGGAGAGGGGGCGGGGGTGAGGGTGAGTGCACTGCGGTGGGCCGTGCACTGGCCCCCTCCCCAACCCTCCCCCGCAAGCGGGGGAGGGGGCTTTCATCGTCGGGGGTGGTGGGCGCGCACCATGATCGTTAGCGTGAAAATACGCCGCCCTAGAATCGTATGTCTCTGATTTATAATCGTATTTTCATCCTTCGGGGTGCCTCGCGGCCGAGGGGATGACAGTTAGCGTGAAAGAACCTGACGTTGGGGCGAGCGAGATTCTGGCGTGACGCATGCCGGTGCGCAAATGCCTGCTTGCGGGACTCGAAGAGCCTGTGTGGCGGCTCAGGTGGCGGTGAGATAGCCGTGCTTTTCCAGCATCTTCAGCCAGCGCGGCGCGTTGCGCTGCACGACGAGAGCCTCGTAATCGACGGTGCGATCCTGGTAGGGGGCCGCATGATTGAGCATGGCGTAGACGATGCGCAGGAGCTTGTGCGCCAGGGCCACGATGGAGCGCTTGTGTCCCTTGCGGATGGACAAGGCCGAAAACTTGTCCTTGAGCGCACAGCGGGTGCGGGAGGCGGCTTGCGCGAACTCGCACAGCAGGCGACGGACCCAGGCGTTGCCCTTGCGCGTGCGTCCGCTTTTGCGTTGCCGGCGCTCTCGTGGTTGCCGGGGCAGATGCCGACCCAGGACGCGAGGCGTTCGGCGCTGCCGAAGCTCGCCATGTCGGTACCGATTTCGACGAGCAGCATGGCGGCGCCAATGCGGTCGATGCCGGGCACGGTTTCCAGCAGGCACACCTGCGGCTCCCAGGGGGCCAGACCCGCAAGCAGTTCCTGTTCGAAGCGGGCGATCATGGCCTCGAGGTACTCGATGTGCGCCAGAACCTCGTTGAGCACGAAGCGGTGCCTGGTGCTCAGTTCCTCCGGTTGCAGGGCTTCGAACAGTTCTTCGCGGGAAGCCCGCAGGCGGCCGGCGAGGTCGAGGATTGCGTGCATGGGGGCATCGGCGAGCAGGGCCTTGATCATGGCCCGTGCCGACGCGCCGTGTACGTCGGAGACCAGCACGTTCAGGCGAATCCCGGCATCGGTCAGCACCTTGTGCAGCCGGTTCTTCTCCGCGGCCAGCATCCCGACCAGCTTCTGGCGCTGCCGGGCGATCAGGCGCAGATGGCGGATCTCGGCCGGAGGAATGAACGAAGCCCGCAGCAGACCGGCACGGGCCAGCGTGGCCAGCCACTGGGCATCGGAGAGGTCGGTCTTGCGGCCAGGCACGTTTCGGGCGTGACGGGCATTGACCACCCAGGCCATGACGCCCACACGCTCAAGGGCCGCATAGGGGCTCTTCCAGTAGATCCCAGTGCTCTCCATCACCACGACCTCGGGGTCAAACCCGCGAACCCACTCGGCCAACGCCCGCCGATCGCGCTTGAAACCCCCGAATTCCCGGTGCTCCACCGCCACACTGCCATCGGGCTGCTCGATCAGCGCACAGGCCGTGATCTTGCTCTGGTGCACATCCAGACCGACAACGCGCCGGTGAATCGGGGTAATGTCCATGCTGACCTCCTCGGGCAAACGCACTATCCTTCACGATGTGCTGTCGCCAAGGGCGCCGTCCTTCAACGGCCTGTCGGGACTCGACGGCTCTTTTTAGCGTGCGCTGTCCATGACCCTTCCAGGCCATGCCAGGCAATCCGGGGTACGAGTGAAGGACGGCGGGTCGAGTTAGCGTGCGCGGTCAGGCGCCATCAAGAATTATCGCGACCTCAGCCCGACGCGACAGCACGCCCATTATCTTTCATCATCGGGGGTGCCGCGCGCCCGGCGGCATGACAGTTAGCGTGAAAGAACCCGCGTCGCGTTCCGGGTGTCCCGTAGGGCGGAATAGCGCAGCGTCATCCGCCACACGGCGTTCGCAGTGCCCAGGCGCCCGCGGCACCCCGGGCGCCGGCTGGCGGATGACGGGCTTCGCCCTTTTCCGTCCTACGCCTGTTTCATCGTCGCGGGTGGTGACCGGACACGATGGGAATTAGCGCGCGCCCGAATCCGGGGGCGGCTGCCCGGCGGCGGGATCGGCGAAATACTGCTCGAACCGCCGTTGGGCGTCGTCACCGAACAGGATCCGGCAGGCCTCGATCAGACCGGGCGCATCGCGCAGCGCCGTCTGCCCGACGATCTGGGCGATCCTCGAGCGCCGGCGCAGGAAGTCCTCCAGGCGCACGATCATCTCGTGCTCGCGGGCGAGCGCCAGCTCGCAACGCAGATACTCGGTCCCCTCGATCACGATCTCGGCCGCGCGCGCATCGGCGCGGATCATCGCCAGCAGCTCCATCGCGTCGCGGTCATAACGCCGCCAAAGCCGCTGAGACAGCGGTTCGTGCGCGCCGCTCGGCGTATAGGCATCGAGTTGCAGCGCCCGTGCAGCATCGAGAAAGGCCTCGTGGGCGGCCGCGTCCGGCTCGCCATACCAGCGCCGCCCGCACATGGGCAGTGCGACCCCCAGTTCCTGCACCCGGTCGGCCACCTCCTCCGCCACGTTCAGACAGTCGGTCAGTTTGCCGCCAAACAGGCTCAGATGGGCCCGTTCGCGATCGACCTCGATCACGTGCCGGCGCGAGAGCTGCAGCCAGTCGCCGGCGGCCAGCGATGCGTTGCCACGCACCGCCAGTGGGCGTACACCACAGCGTTCGGCAATCACGTCGGCCGGCGCCAGCGGGCGCGACAGCTTCAGGCGGCGGTTGACGTTGTCCAGCAGGAAGCGGCGGTCGGCGTCGGTGACCCGGGTGTCCGGGTGTTCCACCGGGGTGTCGGTCGTTCCGACGCAGCTGCGGCTGCCCATCGGGATCACGAAGAACAGCCGCCCGTCGTCGCCGAAGAACGTCAGGATCCTGCCGCTGGCGCTCAGCTGCGGCACGATCAGGTGTACTCCCTTCGAGAACACGTGGTGGTGCTCGGTGCGCACTCCGCTCAGCGCATTGTGTGCATCCGCCAGCGGTCCGGCGGCGTTGACCAGCACCCGCGCGCGGATCTCCCGTTCGCGTCCGGTCTCGACGTCGCGGGCATGCAGCGTCCACACGCCCCCGTCGCGCCGTGCCCCGAGGGACTCGACGTAATTGGCGGCCGCGCAGCCATCGCGCAATGCGCCGCGCACGAACTGAAACACGAAGCGCGCATCGTGGTCGGACAGGAACGCGTCCGAGTATTCGAACCCTCCGGACGCACCGGCGGTGTCGACGCGGGGTTCGGCACGCGCGATCGCGCGCCGCGACAGGCGCTTCGGGATGCGCGTGAAGCCGCTGCCGAACAGCCAGTAGACCCAGGTGCCGAGCCAGAGCAGCCGCGGGTCCCAGCGAAAGCCCCGGTCGATCGTCGCCAGGAACCGGACCTCCCGCACCCACGACGGGTAATGCCGCAGCAACCGGTTGCGGCTCAGGCAGAGTTCACGCACCAGCGCGAATTCGCGCGACTCGAGG
Source organism: Thioalkalivibrio nitratireducens DSM 14787 (assembly GCF_000321415.2). Classification (NCBI taxonomy): domain Bacteria; kingdom Pseudomonadati; phylum Pseudomonadota; class Gammaproteobacteria; order Chromatiales; family Ectothiorhodospiraceae; genus Thioalkalivibrio; species Thioalkalivibrio nitratireducens. Next base: position 2,617,566 of record NC_019902.2, on the reverse strand, counting down.
TACTTGATCCCGCCCCAAACCAGATTCGACGACGCCTGGCTGGTCATACCGGCGAAGTCGCCGCGGTCGATCAGCGCAACGCGTGCCCCCTGCCCTGCCAGTGCCGCGGCCGATACCGCGCCGTTGATTCCGCCGCCGACGATCAGCACGTCGTACAGTCCTTCGCCGAGGCGCGTCAGCTGCCGTTCACGCAGGTCGGGCATCGGCCAGCCTCGTTCGGTGGACGGCACGGACGCCCCCGGGGGCAAACCGCGTGCGCTCGACGCGCCAATGTCTCCGTCGCGGACACCCCGCAGCCCCTGCGGCCCAGACCTCGGTGCATTCCCGGCCGAAGAACCGGGGGCTCGGCGCAGGGGGCGGCCGCAGCGGGACGGCCACACCACGAGGGGCTGCAATGCCGCGGGTATCGGGAATCAGCGTGTGGATGCGCATGTCGAACCCCCGCTTGGATCGGATCCCCGGCGATGGTACGGCGCCGGGTACGGAACGCCGGGATCCCCGCGTCGATTCGGCACCCGGCCCCGCGTACCCATAGAATGCCACGGGCACGATCCGTGCGAATACCGGGATCCCGCGCCAGCAGGAAGGTCCCGACGCGATCCCACCCCGGCCGAACCCGGCACGATCGGCGTCCGGCTCGATGCACCGGGCTGGCAAGGATCCCCGTGTCGCGGCAGGATACCCCCTTGGCACACCCCGGAAGGAGCGCGCACCGATGCACGGATCCAGCGACGAACGTACCCGGACCGGGATGAGCCCGGAAGCCCTGAAACGCGCCTTCGTCGACAGCATGTTCTACGTGCAGGCACGCTACTGGGAGGTCGCGACGCCGCACGACCTGTACATGGCCGCGGCCTACACCGTGCGCGACCGCATGCTGGAGCGCTGGATCCACACCGCGGAAACGTACCGGAAGGCGCACGCGCGCACGGTCTGCTACCTGTCCGCCGAGTACCTGCTCGGCCCGCAGCTCGGGAACAACCTGATCAATCTGGGAATCGTCGACAGCGCCCGCCAGGGCGCGCGGGATCTGGGAATGGACCTGCAGGAGATCCTGGACCAGGAACCCGAACCGGGGCTCGGCAATGGCGGCCTGGGGCGGCTGGCCGCGTGCTATCTGGACTCGCTCGCGACGCTGTCGATCCCGGCGATCGGCTACGGCATCCGCTACGAGCACGGAATCTTCGACCAGAGCATCGTGGACGGCTGGCAGGTCGAGGACTGCGACCTGTGGCTGACCAACGGCAACCCGTGGGAGATCCCGCGCCCGCTGCTGCGCTTCCCGGTGCGCTTCGGGGGGCACACGGAGCCCTACACCGACGAACACGGCCGGTTCCGGGTGCGCTGGGTACCGGAGTTGGAACTCTACGGCATGGCCTACGACACGCCGATCCTGGGCTTCGGCGTCGACAACACCAACCTGCTGCGCCTCTGGCACGCCACCGCGGGCCGGTCGTTCGACCTGCAGGCCTTCCAAAAGGGCGACTATTACGGCGCGGTGAACGCGAAGGTCGCGGCCGAGAACATCACCAAGGTGCTGTACCCAAACGACGAGCCGGAGGCGGGCAAGGAACTGCGCCTGAAACAGCAGTATTTCTTCGTGTCCTGCTCGCTGCAGGACATGATGCGCGCACACTTGCAGCAAGCGCCGAACCTCGAGGGCTTCCACGAGCGGTACGCAGCACAACTCAATGATACCCACCCGTCGATCGCGGTGGCCGAACTGATGCGCCTGTGCCTGGACGAGCACGGCATGGATTGGGAGGCGGCCTGGGAGATTACCCGCAGAACCTTTGCCTACACCAACCACACGCTGCTGCCCGAGGCGCTCGAGACCTGGCCGGTGGAGTTGTTCGGACGCCTGCTCCCGCGCCATCTGGAAATCATCTACGAGATCAATGCCCGTTTCCTCGACGAATTGCGCATGCGCTACCCGTTCGACCCGGAGCGCGTCGCCCGCATGTCGCTGATCGAGGAAGGCCCGGTGCGACGGGTGCGGATGGCCCACCTCGCCACCGTTGGCAGCTTTGCAGTGAACGGGGTCGCCGCGATCCACTCGGAACTCGTGAAGTCCACCGTGATGAGGGACTTCCACGAACTGTGGCCGGAAAAGTTCCACAACGTCACCAACGGGGTCACGCCACGCCGGTTCGTCCAGCTGAGCAACCCCGAGCTTTGCGGCATCGTCACGGACCTGGCCGGGCCCGGTTGGGTGCGCGACGCCGAAAACCTGCGCACGCTCGAGCCACACGCGGACGATGCAGCGTTCCAGCAGCGCTGGCAGGCAATGAAACGCGCTGCAAAGGAACGCCTGGCCGCGCGGATCCGGGAGGCCACCGGCGCGGTCATCGACCCGCAGTCGCTGTTCGACATCCAGGTCAAGCGGATCCACGAATACAAGCGCCAGCACCTGAACCTGCTGCATATCGTGGCCCTGTACCACCGCATCAAGCAGGGCGCGGACTCGGACCCGACCCCGCGCACCTTCGTATTCGGAGGCAAGGCGGCCCCCGGGTATTTCATGGCCAAACTGATCATCAAGCTGATCCACTCGGTGGCCGAGGTGATCAACCGCGACCCCGAGGTCAACGAGCGGCTGCGCGTCGTGTTCGTGCCGAACTTCAACGTGAAGAACGCTGAGTGCATCTACCCGGCCGCGGATCTGTCGGAACAGATCTCCACCGCCGGCAAGGAAGCCTCCGGAACCGGCAACATGAAATTCTCGATGAACGGCGCGTTGACGATCGGCACGCTCGACGGGGCCAACGTGGAAATCCGCCATGCGGTCGGCCACGAGAACTTCTTCCTGTTCGGGCTGACCGTGTCGGAGGTCGAGCGCACACTCGCCGAGGGGTATTGCCCGTGGGAGATCTACCGCGGGAACGACGAGCTGCGCGAGGTGATCGACCTGCTGCGCTCTGGCCTGTTCTCGCACGGCGACCCCGACCTGTTCCGCCCGCTGACCGACAGCCTGTTGCAGCACGACCCCTACCTGCTGCTGGCCGACTACCCGGCCTACATCGAGACCCAGGCGCGCGCCGGCGATGCGTTCCGGGACGTAGCGGGCTGGACGCGGATGTCGATCCTGAATTCCGCGCGCACCGGCTGTTTCTCGTCGGACCGGGCAATCCGCGAGTACTGCGGGAAAATCTGGCGGGTCGAACCGATGCCGGTGTCGCTGGCAACCAACGACGCGCGAGTTTCACGCTAACTTTCATGGCCAGCGGCCACCCCGCAAGATGAAAAGACGAGCCACGGAAAGCACGGAAAGACACGGACAAGGGGTTGGATCCGTCTCATCTTCCGTGATTTCCGTGTCCTTCCGTGGCTGCATTTTCACGCTAACTGTCATGCCCTCGGCCGCGAGGCACCCCGAAGGATGAAACTACGATTATAAATCAGAGACATACGATTCTAGGGCGGCGTATTTTCACGCTAACTCTCATGGCCAGCGGCCACCCTGCAGGATGAAAAAGCGAGCCACGGATGAACACGGATAGGGTTTCAACCAAAAACATCCGTGTCCATCCGTGTTCATCCGTGGCAAGGAACGCCTTTCGGCCCTTGTCCGTGCCTTCCGTGTGCTTCCGTGGCCGTATTTTCACGCTAACTTTCATGGCCAGCGGCCACCCCGCAAGATGAAAAGACGAGCCACGGAAAGCACGGAAAGACACGGACAAGGGGTTGGATCCGTCTCATCTTCCGTGATTTCCGTGTCCTTCCGTGGCTGCATTTTCACGCTAACTTCCATGGCCAGCGGCCACCCCGCAAGATGAAAGGGCGAGCCACGGAAAGCACGGAAAGACATGGAAAAAAGTTCGATCCGTTTCATCTTCCGTGATTTCCGTGTTCTTCCGTGGCTGGATTTTCACGCTAACTGTCATGCCGCCGGGCGCGCGGCACCCCCGATGATGAAAGATAATGGGCGTGCTGTCGCGTCGGGCTGAGGTCGCGATAATTCTTGATGGCGCCTGACCGCGCACGCTAACTCGACCCGCTGCCCTTCACTCGTACCCCGGATTGCCTGGCATGGCCTGGAAGGGTCATGGACAGCGCACGCTAAAAAGAGCCGTCGAGTCCCGACAGGCCCGTTGAAGGACGGCGCCCTTGGCGACAGCACATCGTGAAGGATAGTGCGTTTGCCCGAGGAGGTCAGCATGGACATTACCCCGATTCACCGGCGCGTTGTCGGTCTGGATGTGCACCAGAGCAAGATCACGGCCTGTGCGCTGATCGAGCAGCCCGATGGCAGTGTGGCGGTGGAGCACCGGGAGTTTGGTGGTTTCAAGCGCGATCGGCGGGCGTTGGCCGAGTGGGTTCGCGGGTTTGACCCGAGGTCGTGGTGATGGAGAGCACTGGGATCTACTGGAAGAGCCCCTATGCGGCCCTTGAGCGTGTGGGCGTCATGGCCTGGGTGGTCAATGCCCGTCACGCCCGAAACGTGCCTGGCCGCAAGACCGACCTCTCCGATGCCCAGTGGCTGGCCACGCTGGCCCGTGCCGGTCTGCTGCGGGCTTCGTTCATTCCTCCGGCCGAGATCCGCCATCTGCGCCTGATCGCCCGGCAGCGCCAGAAGCTGGTCGGGATGCTGGCCGCGGAGAAGAACCGGCTGCACAAGGTGCTGACCGATGCCGGGATTCGCCTGAACGTGCTGGTCTCCGACGTACACGGCGCGTCGGCACGGGCCATGATCAAGGCCCTGCTCGCCGATGCCCCCATGCACGCGATCCTCGACCTCGCCGGCCGCCTGCGGGCTTCCCGCGAAGAACTGTTCGAAGCCCTGCAACCGGAGGAACTGAGCACCAGGCACCGCTTCGTGCTCAACGAGGTTCTGGCGCACATCGAGTACCTCGAGGCCATGATCGCCCGCTTCGAACAGGAACTGCTTGCGGGTCTGGCCCCCTGGGAACCGCAGGTGTGCCTGCTGGAAACCGTGCCCGGCATCGACCGCATTGGCGCCGCCATGCTGCTCGTCGAAATCGGCACCGACATGGCGAGCTTCGGCAACGCGGAACGCCTGGCTTCCTGGGTCGGCATCTGCCCCGGCAACCACGAGAGCGCCGGTAAACGCAAGAGCGGACGCACGCGCAAGGGCAACGCCTGGGTCCGTCGCCTGCTGTGCGAGTTCGCGCAAGCCGCCTCCCGCACCCGCTGTGCGCTCAAGGACAAGTTTTCGGCCTTGTCCATCCGCAAGGGACACAAGCGCTCCATCGTGGCCCTGGCGCACAAGCTCCTGCGCATCGTCTACGCCATGCTCAATCATGCGACCCCCTACCAGGACCGCACCGTCGATTACGAGGCTCTCGTCGTGCAGCGCAACGCGCCGCGCTGGCTGAAGATGCTGGAAAAGCACGGCTATCTCACCGCCACCTGAGCCGCCACACAGGCTCTTCGAGTCCCGCAAGCAGGCATTTGCGCACCGGCATGCGTCACGCCAGAATCTCGCTCGCCCCAACGTCAGGTTCTTTCACGCTAACGCCGGTGGACGCGACACCGCTACGGCTTGGTGGCCGCCGCGCGGCGCTGCTATTCTGGCAGTTTTCCCCTATCTGGACGCGCCCCCGATGCAGGAAAGCTACGACCCCGCCGTGATCGAGACCGCCGTCCAGCGCCGCTGGGACGAGAGCCGCTGTTTCGACGCGCGCGAGGACGACCGCCGCGAGCGGTTCTACTGCCTGTCGATGTTCCCCTATCCGTCGGGGAAACTGCACATGGGGCATGTGCGCAACTACACGATCGGCGACGTGATCGCGCGCTTCCAGCGCATGCAGGGGCGCAACGTGCTGCAGCCGATGGGCTGGGACGCGTTTGGGCTGCCGGCGGAGAACGCCGCGATCCAGAACCGTGTCGCGCCGGCCGCCTGGACGCGGCAGAACATCGAGCAGATGCGCGCGCAGCTCAAGCGCCTCGGCTTTGCCTACGACTGGAGCCGCGAGATCGCGACCTGCGACGCGGAGTACTACCGCTGGGAGCAATGGCTGTTCCTGCGCCTGTTCGAGAAGGGACTGGTCTACCGCAAGCTCTCGACCGTGAACTGGGATCCGGTGGATCAGACTGTGCTGGCGAACGAGCAGGTGATCGACGGGCGTGGCTGGCGTTCCGGTGCGGTGGTCGAGCGGCGCGAGATGCCGCAATGGTTCCTGCGCATCACCGACTACGCCGACGAGCTTCTGGAGGCCCTCGACGGGCTCGACGGCTGGCCGGACCAGGTGCGCGCAATGCAGCGCAACTGGATCGGCCGTTCCGAGGGCGTCGAGCTGGATTTTACCGTCGCCGGCGATCAGCGGCTGACCGTCTATACGACGCGTCCGGATACGCTGATGGGGGTCAGCTATGTCGCGCTGGCACCCGAACACCCGCTGGTCACGGCCCGGCTCGGCGACGACCCGGATCTGGCGGCCTTCGTCGAGGACTGCCGCAACCGCGGCGTCGCCGAGGCCGATCTCGCGACGATGGAAAAGCGCGGCCGCGCGCTCGGCATCACCGCGCGCCACCCGCTGAGCGGCGAGGAGGTGCCGGTATGGGTCGCGAACTTCGTGCTGATGGAATACGGCACCGGCGCGGTGATGGCGGTGCCGGCGCACGACGAGCGCGATCACGCGTTCGCGCAGCAGTACGGTCTGCCGATCCGGCCGGTGATCGAGCCGCTGGACGGCAGCCGCTGGGATTTCGATGCCGCCGCCTTTACCGACCACGGCCGCCTGGTCGACTCCGGCGAATTCAGCGGGCTGGATTTCGAGCAGGCGTTTACCGCGATCGCGGTGTCGCTGGAGGCGCGCGGCCTTGGGCGGCGGCGGCGGAACTACCGGCTGCGCGACTGGGGCATCTCGCGCCAGCGCTACTGGGGCTGTCCGATCCCGGTGATCCACTGCGACGACTGCGGCGTGGTGCCGGTGCCCGAATCCGATCTTCCCGTCCGGCTGCCGGAGGACGTGGTGCCCGACGGTGCCGGTTCGCCGCTGGCGAAGATGGCGTCGTTCCACGAGACGACCTGCCCGGAGTGCGGCCGGGCCGCGCGGCGCGAGACCGACACGTTCGACACCTTCTTCGAGTCTTCGTGGTACTACGCCCGCTACTGCTCTGCGGACAACCACGAGGCGATGCTCGATGCCCGCGCCGATTACTGGCTGCCGGTGCACCAGTACGTCGGCGGGGTGGAGCACGCGGTACTGCACCTGCTGTATGCGCGTTTCTTCCACAAGCTGTTGCGCGACGAGGGCCTGCTGTCGAGTGACGAGCCCTTCACCCGGCTGCTGACGCAGGGCATGGTGATCGCCCCGACCTTCTACCGGGAACGGCCGGACGGCAGCCGCGACTGGATCAACCCGGCGGACGTCGAGGTCGCTCGCGGCGCGGAAGGTGCTGACGATGCGCGGATTCGGGCGACCGGCGAACGGGTGCAGATCGGCGGCATGGAAAAAATGTCCAAGTCGAAAAACAACGGTGTCGACCCGCAGGCGCTGATCGACCGCTACGGCGCGGATACCGCGCGCCTGTTCACGATGTTCGCGGCGCCGCCGGACCTGTCGCTGGAATGGTCCGATTCCGGGGTCGAAGGTGCGCACCGTTTCCTGAAGCGGCTGTGGCGCCAGGTGTTCGAGTGTCGTTGCACACAGGCGACGCCGATGCGCCCGGATACCGCTCGGCTCGGCGACACCGGGCGCGCGCTGCGGCGCAAGCTGCACGAGACCATCGCCAAGGTCACCGACGACATCGGGCGCCGCCAGACCTTCAACACCGCGATCGCGGCGTGCATGGAGTTGCTGAACGAACTCTCCCGCCTGCCGGCGGGCGAACCCGAGGCCAATCCGCTGCGGCGCGAGTGCCTGACCGATCTGGTGCTGATGCTGGCGCCGATCGTGCCGCACATCAGCCAGGCGCTCTGGGAGTCCATGGGCCACCACGGGCTGATCGCGGACGCCGCCTGGCCGGCGGTCGACCCCGAGGCATTGACGGTTGCGGAGATCACCCTGGCGGTGCAGGTGAACGGTAAGTTGAGGGCACAGATCCAGGTGCCCGCAGAGGCCCCGCGCGAGGTGATCGAGCAGGCCGCTCGCGGCGATGCGAACGTCCGGCGGCATCTCGAGGGGCTCAGCGTGGTGAAGGTGGTGGTGGTGCCGGGGCGCCTGGTCAACCTCGTGGCGAAGCCCGCGTGAACGCGGCACGCGTCTGGGGCGTGGCCCTGCTGGTGCTGGTTCTGGCCGCTTGTGGATTTCAGCTGCGCGGCGCGCCCGACTGGCCCGATGGGCTCGATCCGATCCGGATCGAGGGTCTGGCCGCGCGCGATCCGCTGTACCAGCAGCTGGCGCGGAGCCTGCGGGCTGCCGGCGTGGAAGTGCTCCCCGCCGGAACCCCCGAGAGCGCTGAGCTGCGCGTGCTCGCGCTGCGGGAGGAGCGGCGGGTGCTGTCGGTCACCGGCGCCGCGCGCATCAGCGAGTACGAGCTGGCGCGCCAGCTCGACGCGGAACTGGCGATCCCGGGTGAGCCGGAACGCCTGCCTCTGGGGCGGCTGGAGGTCAGCCGCATCTACGTGTTCGACGCGGCGTCGGTACTCAGCCAGGCGGAACGCGAAGAGGAACTGCGCCGGGCGATGGATCGCGACCTCGTCCGATTGCTGCAGCTGCGGGTGCAGGCCGTGCTGGCGCAGCGTCGGGAAGCCTTGCCCCGGTGAGTCCGGCGTGAACATCGCTCCCGACCGGCTTTCGTCGGCGCTGGACCGGGGCCTGAAGCCGATCTACGTGATCCTCGCGGAGGAGCCGTTGCAGGCACTGGAGGCCGGCGATGCGGTGCGCGCCGCAGCACGTGCCGGCGGCTTTGCCGCGCGCACCGTGCTGGATCTGGCCGCGAGCGGCGACTGGGGCGCATTCGAGGCGGCGGTGCGCGATCGGTCGCTGTTCGCCGAGCGGGGCCTGATCGATCTGCGCCTTCCTTCCGGCAAGCCCGGCCGCACCGGGGCCGAGCAGCTCGCGCGCTACGCCCGCGCGCCGGAACCGGACCTGATCCTGCTGCTGCAGCTGCCGCGGCCGGACCGGGATATGCGCAAGGCGGCCTGGTTCAAGGTGCTGGAACGCGCGGCCGTGATGGTGCATGCGCGGCCGGTGCCGCCGAATCGGCTCGGGGCCTGGATCCGCGAACGCCTGGTGCGGGCGGGCATTGGCATCGAGCCCGAAGCGCTGGCGCTGCTTGCGGCGCGGGTCGAGGGCAACCTGCTCGCCGCGCGGCAGGAAGTGGAGAAGCTCAAGCTGGCCGGGGTCACCGAGATCGACTTGGACACGCTGCGACAGGGCCTGGTCGACGTGGCCCGGTACGATCTGTTCGGCCTTCCGGCGGTCGCGCTGTCCGGGGATACCGCGCGGGCGCTGCGCATGCTGCGCGGAATGCTGGCCGAGGGGCAGCCCGAACCGCTGATTCTTTGGGCCCTGGCACGCGACATCCGCGCCTTGGCGCGGGCATCCGAACGGCGGGCCGCCGGGGAACCGGCGGCACAGGCCACCCGGGGATTCTGGGGTACCGATGCCGCCGCGCTGCGCAGGGCCGTCGATCGTGTCGATCCGGTCGGCGCACGTCGCCTGCTGGTACAGGCCGCGACCGTGGATCGGGTGATCAAGGGCCGGGAAGCGGGCAACGCCGCCAGGCAGTTGGTAGACTTGGTGGCGGCGCTGTCGGGCCGGCCGCTGCTGGCGGCCTGACGCATCGGGGCGGCAAAGGCCGCCGGGGTGGGCGTTCGCCCACCGGGTTCGGGAATGGAGAGTGAGTTGCGATGAGCAGTGCTGCAAGTCTTCGGGCGGCCGAAATCCCCACGGACATCCCCCGCTACATGGCAGATCTCGGCCGGCGCGCGCGTGAGGCCTCGCGCGTCATGGCCGAGGCCGATACCGGGCGCAAGAACACCGCGCTGGCGGCGATTGCCGAGGTGATCCTCGATCAGCGCCGGGAGTTGTCCGACGCCAACCGGCTGGACCTCGACGCCGGCCGGGCGCGGGGTCTGGACGACGCGATGCTCGATCGCCTGACGCTGAACGATGCCCGCATCGACGCGATGGCCGAGGGTTGCCGCCAGGTGGCGACGCTCCCGGACCCGGTTGGCGTGATCACCGACCTGGCCTATCGCCCGAGCGGGATCCAGGTGGGCCGGATGCGTGTGCCGCTGGGCGTGATCGGGATCATCTACGAGTCCCGCCCCAACGTCACCATCGACGCCGCCGTGCTGTGTCTGAAGTCCGGTAATGCGACGATCCTGCGCGGCGGCTCGGAGGCCGCACACTCGAACCGGGCACTCGCGGGCATCATTCAGGCCGGGCTGGTCGCGGCCGGCCTGCCCCGCGATGCGGTGCAGATCGTCGCGACCACGGATCGGGAGGCGGTCGGCGAACTGCTACGCATGGAGCGCGACGTCGACGTGATCGTGCCGCGCGGCGGCAAGGGGCTGATCGAGCGCGTGAGCCGCGAGTCCCGGGTGCCGGTGATCAAGCACCTGGACGGCGTCTGCCACGTCTACATCGACGCCCGCGCCGATGCCGACAAGGCCTTCGCGGTAGCCGTGAACGCGAAAACCCAGCGCTACGGCACCTGCAACACGATGGAGACGCTGCTGGTGCACGCGAGCCGGGCCGACGAGATGCTGCCGCGCCTGGCCGCAAGCTTCGAACGGCACGGGGTGGAACTGCGCGGCTGCGAACGCACGCGCGCGGTGCTTCCGGGGATTCGGGCCGCGACCGACGACGACTGGCGCGAGGAATACCTTGCCCCGGTGCTGGCGATCCGTGTCGTCGATTCGCTCGAGGCCGCGATGGACCACATCAATGCCTATGGTTCGCAGCACACCGACAGCATCGTCACCGAGGACTGGACTGCCGCACGGCGCTTCCTGCGCGCGGTGGATTCCAGCTCGGTGATGGTGAACGCTTCCACCCGCTTCGCCGACGGTTTCGAATACGGCCTTGGTGCCGAGATCGGCATCAGTACCGACAAACTGCACGCCCGGGGCCCGGTCGGGCTCGATGGATTGACGACCCAGAAATTCGTCGTACTCGGAGATGGCCATGTGCGCGGTTGAGCGGGGGCGGCGTTGACGCTCCGTGGTTCGCCCCGGCGAACCCGTCTCCCGGCGGGGCGCGACCGGGGTACGGGAACCCCGTGATCGGTGTTCTCGGTGGCACCTTTGACCCGATCCACTTCGGGCACCTGCGCCCGGCGCTCGAGGTGCACGAGCAGCTGCGGCTCGACGAGCTGCGCTTCGTTCCGTGCCATGTGCCTCCCCACCGCGAAGAGCCGGCAACGCCGGCCCGGCATCGGCTGGCGATGGTCGAGCGGGCGGTCGCCGGCGTGCCCGGCTTTCGGGCCGACCGACGGGAACTGGATCGCGCCGGCCCGTCCTACACCGTGGATACCCTGCGCGATCTGCGGGCCGAGATCGGGCCGCAGGCGCCGCTGGTGCTGATCATGGGCATGGACGCTTTTTCCGGACTGCATACCTGGCACCGGTGGCGGGCGATCCCGGCGCTGGCGCACGTGGTGGTGGCCCATCGACCCGGGGCCGAGACGCCACCCGGCACCGCTTTCCGCCGCGTCGCGGACATCGCCCCGGATCCGGAACCACTGCGGAATCGGCCCTGCGGCCTGTTCCACTTCCAGCCTGTGACCCAGCTCGATATCTCGGCCACTGCCATCCGGGGCGTCCTGCAGACGGGCCGGAGCGCGCGCTACCTGTTGCCGGACAGTGTCTGTGCCTATATCGACGAACATGGCCTCTACCCGGTCATTACCCGGGAAACCCGTTCATCTCAGGAACCGCCCGATGCAAAGTGAACAACTGGTCGAGCTCGTGACCCGTGCGCTGGAAGACATGAAAGGGGAGCAGGTCCGCGTGCTCGACGTGCGCGGCAAGACACCGCTTGCCGACTACATGGTCATCGCCAGCGGCACCTCCAACCGGCACGTGAAATCCCTTGCCGATTCGGTCGCCGTGAAGGCGAAGGAGGCCGGGGTGCAGCCCCTGGGGATCGAGGGGCAGGAGGGTCAGGAATGGGTGCTGGTTGACCTGAACGACGTGATCGTACACGTGATGCTTCCGAAGGTCCGGGACTTCTACCACCTGGAGAAGCTCTGGCTGGCGGAGGATGCCGACGACGAGGCTGCCGCCCGGCAGCTGCCCGGGCCCAGCGTGATCCGGCGCATCCGCCATTGAAAGCGCGTGAAGCGATTCGCGTTGCTGCAGTGGATGAGCCTGAATGCGCCTGTCTGCACTCGGGGATTCCGGTCCGCTTACGCGGGCCGGGCCACCCGCGCGGATTGCCGCACGCCGTGCATCGGAGGGCGGGTGCAGCGACGCCCTTGCGCCGGCAGCGGGCGTTGTCACGCGCCCTGAGGGTCTGCGATGCGACTGCACCTGATCGCGATCGGCCAGCGCATGCCGGGGTGGGTTGCCGAGGGCTTTGCCGAGTACGCGGGACGGATGCCCCGGGACACACCCTTGCAGCTGCAGGCACTCGCCGGGCCGGCGCGCTCGCGAGCCATGGATGCCTCCACGCTGCGCCGTGCCGAAGCACAGGCATTGCTGGCGGCGGTGCCGCCGCAGGCGATCCTGGTCGCATTGGACGAACGCGGTGACCGGGTGGATACCCGGCGCCTGGCAGCGCGGTTCGAACAGTGGCGCCACTCGGGCCGCGACGTGGCGCTGCTGATCGGCGGTGCTGCCGGGCTCGACGCCTCGATCCGCGAGCGTGCCGACTGGATCTGGTCGCTGTCAGCGCTGACTTTTCCGCACATGCTGGTGCGGGTTCTGGTTGCGGAACAGCTCTACCGTGCCTGGTCGGTGCTCGCCAACCATCCGTACCACCGCGCATGACCTGGCCGCTGGTGCTTGCGTCCGCTTCGCCCCGCCGCAGCGAACTGCTGGCGCAACTTGGCGTCGAGTTCACGCTGGCGCCGGCCGACATCGACGAGTCCCCGCGGCCGCGGGAATCTCCGGCGCGGCTGGTGCTGCGCCTGGCACGGAGCAAGGCCGAGGCGATCGCCGGAACCCGGTCGGGCCAGTGGATCCTCGGCGCGGACACGGTGGTCGCGGTCGGCGGCGAAATCCTCGGCAAGCCGGCGGATACGGGCGAGGCCGCTTTGATGCTCGCGCGCCTCTCAGGAAGAGTCCACAGCGTGTACAGCGGCCTCGCGCTGGCTCGCCGGGGCGAGCGAACGCGCGATTGCCGCGTGAAGACGCGCGTCTGGATACGCGAGATCGCACCCGCGGAGATCGCCGCGTATCTGGTGACCGGCGAACCGCTGGGCAAGGCGGGTGCCTACGCGATCCAGGGCCGGGGCGCGGCGTTCGTCCGCTGTCTCGCCGGCTCCTACAGCAACGTGGTGGGCCTGCCGCTGTACGAGCTCGATCGGATGCTTCGGGAACTCCCCGACCCTCCGCAGCGGCGCCTGGCGGGCTGATCCGGATCCGGGAAACGCGCGGGGATTCGCAGGGGCTCAGTCGATGCCCAGCTTCTTCAGCCGATAGCGCATCTGCCGAAAGCTCAGACCCAGCACGCGGGCGGCCGCGGTGCGGTTGCCCGCGGTCTGCGCCAGCGCAGCCTCCAGCGCGCGGCGTTCCTGCTCGGCCAGGTGGTCGTCCAGCGCGACCTGGCCCTCCATGACCGTGGCGGGGTTGCCGCCGGACCCGGTTCCAGCCCTGGAACAGTTCGGAAAATCGAGCGCGCTGCTGTCGATGACCCGCCCGTCCACCATGACCGCGGCGCGCTCCAGTATGTTCTCCAGCTCGCGTACGTTGCCCGGAAACGGATGCTGCCTGAGCCGTGCCAGCGCATCCTCGGACAGCGACAGACCTGGAATCCCCCACTCCCCGGCGATGCGCGCGAGAATGTGCCGCGCCAGTTCCTCGAGATCCTCGTGGCGTTCACGCAGTGGCGGAACCCGCAGCTCCACCACGTTGAGCCGGTAATACAGATCCTGTCGGAAACGTCCTTCCGCGACATCCGCGGCAAGGTCGCGATGGGTCGCCGACAGGATGCGCACGTCGACCGGCTCTTCACGCGATGCGCCCACTGGCTTGATCGCCCGTTCCTGCAGGGCACGCAGCAGCTTTACCTGCAGCGGAAGCGGGAGTTCGGCCACCTCGTCGAGCAACAGGGTGCCGCCGTGCGCTTCGCGGAACAGGCCGACCCGGGTCCGCACCGCGCCGGTGAACGCGCCTTTCTGATGGCCAAAGAACTCACTCTCCATCAGCTCGGCCGGGATCGCACCGCAGTTGACCGGGACGAACGGCCCGCCGGCCCGCGGCCCCAGGCGGTGGATCTCGCGGGCCACCAGTTCCTTACCGGACCCGGACTCTCCCAGGATGATCACCGGTGCCTGGCTGCGGGCCAGGCGTGCCACCCGGTTGCGCAGCTGTACCATCGCTGGCGAACGCCCGAGCAGCGGGTTGGTGGTCGGTGCTCCTTCGCCCGATCCCTGGGCGGACTCCGGTGCGCCACCCGCTCCCAGCCGCAACGCGCTGTCGATGAGTCTGCGCAGCAGGTTCAGATCGACCGGCTTGGTGACAAAGTCGAAGGCCCCCAGTTTCAGTGCCTGCACCGCGGTGTCGATGCTCCCGTGGGCGGTGATGATCGCGACGGGCAGTTCAGGGTATCGATCCTGGATCAGCCGCACCAGCTCCAGCCCATCGCCATCGGGCATGCGCATGTCGGTCAGGCAGAGGTCGAACCGGCGCTCTTCCAGCAGTTCGATCGTCCGGGTCATGCGCGTCGTGGTGGTGGTATCGATGCCCATGCGCTGCAGAGTGATCTCCAGCAGTTCGCAGATATCGGGTTCGTCATCCACCACCAGCACATGCTTGATGCTCATCGAACGTCCTTGGGCACAGGCCTGCTCGCTATCGCCTGGTCGACGGGGTCGGGCGCGCGCCCTCCGCCCGACAAGACGGGGCCGGTACGCGGCGCGACCGGGAACTCCAGCGGCCGGACTCCGCAGCGGGAGAGCCGAATCCCGCCATCAGACGGGGTCGGGAAAGGACGGCAGGCGCCGATGTCTTCCCTTGCGAAGCCCTCACAAAGGATAGGCATCCAGGCCGGTCATTTCGAGTCGCCGAGGTCTGGTGGCCCCCGCTCGGCTGGGGAGGAGCCGTCGTCCACGGGCGCGAACAGGATGCGGAAGCAGCCCCCCTGGGGGTGCTGGACGTATTCCAGAGCGGCCCCGTTGTTCTCGCACAGCAGCCGCGAGATGTACAGGCCAAGCCCGGTACCGCCCGGGGCATGGGACCGGAAGGGTTCGAACAGATCTTCCAGTTGCGCCGGTAAAATGCCGGGGCCCGCGTCGATCACATCGAGGGTTGCGGCCCGGCTGATTTGACCGGCGCCTCCGCGCAGCACGATCGGTCCCTGCCCGGGGTTGTCGTGTCCGCCGTGCACCCGCGCGTTGTGGCACAGGTTCCAGAGCACCTGGTTCAGTTGCAGCGGGTCGAACAACACCTCCGCGTCGGGTGGAGTCACCCGGATGTGCAGTGCATCGCGGCGCAGCTGCAGCGCTCCGCAGAATTCCTCGGCGAAGCGCTCAAGCCGCTCGAGCAGCACCAGCCTGCCGCGTTCTGCGGGCCGCCCGCGCGAGAGACTGAGTACGTTCCGGATTACCTGGTCGACCCGCGCACTCTGGTTCTGGATGATTTCCAGCAGCCGTTTATCGCTCACGGTCAGCTGGGGAGACTCGGCCAGCAACTGCGCGCTGTGGCTGATCGCACCCAGCGGATTGCGGATCTCGTGGGCGATGCTGGCGGTCAGTTTCCCCAGCGACTGCAGCTTGCTCGCATGCGCCTTGCGCTTGATCTCGGTCGCATCCTCGAGGATCAGCAGGGTGCCCTGTTCGCCCGCGAACCCCAGGGGCGCGAGCCGTACTTCCAGTTCCGTCTGCTCGGCATCGCCCGGGAACTGCACCGACAATGGAAGCCTCGGCTCACGCTGCCATTGGCGCAGCGCGTCGGCAAGGCGGGGCGAGAGCTCCTGCAGCGTACGCCCGGCTCGCGGGGGAAGGAGGCGGCGTGCTGCCTCGTTGATGCTCCGGATCCGGCCGTTGCGCTCGACCGCGATCACCCCGGCACCCATGCGCGCGACGATCTGGGCATTGAGTTCTGCGAGGCTGGCGAGATCCTCCTCCTGCCGGGCCAGCTGGTCCTCGCTGATGCCGGCCCTGCGTGCCAGGCGCCAGACCATGATCACCGCGACGAACAGCGTCGCTCCGAGCAGGCCCGTCTGGGTCGGGGCGGGCGTGAACGCCCACGCCAGTTTCGGTCCGATCACCAGTTCGGTGATCAGCAGCATCAGCGTGGCCAGCGCGGCGACGAACAGGCTGATCCGGCCGCTCGTCATCGCCGCAGTGGCCGCTACGGCTGGAATGAGCAACAGTCCCAGCCCGGTTTCTACCCCGCCCGCGGTGAGCAGGACGAGGCTGATCGCGAGGATGTCGCCCAGGGCCCCGCCGATCACCTGGTATTCGAGCAGCGGGGCGGGTGCCTGTGCCGATTCGCGGGCCAGCACCGCGAGCACCATCGCGAACGCGAGGTAGCCGGCGGCGACGAACTGAAACCCCGGTGTCGACGCCGGCACGAATCCCGGATCGCCGGGAGCGATCGTGCCGAGCCACAGCAGGAAGGACGCGACGAAGAGCCGGTAGAGCCCGATCAGCCAGAGCGAGTGCGGGGTGTCGACCGGGGTCTTCAACGCGGAATCAGTCGTCGTCGCGGCTGCGGGCGTCCTCCAGCGCATGCTCGCGGGAGCAGTACACGCGCTCGCCCGCCCGGTACGCCTCGAGGTGGGGCACATGGACACCGCAGTGGGCGCAGCGCACGACCGGGCCCTGCTGCTTGACCCGTTCGGGCGGAACTGCGGGAGCCCCCTTTCCGGAGCTCCGGAGCAGGGTGCGCACGATCAGGAACACGCCGACGATGGCGGCGACAAGCAGCAGGATCCTCATGGCCGAATTCTAGCCGATCGTAGCCGGTTCGTGGCGTTCGGCGCGCAGGCAGTTCGAAGCGAGTAGTGCCAAGGGATGATTGAGTCTGGTGGCTTGGGCGATTACCTTGAATACCCGTAAGGCGTTACCGGTAATTGCCTGATCGCGGGTTGTTGGTGCGCTTTGCTGTTGCTCCTTATTGCTCGCTGTATACATGGTACATCACATCACATCACGTTTCGGGAGTTATGATTATGGATCTTCTTGGTGGCCTTTTAGGGCCGATTCTGGGTCTGCTCCAGCCGGTTCTTTCGCTTGTTGGGAACCTTCTGGGGGGCGGGCTGCTGGGCGGTCTCCTGTAATTTCGCCGTAGCCCAGCCGAACTGCCGGTGCAGTTCGGCGCGGGGCCCGGATGTGTTGTTGGCATCCGGGCCCCGTTTGTGTTGGTGCCTTTAGGTAGCGGGGGGGGTGATTCGGATCACACTCAGGGGCGGAATGTCACCAGGGAAGACATACTGCGCCGGTCACCCCGGGGCGGGAAGCATGCAATTGCGGGCGTGCGGCGGAAAAAAACAGCAGCCTTCCTCTCGGCGGATGCCGACAGAGAGGCTGCCGAGGCAGCCGATCCGGCCGTAGCCGGATCGGCTGGGGTGGGTCAGGCCAGCAGCGGGCCGAGCAGGCCGCCGAGTGCGTTGACGACACCGATCAGCAGGCCGTTCACGCCTGCGGCGATCGCGGCCAACGCCGGCATGGCGGCGTCTACGGTGATGGAACCAAGGGCGCCCAGGTTGACGGTGGCGTCGGCGCCGCCGCGGGCTTGTTTCATTTCATGGCTATCCAACTGACGAATCATGAGAGTAGCGCTCCTATCGAATTTTTGGGTGTTTGTCCACGCCAGCCCAGCTGACACCATTAATATTAGGAAGGGCTTTGTTCAGCCGTCAACCATATGTGGGAAGTAACTTGTATATAGCACCTAGGTACGATATACAAAAGGGCAGTATCCCTGCGATGCTTCAGCGCATGGTGCGGACTGGTCATGCGGGATGTCGGCGGACCCTTGACGCGTCGATTCCATCCAACCGCTGTTTCGCTGCATCTTGGTTCGCCTGCGCGAGCCGAGCCGAAACGCACGCTGACGATGTGCAAGCAACAATACTTGCAGGGGTGAACTGGTATGGTGCCGAATTCGCGAAGAGGCAAACAGGCCGTGGGGGCCTGTGGCCTGGTGCTCGTTTCCTGGCTGATGCTGGCGCTGGCGGCGCCTTCTGCGGGGGCTGACAGGCTGCCCGTGCTCGATCTGGAACAGGTTGTGCTTCGGGCACTGGAAAACAACCCGGGGGTTCGGGAAGCGAAGTGGGATCTGGAAGCGGCCGATGCGCGGGTGCGCGCGCAGGAATCGGCCTACTGGCCTTCGGTCTCGATCACCACCTCCGGCGAGCGGACGACGCTGAACCAGGCGTCGCCGGTCGAGGCTCGGCCCTTCCTGGACTTTTCGGTGCTCGACCCGTCGCTCGGGCAGGTTCCGGTGGCTGAGGCCGAGCGCGACCTCTCCGGGTTCACGCGGTACGTGGGAGCCGTCAGCGTCGAATACCTGCTGCTCGATTTCGGCCGCCGCCAGCACGGGCTCGCGGCGGCCCGGAGCGACCGGCAGGCCCTGGATTCGTCCCTCGACAGCGTGCAGGTCGATACGGTGCTGACGGTCGCGCAGCATTATTTCGAGATCCTGCACCTGCGCGCGCTCCTGGACGTGCAGGAGGAGTCGTTGACGCGCCTGCGCGAGGCTGCCCGAATGGCGCGGCGGCTGGAACGGGCAGGGCGTGTGAGTGCCGGCGACATCGCGCGCGCCGACGCCGATGTTGCGCGCGCCGAGGTGGAGGTCACGAGCCTGCGCAACGACCTTCAGGGCAACATGCTGCGCTTGCGGCAGGCGATGGGTCTCGAACCTGGCGAATTCGAGTTCGACATCGCCGGGCACAGCCGGATGATCGATCCGGCCGACCTCGCCGAGCGGCTTCCGGATGAGGACACGCTGAACCAGCATCCGCGGCTGGCGGGGCAGGCGCATGCGGTCGCGGCGCAGCGCGAGCGGGTGCGGCGACTGCTGGCCGATCGCTACCCCTCGCTGCAGCTTACGGGCAATTACAGCGTCCAGAAGTTTGCCAGTGGCGGAACCGCCCCCAACTACACCGTAGGCATGCAGCTGCGATGGGATGTCTTCGATGGCGGGCTCCGGAGCGCCAGGGTCTCCGAGGCGCGTGCCCGAGTGATCGCCGAATCGGAACGCTCGCAGGCGCTGCGCCAGCAGGTGGTCACCGACATCCGCGATGCCCAGCAGGACCTGCAGGAAGCGTCGGAGCGGATCGAACTCACTCGCAAGGCCCTTGCCGCTGCTGAACTTGATCTGCAGCTCGCGCGCAGCGGATACCGGGAAGGCATCCGAACCTTCTACGATCTCTCGCTGGCCGAGACCGCGTACCGCGAGGCGTCGGCACGTTCCGTCGGAGCTGAGTTTGACCGCCAGCAGGCAATCGTGCGCCTGTATTGGGCGATCGGCGGTTTGGATGATGATGGTCCGGCGGGATCGTTCTGACCGCAGGGAAGTTGCGATGCTGCAGACGGGATCGTGGTACCGCCGGCTCCTGAACTTCTGGGGGACCGGCGGATTTTCTCTGCGGGCGGCGGCCATCGCTGCCGGACTCGGGGTCGTGCTGCTTGTGCTGGTTCTGCTGCCGGCCAGCGGTACGCGGCTGCCCGACGGCGTAGCCGGAACCCCGGTAGTCGAGAGCGATCTCCTGCTGGAGGTTCGCGCGCAGGGAGTCCTGCGCGCCCGGGGTCAGATCGCGGTGCATCCTCAGGTTACCGGGGTCGTGGCCGAAGTGGCCGACGGCGTCGCGGCCGGCGATGACCGCGTTCGGTCCGGCGCCTGGCTGGTCCGGATCGAGGACACCGATCTACGCCTGGCATTCGAGGAGGCCCAGTCGGCCTGGCTGGCGGCTCAAGGAGATGCGGCGGCGGCGCGCGGCCGGGCGCAGCGCGCGCGGCAGGAACGCGAGCGCTCGGAGCGCCTGCTCCGGGAACGGTTGATCCCGCGGGACGAACGCGACCAGGCCGTCGCGAACCAGGAGGAACTGGAGACAGCGCTGGAGATTGCCGAGGCGCACGTCGAGCAGGCACGAATCCGGCGCGACCGCGCCGCCGAGAACCTGCAGCGCAGCGTGGTCGCCAGCCCGATTGACGGCGTGCTGCTGAGTCTGTTCGCGGAACCGGGGCAGCCGGTGTCGCCCGCCGGCGGCCAGCCGCTGTTCGAGGTGGCCCCGAGCCTCGAAGCTCTCGAGCTGCGGCTGGAAGTGAACGAGGCCGATATCGGGCGCGTGGCTTCGGGGCAGTCGGTCCGATTTACCGTCGAGGCTTTTCCGGGCAGGGAGTTTCCTGGCCAAGTGCGCAGCGTGCGTGCCGGAGGGCAGCGGCAAGGCGGCATCACCGTGTACGACGTGGTGGTCAATGTGGATAACGCCGATCGCGAGCTGTTCCCGGGGATGTCCGCACAGGCCCGGATCGAAACGGGCCGTTCGGGCCGGTTGCCGGTGATTCCGCTGAAAGCGCTGCTGTACCGTCCCGATCCCGCGGTGCTGCGGGGGCACGAAGGCGAGCTCGAACGCTTGCGCGCATCGGGCAAGGCCGTGATCTGGACCTCCGGACCTCGAGGCGAATTGCATCCGGTGGGGGTGCGCCTCGGGGTACAGGATGAATCCCAGGTCGCGCTGGTCGACGCGTGGGAGCATGGTGACGATGTCCTCGTCCTCTACCGGGAGTGACCGCGCGCCGGGTCCGGTGCTCGAACTGGTCGATGTCGTCAAGGGTTTCTCCGTCGGCGGGCACCGCGTGGAACCCCTGCGCGGGGTTTCGCTGGCGGTGCAGCCGGGCGATTACAGCGCGATCATTGGGCCTTCCGGGTCGGGAAAATCGACGCTATTGCACGTGCTGGGGTGTCTCGAGCGGCCGGACAGGGGCGAAGTCATCGTTGGCGGCCGCTCGGTTCAGACGCTCGACGACGAGGCGCTGTCCATCTTTCGGGGACGCACGCTGGGCTTCGTTTTCCAGCGATTTCATCTGGTCGACCGCATGACCGCATTGCGCAACGTGGAGATGCCGCTGGATTACCGTGCCGACCTCAGCCGTGCCGAGCGGCGCACCCGGGCGGAGGCAGCGCTCGCCCAGGTCGGGCTTGCCGCGCATGCCGGGCATCGGCCGCGCCAGCTCTCGGGCGGGCAGCAGCAGCGTGTCGCGATCGCCCGTGCGCTCGCGGCGCGGCCCCGGATCCTGCTGCTGGACGAACCCACCGGCAATCTGGATCCGGAAACCGGCGCGGAGGTTTTGTCGATCGTCCGGGATCTACGCAGGCGCGAGCCGCAGATGGCCGTGATCCTGGTGACGCATGACCACGACCTCGCGGCCCGGGCGGAACGCTGTTACCGTCTCGACGCCGGGAAGCTCTGGCCGGTGGCGAGCGCCGGTGCGGACAGGGCCGGCGGTCAGATGCTGAGGGCATTGTGATGAGCGGATCCGGGATCCCGGCGGTGCTGACTGACGCCATGGCGTTGCTGCGCGAGCACAAGACCCGCAGCGGCCTGACGATCCTGGGGATCGCGGTCGGCGTGTGGGCGGTCGTCACGCTGCTCGCGATCGGCTTCGGCGCCCGTGCCTACATCGAGGGGCAGGTGGCCGTGCTCGGCTCCGACCTGCTGATCGTGACCCCGGGAAACGTGCAGGATCCGACGAGCTTTTTCAACCCGCTGATCGCCGAGAGCCTGACCGTGCGCGATGCCGAGCGGCTGCGCAATTCGATTCCCGGGGTCCTGCGCGTCGCGCCGGTCTCGCAGCTGCAGGGCGAGGTCCGCTACGGAGACCGGCGGGCGGTGGCAAGCCTGGTCGGTACTACGCCCGACTACCTCGGGCTGCGCGACCTGCGGGTCGACATCGGCAGGCCGTTGACCGCTGCCGACGAGCGTGCCGGTGCCCCGGTCGCGGTGCTCGGAGCCGAACTCGCGGAGCGGCTGTTCGGCAACCGTCCGGCGGTCGGCCAGACGGTGCGGTTCCAGGGGCAGTCGGTCGAGGTGGTCGGCGTGCTGTCGCGCCGCGACGACGCCGCGCTCGGCCAGGGTCAGGACAGCGATCTGTTCGCTCCGGTCAGCTTCGTGCAGCGGTCGATCGCGGGCGTGCGCCATGTCCAGTACCTGATGGTCCAGCCCGTCTCGCGCGAGGCGAAGGACGAGGTCGCGCTGGCGATCGAACTCTACCTGCTGACCAAGAACACCGCGCTGTCGCACGGCGGCCCGATCTACACAGTCACCGACATGGGGCAGATCGCCAGCCTCGCCGGCCGCCTGACCGCCGCGATGACCTGGACGCTCGCCAGCATCGCCGCGGTCAGCCTGGTGGTCGGCGGGATCGGCGTGATGAACGTGATGCTGGCATCGGTCAGCGAGCGGGTCGGCGAGATCGGTATCCGCCGCGCGGTCGGCGCCAATGCCGGCCAGATCCGGATCCAGTTCATCGGCGAGGCTGCATTGCTGACGCTGCTCGGCGGTTTTCTGGGCATGCTGTTCGCCGCCGGCAGCATCGTGCTGCTCAACCAGATGCTGCCCTGGCAGGGCCAGATGGAGTCCGGCGTGGTGCTGCTCGTGCTGCTGTTCTCGGCCGCGATCGGCGGCTTCTTCGGTTATTACCCGGCGCACAAGGCGGCGTCGCTGTCCCCTATGGAGGCCCTTCGTTATGACTGAAACCGCGTTCCGGCCCTCGGCGTCCGCCGGGGAGGCCTGGCGTCTGTTGCTCGCTTTCGTTACACGCCCGCGCAGCACGCTGCGCAGCCTCGACGACGGCCTGGGGCAACTCCTGGCCGGGTGGCTGCTGTTGTTCGGCATCGTGCTGGTCAACGTGCTGGTCGGCCTGCTGGTCGGTCGCGACGATGCCGCGGGGCGCCTGCTCGAGGCCGTGCGCACCGCAGTGCTGGTCGCGCTGCTGGTGCCGAGCGTGTTCTGGCTATTGCTGCGCGGACTGACCCCGTGGCACGGCGGCTGGCAGCGTCTGCACGTCGCGGTGATTCTCGCGATGCTTCCGCTGGCACTGGGTTCGGTTCCGGTGCTGGGGCTGGTCGCCGCGGGCGCGATGTTCGCGCTGCTGCTGTTGATCCCGCTCGACGTCGCGCAGCAGCCGCCGCTGCGGGCGGTGGTGCTCTGGCTGCTCATGCTGGGCGGATTGGTCGCGGTGGCGCTGGCGTACAACCGCATCGCCGGCGCGTTCTGATGCCGCGGTCGGTACTGAACCGGCTGCTGCGGCCGCCGGCGGATTTCCGACGGGTCCAGCGCCAGTCCTGGCCGGAATCCTGCGGCGCGGCTGCGCTGGCCACGCTGCTCGCCGAGGTCCACGCGCTGCCGGTGACCGAAGCCGACGTGCTCGAACGCCTGGGTACGCGGAAGGTGGTCGGTCTCGACCAGTTGCAGCAGGTTTGCGCGCAGTACGGGCTGCGGGCGTTCGGCTATGCGCTGGACTGGGACGGCCTCGGCCGCGCGGGAAGGCCGGCGCTGCTGCACCTGCCGGGGGCTTCCGCCGTCGGCCATTTCGCGGTGCTGCGCGGTATCGGCCCGGCGCGGGTCTGGCTGGCGGATCCCGCGCGCGGCAACCTGCGGCTTGCGCGGTCGCAGTTCCTCCGCCGCTGGGCGCCGCGCGGGGCGGAGGGACGGGCGCTCTACGTCGCGGCGCCGGAGGCCGACTGGCTGCCGCTGGGCGAAGAGGCGCTGCGGGCGCCGCCGGTCGCGGACGAGGACTGGTTTCCGGCGCGGCAATCGCCGCAGCGCGATGGCGTGCCGGACATGGACGACTAGCCTGCGGCCAGCCGGGACGCGAGCGGCAGCGACAGCGCGAAGCCGAGCGCGAGCCCCGGGGCGAAAGGAATGCGCACCGTGCGCGGGTCGGGGACCGGCCCTCCGGCCCGGGATACCCAGCGGTAGACCGACGGCATGAACTGGATGCGCCAGAACAGCGACCAGCCGGCGAAGACGATCACGGCCGCGAATGCGCCGACGACAAAGGCCCAGAGCAGCGCGGTGAGACCACCGAGTAGCGCCATCGCCGCGAGCAGCTTCACGTCGCCGGCCCCGAGCCGCCCGAGCGCGTAGCCGGGCAGCGTCAAGACGAGCGCAAGGCCGAACGCGAGCAATGCAGAACCAGGCGATGCCTGATGCAGCAGCGTCTCGCCACGCAGCAACAGAACCAACGCCCCCACGCCGGCAGCGCCGAGCGTGAGTGCGTTGGGAAGGCGCCGTGTATGCAGATCGAGCCAGCCGCAAAGCGCGGCCCAGGCGACTGCCGCGACCGCGATCATGCCTTGCGTCGCGCGGCCGGCGGGCCGTTCCGTGGCACCGGGAGCCCGGGGATCAAGGCGGGGACCCTCCGGGTTCCGTGTCGGGCTGGCGCGAGTCCGCCTACTCTGCTACAGACTCGGACAGCGTATCGGCGATGGACGTGAAGATCTCGGTGACGGCGTCGCGGACCTGCGGAACGAAGGCGACGATCGCCAGCGCCACCATCGCGGCGACCAGCGCGTATTCGATACCGCTGGCGCCTTCGTCGTCGCGAAAGAACTCGATAATCGCTTGCTTGAACATGACTGGATCTCCCGTGTATGCAACCGTTGTAGTTGTCGCTCGAGTTTGGAGCCCGCACTGGCGACGCCCCGGAGCTGCAGGCCGCAACCCCACGAACAGATTACTCAATCCGGACGAACTCGACGATATTCCCATCGGGTTAATCCACTCCAACTATTGCGATGGCAGTGGGGACAGGCAACACTCATTGCCGCACCCGGAAGTGCGTGTACTCAGTAGCTTGGCTTCCGCGGCGGGTTCAGGTGGTGTCGGCGGGATGCGCCGGGCATGGCCTGATACCAGCCGGTAGAGGTACCGAAACGAATGATAGCGGGGGGATCGGTGAAGCTAACCAATGCTATGGCCGGCGGTTCGGGGTTTGGGTCGGCGGCGGCGCCGTTGCGCGGCCCTGGGTGCGGTAGAGGCCCTCTGCATCGAGGCAATCTGCGATGAACAGCCGGCTGATGACGGTGGTCGCGATCCTGCTGCTGGGTGCCGCGGTGATCGCGGGGATCGCGGGTTACCAGCTCTCGCGCCAGCCCGAGCCGGTCGCGGCTCCGCCTGCCGAGCCGGCGCCGCCGCCGGAACCGACGGTCGAGGACGACGCCCGGGTCGAGGTATTGTTCGCTGCCCGCGATCTGCAGGCGGGCGCGCGCGTCGGGCCCGACGACCTGCGCGTCGAACGCCTGTCGGTGCGGCCGCCGCACGCGTTTTCCGAACCCGACGCGGTGATCGGGAAGCTGCTGGTGCTGCCCGTGCGCGAAGGCGAGCCACTGCTCGACACCCGGTTCTTCAAGGCCAGCCAGCTCGCGCGGACGCTGCGCCCCGGCGAGCGGGCGCTCGCGGTCGCGGTCGACGACGTGGTCGGTGCGGGCGGATATATCGCGCCGGGCGATCATGTCGATCTGCTGCTCTACCTGAAGGAGACCGGTGCCCGCGCCGGCCCGGCGCGCGAATCGGCCCAGGTGGTCGTCTCGGATCTGCGGGTGCTTAGCTATGAGCTGAGGCTGGATCTGCCCCCCGACGGTGCCGCCGAGGACACCGACGGCGAGCGCGACGGCCAGCGGCGCAGCAACCGCACGGCGGTGCTCGCGGTGCCAGAGGACGAAGCACCGAAGGTGATGCTCGCCGCGAACGCCGGCTCGCTGCGGCTGGCGCTGCACGGCGCCGATGAGCGGCTGGCGGTGGCGGCCGCGGACGTGGACGTGGATCCGGGCCCGGTCGACGAAGCCGCGGCGCCGGTCGTCGGGCTGGGCACGCTGATGCCCCGGCCGGTTGCAGAAGAACCGCTGCGCTTCACCACCATCGACGCGTTGCTGCCGCCAGCCGTGTCGCCGCCGCCGGATCCTGCGCGGCGGCCTGCGCCCGAACCCCGGCCCGGCGTGATTCTGCACCGCGGGACACAGAGCGTCGAGATCCAACCCTGATCATCCAGCGATGGTGGAGCGAGCATGAGAACCGACACGATCGACCGATTCCGCCGCGCCCGGCCGCGCCAGGCCGGGCATATCTTCCGGATGGTGGGGCTGCTCGGTGCCCTGGCGCTGGTGTGGCCGGCGGCAGCGGCCGCGCAAGCTGGCTGCGCGGATCTGGCCCCGGCGTTGCCGCGGGTGCAGGATCTGCAGGTCGGGGCGCAACAATCCCTGCGGCTGCCGGTACCCGCCGAGCGGGTCGCGGTGGGCGACCCGAACGTCGCCGACGTGCAAATGGTCGGAACCCATGGGTTTCTGCTGACGGGTATCGGCGCCGGCACGACATCGCTGATGGTCTGGACCCGCTGCGCGCGGGATCCCGTGAAGTCGGTCCTGATGGTCGCCGGTCCGGCCGCGGTGGCGGTGCACGAACGCGTGCCCCCGCGCGAGGCGCGCGCCGAACTTCCGGCGCAGGTCCAGACCGATATCCGGCTGGTCGAGGTGAGCCGGAACAAGTTGCGTGAAGCCGGGATCTCGCTGCTCGGCCGGCGGGCGTCGTCCAATTTTCTGGTCGGTTCGCCCGAGGTCCTGGGCGGCCAGACGTTCAGTCCAGGCACTTTCGGGACCATCTCGCCGGGGATTACCGCGCCGGAGGCCGGTTTCAACATCTTCTACGGCGGCGGCGGACGCAATTTCCTCGCCTTGCTGAACGCGCTCGAGGGCAGCGGTTTCGCCTATACGCTCGCCGAGCCCAGCCTGGTGGCGCTCAGTGGCCAGAAGGCGAGTTTCCTCGCCGGCGGCGAGTTTCCCATCCCGGTGCCGAGCGGCAGGGGCGACTCGGTGACCATCGAGTTCAAGGAGTTCGGTGTGCGTCTGTCGCTGACGCCGACCGTGGTCGACCGCGACCGGATCATGCTCAAGGTCGCACCCGAGGTGAGTGAGCTGGACTTCCAGGCCGGCATCCGGCTCGAGGGTACCTCGGTGCCGGCGCTGCGGGTGCGGCGCACCGATACGACCGTGGCACTGGCCGATGGCGAGAGTTTCGTTCTCAGCGGCCTGGTTAGTTCCAGTACCATCGCCAGCGTCGACAAGCTGCCCGGTCTTGGCACGTTGCCCGTGCTCGGCGCCTTTTTCCGGTCATCACGGTTCGAGGCCGAGGACCGCGAGCTGCTGATGATCGTGACCCCCCGGCTGGTGCGCCCGCTGGCGGCCGACGCCGAACTTCCGGAGCTGCCCGGACGCCATTTCCACGAGTACGATCCGAGTTTCGCCGAGCTGTTCCTGTTCGAGGATGGCAGTTTCAGCAGACGCATGGGGCTTTGGGACTGATGGCGCAGGGTGGGCAACCGATGGAACGCCAGAACTTTATCGCGGTTTTCGAGAGTGACCGCGAACTGCAGTGGCTGAAAGCGGGCCTCGCCCAGGTTGGCGAGGTCGTTTCGGCGGAGGGCCGGCCGCTGGAAGACGTGGTGGATCTGGTCGACATGACCGGCGCGCTGGTCGTGTTCGTCGGCCTGCAACCGGCCAACACGGCCCGCATGACCGCGTTCATCGAAGGCCTTCTGGTCGCGAAGCCGATGCTCAGCGTCGTTGCGGTGGGGGACGGCATGGACAGCGACCTGGTGCTGGCGGCGATGCGTGCCGGGGCGCGGGACTTCCTGACCCCGGGTGCGCGAACCTCCGAGCTCACGGGCCTGGTGCGGCGCCTGCAGCAGCGGTTGCCGTCCGGCCAGTCCGTGTCAGCCAATCATGGCCGATTCGTCGCCGTGCTCAATGCCCGTCCCGATCTGGGCAACGCCTTTTTCGCCGAGCACCTGGCGCTGGGTCTGCAGCAGCGGGTGGCGGGCGCGCGCGTGCTGCTGCTCGACCTCGGCCTGCCTCCGGGCGACAGCCTGCAGTTGCTCGGTCTGGAGAGTTCGTTCAGCTTCCTGGACGCGGTACGCAACCTCCGGCGCCTGGACCAGACGCTGATCGAGAGCGCGTTTCCGGCCCATGGCTCGGGGCTGAAGCTGCTCGCGATGCCCGAGGAGGCCGGCGGGATCGAGGACGTCACCTCGGCCGAGATCTACCTCCTCCTGGGGGTGCTCAAGCAGCATTTCACGCACGTCGTGCTCAACCTCAGCGGGGTACCGCCGTCGGACTTTCTGCAACTGCTGCTGTCGCATGCCGAGCAGATCCTGTTGCTGGTCGATCAGAGCGTGCCGAGCTGCAATCAGAACTTCAGACGCCTGCGTCTGATCAAGGACTGGGGGTTGCAGGACCGGCTGGCGGGGTTTCTGATCGACCGCTACGAGCCGAAAGTGGCGCCCGACCAGGCGGCTCTCGCGAAATCCTTCGATCTGCCGCTGCTCGCGGCACTGCCCCCGGCCCCGGCAGTGCGCTTGCGGGCCGCCAACCTCGGTCGCAGCGTGTTCGAGGTCGCCCCCCGCGATCGCTATGCGGCGGCCGTCGAGGAGGTGCTCGGCCGGCTGGGCGAGACCGGGTCGGCACGGCGCGGCGGGTTGGCGCGGCTGATCGGGCTGAGCCACGGATCACGTTGAGGGTGCGATGATGCGGCTCGGAGGATTTTCCCACAGTTTCGCGCTGAAGCAGTCGGAGAGCTACCAGTCTCTGAAGCTGCAGCTGCACCGGTACCTGATCGACGCGATCGAGGAGGACGGCGTCGATCTGGGCGACTGGGTGAAATCGTCGATCAGCAAGTACGTCGAGGAAAAGGTAGCGGCCTATGCCGCCAGCCAGCAGCTCGCGGTCACCCGCTACGATCTCGATCGGCTCACCGAGGAGATGGTCGACGAGCTGACGGGCTATGGCCCGCTGCAGGTGTTGCTGGTCGATCCGACCGTGACCGAGATCCTCGTGAACGGTGCCCAGCACATCTTCGTCGAGCGCGAGGGACGGCTGGCCGAAACCGACCTGCGCTTCATCGACGATGCGCACGTGATCCGCGTGATCCACCGCATCCTGGCGCCGCTGGGGCGCCGCCTGGACGAATCCAGCCCGATGGTCGATGCGCGCCTGCCCGACGGCAGCCGGGTGAACGCGGTCATCCCGCCGGTCGCGCTGGACGGCCCCTGCATCTCGGTGCGCAAGTTCCGCAGCGACCTGCTGCGCAGCAGCGACCTGATCGCCTATCACTCGGCCGACGAGGCCATGCTGGATTTCTTCCGGCTTGCGGTCCGCCGGCGCTGCAACATCCTGATCAGCGGCGGCACCGGCACCGGCAAGACGACCCTGCTGAACATACTCAGCGGCTTCATCGGGCCGACCGAACGCGTGGTCACGATCGAGGACACCGGTGAGCTGCAGCTGGGCCACAGCCACGTGGTGCGGATGGAAACCCGGCCGCCAAACGTCGAGGGGCACGGCGAGGTCACCGCCCGGGACCTGGTCAAGAACGCGCTCCGCATGCGGCCCGACCGCATCATCCTCGGCGAGTCGCGCGGCGACGAAGTGCTGGACATGATGCAGGCGATGAACACCGGCCACGACGGCTCGATGAGCACCGTCCATGCCAACGGCGCGATCGAGGCGCTGCTGCGGCTGGAGACGCTGCTCGGCCTGTCCGGCCGGCACATCCCGGAACTGACCCAGAAGCAGATGATCGGCTCGGCGGTCGAACTGGTCATCAACATCGTGCGGCTGCCGAGCGGACGCCGCTGCATTTCCGAGGTGCTCGAGCTGATCGAGCTGCGCGAAGGCGCATACGTGACCAACACGCTGTTCAGCTACGATCGCGCGCAGAACCGTTTCGTGCGGTCGCCGACGCGGCCGTCGATTCCGAAGCTGCGGGAAGGCTACTACGGTGATGCGGATGTCATGCACTGACGCGGTGATCGTTCGCGGCGGTCGCCGCAGGCGGGCGCGGCCATGACGCCGGCCGCGGCGATGCTGCTGGCCGTCGCGCTGGTCTTCGGCGCGGTGGGTCTGGTGCTGCTCGGGCGCAGCCGCGAGCGTGCGGAGGAGGAGCAGATCGCCAGGCGCGTATCGGAACTGGCGCTGCGGACCCACGAGACCGTTCCGAATCCGCGGCGTCTCAGCCGCTACTTCGAGCGCGCCGGGATCGACGCGAGTCCGGGGGTCGTGCTGCTGCTGGCCTTCGGCGCCGCCGCCGCGGGGCTGATCGCCTCGCTGTACCTCGGCTGGCTGGGTTTTCTGCTGGGGGTCGGCGCCGTGTCGGCCCTGGTGGCCGGGGCGCTGCAGTGGCAGTACCGCAGGCGGGTCGCGCGGATCGTCGAGCAGTTGCCGGGCTTTCTGGAACACATGATCCGCGGCCTGCGCGTCGGACGCAGCATCGATGGCGCGCTGCGCAGCGCGGTCGAGTCGTCTCGCGAGCCTTTGCGCGGCGTGATGGAACGCGTGCTGCGCGCCGGCGACCTCGGCGGCAGCATGACCGAAGCGATGATGGCCACCGCGCAGGTGCACCGCGTCCGCGAGCTGCAGCTGCTCGCATTGGGCGTGCAGGTGAACCAGCGGTTCGGCGGCAGCGCCTCCGAATTGTTCGAAAACATTGTCGCGGTGCTGCGCCAGCGCGACCGCAGCCGGCGCCAGCTGCGGGCGCTGACCGGCGAGACCCGCGTGAGCGCGGTCGTGCTGGCCGTGGTCCCGATCGCGATCGCGGGGTATATGGTGGCGATGAATCCCGATTACTACGCATGGATGCTCGACGATCCGACCGGGCGCATCGTGCTGTTCGGGGCCGCGGCCTGGCAGGTGCTCGGCATATTTCTGCTCTGGCGTATGCTCAAGAGCGTTTGACGCAGGAGGCGAATCGTGGACGTCGATGCATGGTGGTTGGCCCTGGTGTCGCTGGCACTGGTCGCGTTCGCGCTCGGGCTGCTCGGCTGGGGACTGGTGCGGCGCGTGCACGAGGACGAGCTGATCGGCCGACGCATCGGCGGCGTACGAGGGCAGGGCGGGGCGGCCCAGGGATTGGCACGGTTGGGTAGCCTGGCGACCGGGATGCGCCCGGCCGTATCCAAGCGGGCGCCGGCGTTCGACCCGGCCGAACTCAGCCGCTTGCTGGCGCAGGCCGGGTATCCGCGCCCGGTGCACCGCAGAGTCTTCGTGACGGTTGCGAACGTGTTGCCGGTCGCGGTCGGGCTGCTCGGGTTCCTGTGGCTCTCGGCATCCGGCCAGCTGGAAGCGCGGCCGCTGGCCGGGTTGGCTATGGTGACCATTCTCGCAGTGCTGCTGCCCAAGCGCGTGCTGGGGGTGCTGGCTGCACGGCGCCAGGCCCGGATCGGGCACGAGGCAGGGTTGTTCGTGCAGTTGCTGCGCCTGCTGCTGGAAGCGGGGCTGTCGCTGGAACATGCGCTGCGGGTGATTGCGACCGAGGCCCGAACGCTGCTGCCGGACACGGCGCAGGAACTCGAGCTGGTGCTGCAAAGGGTCGAGGCCGGGCAGGAACTCGCCGAGGCGCTCGACGAGATGTCGCACGCGCTCCAGGTGCCCGAGATCGAGGATGCCGCCCCGATCCTGCGCCAGTTCGTGCAGCAGGGGGGCGGGGTGCGCGGGCCACTGAAGAAGCTGAGCGACCTGATCCTGGACCGGCAGGAAACGCGGTCGCAGGAGAAAATCAGCAAGATGGCGGCGAAAATGAGTGTGGTGATGATGGTTTTCCTGTTTCCGGCGCTGCTGGCGTTTCTCGCGGCGCCCGGGTTGATGGCCCTCGGACGCGGCTTGATGGGGGTGGGCGATGGCTGAACGTTTTCGACTCGCGTGGTGGCTTCTGGTGCCGTTGCTGGCGTCGGGCTGTGCCACTGTCGGGGACCGACTCGGGAAGTCCGAGCGCGCGGATCGCGAGGCCTGTGCCTCCGAACTCGACCAGGATCAGAAGCTGACCCTGAACGTGGTCGACCAGTTGGTCGGCGACGGCCGCCAGTATGCGGCGCTCGCGCGCCTGGACACGATGCCGGCCGAACTGCCGGAGGTCGCGCTGAAGCGGGCGCAGATCCTCCGGCGGATCGGGCGGGACGAAGAGGCCGAACAGGAGTTCCAGCGATCGCTCGCCCGGTGTTCCAGCGGGCATGCCCACCATGGCCTCGGGCTGCTGCGTGCCGACGCCGGCGACTACCGCGCGGCAGCGGAGCACCTGAAGCTGGCGCGCGAGCATTTGCCGGTCGATCCCCGCATCCGCAACGACTACGGCTTCGTGCTGATGGTCCTGGGCGAGACCGAAGAGGCGCATTTCGAGCTGATGAGTGCGATGGACCTGAGCGACGGCGACCGTAGGCCGATTCACAACCTGCTGCTGCTGTATTTCAGCGAAGAGCGGATCGACGCCGCGACCGCGCTGATCTCCCGGCACGGCCTGAGCCGGTCCGAGGTCGCGGAGGTCGAGCTGCGCGTCGACGAACTCGAGCTGCTTCGGGGCCAGCGCTTGCCCGCGGCGGCGAGCCGCACCGACCGCAATGCGTCTGCCGACGCGCCGGTGGAAGGCCGCGATTCCGGCGAGCGCGATTCCCGGCCGGAGTCGTCGGACGGTCGACTGTCGCCCGACGAACTGGCGATGCCGCCCGGGATGCGGTCCCGACCGGCACGCTGACGTCCCTGTGCCGAACCGCCTGTCGTTCCGCCCGCCCTGCAATGAAGAGGTGATCGAGATGTCCTACCGAATCGCTACCCCGACGGCCCTGGCCGCACTGGCCCTGTGCGCGGGCGTGTTTCTGGCCCCGGGAGCGTGGGCGGAGGCGGATTCCCGCGCGCCCGTCGTGATTCCGCCGCCGGCCCCCGGCCTAGAAACCCGGGGCTGGCTGGAGCTGCAGGCCAGCGGGGCGCTGCAATCTCCCCATCCGCAGGCACTGCGCGACGCCGAGGCCGAACGCGCCTACGAGCGTCACCTGCAAAGCTTCACGCACCGGATTCCGGAAACGTTCGTCGATCGTTCCGGGTTTGCTCCCTGATCCGACCGCCCCGCAGCGGCGTCGGCGTGTATCGGAGGTCGAATCGCCATGGCTAGAGACACTGGACCGCACGGCCGGGCCATCGCTGCCCCGCCGCGGCAACAGCGGGGTGCGATCGGCCTGTTCGCGGCGCTGACACTGCTGCTGACGCTGCTGTTCGCGGCGCTGGCGGTCGATGCCGGCCGGTTGTTCTTCGAGCAGCGCAGCCTGCAGCGGATCGCCGACACCGTCGCGTTGGACACCGCGATGCGTCACGGGCTCTGCGGCGTCGGCGACATCGGCGATGCCGCGGCCTGGGCCCAGGACGCGGCACTGCGCAACGGCTACCGAGGCGACCTCGCGGCCGAGCCGGACGCGGTGCAGCTCGGCTGGGTCGAGACCGTCGACGGCCTGCGCACCTTCCGGGACGGCGGCGGCCTGCGCAACGAGGCGGTGCGCATCCATGGCCGCAATCCTGTGCGCGCGAGCCTGTTCGCCGGCGGCCTGCTCGGGGACACGGTCACGCTGAACGCGGTCGCGGTGGCCGAGCGTCAGCCGGTCGCGACGATCTTCGGCGGCACCAAGCTGGCCAACATCAGCAGCGAGGAATCGGTGCTGCTGAACCTGCTGCTGAACGAACTGCTCGGCAGCAACCTGAATCTCGACGCTGTCGCCTATAACGGTCTGGCCAACACCAACCTGACCTTGCTCGAGTTGATGCAGGGCTTCGCGGTGCTCGGTCTGGACCTCGCGGTGGCGACCGTGGACGAGATGCTCAACATGCAGGTGACGCTGGCGGAATTGCTGGAGGCGACGGTCAGCGCGCTCGACCACGCGGATGTGCTCGACGTCGACGTCGGCCTGCTCGAAAGCCAGCTGCTGGGCGCCGGCATCCGGGACGTGGAGCTGACCCTCGGCGAGCTGCTCGAGCTGACCGCCCCGGCCGGCGCGGCCCACGACGCGGCGCTGCACGCCGGCGTCAACGTGCTCGACCTGATCCGCGCGACCGCGCTGACCGCGAACCGCGACCACGCGATCACGGTGAATCTGGGCATCCCGTTGAACCTCGGGCTGCTGAACACCGACATCGTGGTCGACATTCACGTGATCGAGGCGCCGAAGATCGCGATCGGTCCGCCCGGACGCGACGGCAGCGGCGAGTGGCGCACCAAGGTCGACACCGCGCAGGTTAGGGTGCAGTTGACGACCAGCGCCGGCGTGAACGTGCTGGGGCTATTGACCGCGGACGTCGATCTGCCGCTCGCGATCGAGGTCGCCGACGGCGAGGCCTGGTTCCAGAGCGCGCGCTGCGCGACGCTGGGCGACCCGTCGCGCGAGGCGGTGCTCGGCGTCGATCCGGGGATCGCGTCGGTGACGCTCGGGCGCTGGCAGGATCTCGCAACTGGGGGCGAGGTCCTTGAGCCGGCTGAGGTCGTGCTACGCGCAATTCTGCTCGGCGATGTCGTGAGGCTCGGGCTGGCGCTCGACCTGCCGCTGCGCGAGGCGGTGCCCCGCGAGGTCGTGTTTACCCAGCAGCCCGGCGGCGAATGGGAAGGCGAGGACGCCGTGTACTCCGGCCTCGGCCCGAGCCTGGGCGACGGTCTGAGTAACACGTTGGTGGCGGTCGATCCCGAGGTGCTTGGACTGAATCCGCTGGCACTCCTCGGAATCAATCTGGACGACGTGCTGGGTGCGTTGCTGGGCGGCCTTCTGGCGCCGCTGCTGCAGACGCTGGGCGACACCCTGCTCGATCCGCTGCTGCGGCTGCT
Organism: Thioalkalivibrio nitratireducens DSM 14787; assembly: GCF_000321415.2. Taxonomy (NCBI): domain Bacteria; kingdom Pseudomonadati; phylum Pseudomonadota; class Gammaproteobacteria; order Chromatiales; family Ectothiorhodospiraceae; genus Thioalkalivibrio; species Thioalkalivibrio nitratireducens. Next base: position 2,582,917 of record NC_019902.2, on the reverse strand, counting down.
CGGGATCAGTGTCGGCGGCATGGACGTGGACCTGCTCGACATGCGCGAGGGCGGTGTCGATTTGCTGATTTGACCGGACCGCGGTGGCCCGTCGGGGCCGGGAGGCTAAGGCTATGCAACAGCAACGAGGGACGGGGCCGCGACGCGGTCAGCGCGGCGCGGCGGGAATCGAGTTCGCGCTGGTGTTCCTGTTGTTTTTCGTGATCTTCTACGCGGTCGTCAGCTACGCGTTGCCGATGTTGCTGATGCAGGGGCTGAACATGGCCGCCGCCGAGGGCGCGCGCGCCGCGGTCGCGGTCGACCCCGCCGAGGAGGACTACCAGCTCCTGGTCGAGCAGCGCGCCCGCGAACGGGTCGACGAGTTCCTGAACTGGGTGCCCGCCAACGCGCAGGAACGGCTGCAAACCGACGTGCGCTTCAATGGTGCGGTGCTGATCGTCGAGGTTACCTACCCGGATTATCGGGGCAATCCGCTGGTTCCGGTGCTGACGCTGCCGCTGTTCGGGGACGTGCCGCGGCTGCCGGATGACCTGACGGCAGCCGCCTCGATCCAGTTATGAACGGAAACGGTCACGGCCCTCGGCCGTCATTCATTGACACGATCCGCGATCGACTGCGTTCGCGAAACGGCGAAGAAGGGGAAGTCTGATGCAGGCCGAAGTTGTCCAGCCGAATGATGTCGATGTGGGTCCGATTCTGATCGTCGATGACGAGGTCGATGTCCACGAGGAACTGGCGGAGTTTCTGATCGAGCAGGGGTATCTCGCATGGCACGCGCTGGATGCCGACGAGACGTTGGGAATCCTGCGCCAGATGCCGGAGATTCGAATCCTGTTGGTCGATATCCGGATGCCGGGGCGCGACGGCCTGGACCTGATCTCCGAACTGCGCGAGGCCTATGGCGATTACCACGAATGCATCGTGATCACCGGGCACGGCAGCAAGGAGCACGCGATCAGCAGTGTCCGCCTCGGGTTGACCGATTTCCTCGAAAAGCCGCTGCACCTGCCGGCCCTGGAAGTGGCCCTGAAGCGTGCGGCGCGTCGGCTCGCCTGGAAGGATGCCCGTGGCGGGGGGCGGAACAGTGCCGCGCCGGCCGAAACGAGCCTCTACCGGCGGATTCGGGATCTGCGCGGGCAGCTCGACTACCTGCGTTCCCACGATCCGCTGACCGGCTTTCTGAATCGCCCGGCGTTCCTCGGGCAGTCTGCCCGCCGCCTCGCCGATTCCGGGTCGAGCCGTGCCGCGGTGATCATGGCCGATCTGGACCGTTTCCGGCAGATCAACGAACTGCACGGATTCGCGGCCGGGGACCGGGTGTTGGTCGCCCTCGCCGGGCGCATCGAGACGCTGGCGGGGGCCGGGGCGCTGCTGGGCCGGATGTCCTCCGACCGATTCGCGATCCTCGGGTTCTTCGGGGGCGACGGTCCGGACCTCGGCAGTTGGACAACCGCGTTGCGGGAGCGGCTGGCGGAGCCCCTGCCGGAGAGCGGAATACGGCACCCGCTGGCGGTCACGACCGCTTCGGCGCTCTCGGGTCCGGAGCAGCCGGATGCCGAACGGCTGGTTTTCGAGGCCGAGATGGCCCTGGCGGAAGGGAAGCAGCGCGGTGGCAACTGCCACGTGAACGCCCGGGCGTCGATGGTGGCGGCGGGGTCCCGTTCCAACCGGATCCTCGACGGCATCCGCGACGCGTTGCTGGAGGGACGGATCAGGCCGTGGTACCAGCCGATCGTCGAACTCGCGAACTCCAACGTCTGGGGATTCGAGGCGCTGATGCGCTGGCATCAGGGTGGGGAGGTCGTGTCCGCCGGCACTTTCGCCGGGATTGTCAAGGACACCGACGTCGCCCCGCAACTCGATGAAGCCGTGGTCGATGCCGTGATCTCGGACCTCGACGAATGGCAGCATGTGCTTCCGAGCGACCGGCGATACGTGGTCAGCGTGAATTTGTGGTCCCGTACATTGACCGACCCCGAGAGCTTCGGCCGGGTGATGGAGCGCCTCGAGGGTTTCGCGTCGGACCGCTTCGTGCTCGCCGTCGAGATCATCGAGGGCGATCTCGGGCTGCTGCCGGAAGCCCAGCGCGAGCGGCTGCTCGCGTTCCGCGGACCCGCCCAGGGTGGCCTGCTGTTTCTGGACGACTTCGGGGTGGCCCATTCGTCGTTCGCCCGCCTCGGGGAGTTCCCGGTCGACTGCCTCAAGCTGGACCGGCATTTCACCGAGGAGCTCCAGCGGTCGGCGCGCAGTGCCCAGGTCGTCGAGACCATCGTCACGATGGCCGGCAAGCTGGCCTGTCCGGTGATCGCGGAGGGTATCGAGACCGAGACCCAGCACAGGCAGCTGGCAAGTCTGGGTTGCCGCTATGGGCAGGGCTACCTGCTGGGAAAGGCCATGCGCATCGAGGATGCACTGGCGTTCGCGGTCGGACGCTACGAGGATCAGCGTGTCGGCGAGTAGGTCGCGGGTATCTGGCGCCGCCGGACCGGGCGTCGGCCCGCTTCCCGAGGGGGCCGGGCTGCTGGTGGTCGACGACGATCCGGGGGTGGTCGAGGAGCTGGTCGACTGGTTCCGCAGCCAGGGGCTACAGGCCCGAGGGGCATGCGACACGGACGAAGCCGCCGCGCTGATTGCGCGTGATCCCGGCCTGCGCATCGTCTACTGCGATGTCGCGATGCCCGGAACGAGCGGCCCCGAATGGATTCTGGAGCGACAACGCGGGACCGGTCTTCCGGGCTCGCTGGTGTTCGTGCTGTATACCGGTCTGGGTCCGGGCTACCTGCGCATGTTCGAAGAGATGGATGGCGTTGCCGCGGTCCTGCGTAAACCCTTTACCGAGGAAGCGCTGGCCGCCAGCCTGGCCTGCGCAGTCCGGGCGTGTCACCCGGCCGGATCCGGCCGGGCGGACGCGTCAAAGCAACCGGTGGATGGAGCTGAGGAATGGGACAGCGCGGGACGGAGGAACCGGTGACGGTGGCGGCGGGAAGCCCGCAGGGATTGCCAGCCGCCGCGTACGTTGATGGAAACGGGTGCTGAAGATGTGGGATCGCGTTCTGCACAGACTGCGGACCGGGTATGAGCCCGGGGCGCTGTCTGACCCCGATGCCGGGAAGCCGGCGGCACCCGCCACGCGGCTGGATTTTCCGAGGCCGGCCTCCGGAGACATCCCGGACCCGCACCGCGGGGCAGTGCCCATGGAGGCGCTGGCCCGCACGTTCGACCTGATGTGCGTGACCTTTGATACGACCGGCCGCATCCTCGACCTGAGTCCGGTGGCGCGCGATTCCCTGGAACTTGGTGTGGGCGACACCGTGCCGGGGCATCTGCCCGATTACCTGGGATCCGCGACGCACGAAACGCTCGACTGGCTATTCGGCCCGCCCGCGGGGGAACCGCTGGAGCTGGCCCTGGTGAGCCGGCAAGGGCGCCCGCGCTGGTGGCAGGCGATGCTGCTATCGGTCGACCGCGACGGCGAGGACGGGGCACGCCGCATGCTCGTCGCCCGGGATCTGACCGGCGAGATCGCCGCCAAGCAAGCCGACAAGTCCCGCAGGCGCTGGCAGCGGATCATCGTCGATGTGTCCCGCGCGCTATCCGGTACCCCGGCCGAATGTTATCGCGAGGCGCTCGACCGGGTGCTGGGCCTCGTGGGCCAGGGGCTTCGCGCCGACCGGCTGTTCCTAATGCAGAAAGAGCAGGACGCGGCTGCGCCCGAGAAGTCGTTGTCCTGGTCGGTGCAGGATGCCGATCCGATGACCGCGACGCTGGATACGACGGCGTTTGCCGGCTGCGATCGGCTGCAGGCGGCACTGGTGTCCGGTTCGCCGTTCATCATCCCGGATGCCGACGCGCTGTCCCGCGATGCCGATCGGATCGCCGAAATCACCTGCATGGGCCGGCGCGGCTGCCGGGCGATCCTGTTCGCGCCGCTGCTCTCACGCGGATACGTGACCGGGTGCATCGTCGCCGAGTCGGTCGCAGCGCGGCCCGAATGGGACGATCTTCCCGAATCCGAGTGGCGGACGGTGGTCGAGATTCTGTCCGAGTCCCTGATCCGGGAGCGCAAGGGACAGGAACTCCAGCTTGAGCGTGAGCGGTTGCGGGAGGCGCAGGCGCTGGCGCGGCTGGGGTACTGGGACTGGGATCCGGAGATCGGCCTGGCCACCTGGTCCGAAGGCACCGAGGATCTGCTGGGGCTGGATCCCGCGCGGTGCGGCAGTCTCTCGGACCTGCTGTCCGTGTTCGAGGGATCGGACAGCACGGCGCTCGAGTTGGCCTGCGTACAGGCCCTTGCCAACGATGCCCAGGTCGATATGGAACTGCGCTGGGCGCGGCGGGGACCGGGCGATGTCGTCGGGCGCGCGAGCGGCTGGGCACACGTCCAGGCCCGGGTCGTGCACCGGCCGCACGGGGAGGGTCGGGTTCTTCGGGGGAACATTCTCGATATCAGCGGGCTGAAGGAAAACGAAACCCGGGCACAGGCGGCACACGCGCGCCTGCGCCACCTGATCGCCAGCGCCCCGATCGTCGTGTACGTCCAGCAGGTCGACGGTGACCGCCTCGTTCCCGAGTATGCCAGCGACAACCTCCGCACGGTGTTCGGCCACGAGACCGATGACCTCGGCGATTCCGCCTGGTGGCAGCGCAACGTGCATCCCTCGGACTTCGATCGGGTCGCCCGCCGGACCCGGGAGATCCTGCAGGAGGGGCATTTCGTCGGTGAGTACCGGATCCTGGACAGCCAGGGCAGCTATCACTGGGTCTACGAGGAGGGCAACCTGCTGCGCGATCCCGATGGCCGACCGAGCGAGGTCGTCGGTATCTGGCTCGACGTCACCGGGCGCAAGGAGGCCGAGGCCGCGACCGAGGCGAGCGAACGCCGGTACCGCGACCTGGTCGAGAACGCGCCGGCATTGATCTGTCGCTTCGGCCCCGACCTGCGTTTCCGCTTCGTCAACCGGACGCTGGCGGAATACCTCTCCCGCGATCCCGCGGATCTCATCGGTGCCTGCTGGCTCGATTATCTGCTCGAAGACCAGCGTGCAGCGTATCAGCGCGATATCGCCAGTTTGTCTCCGGACCAGCCGTTCGGTACCCATGAGCTTCGCATCCTGCGGGCGGATCGCCGTGTTCGCTGGCAGGTCTGGTCGGAAAGGGCGTTCTTCGACGAACACGGGAACCTCGTCGAGATCCAGGCGGTCGGGCGCGACAACACCGACCTGCGCGAGGCGCAGAGCCAGTTGGTGCAGGCAGCGAAGTTGGCTACCCTCGGCGAGATGACCACCAGCGTCGCCCATGAGATGAATCAGCCATTGAACGTGATCCGTATGGCGGTCTACAACGCCCGCCGGTCGGTCCTGGCGAACAGGGTGGACCCCGGTGCGCTGCTGGGGAAGCTGGAGCGGGTCGAGCATCAGGTGGCGAGAGCCGCGCAGATCGTCGATCATATGCGCGTCTTCGGGCGCAAATCCCATGTTCAACGGCAGCCATTCGACCCGGTGGAGCCGTTGCAGGATGCGGTTGCGCTGTTGGGCGAGCAGTTGCGTATCCATGGGATCCGACTGGACTGGACGCCGCCAGGCACCTCGCGCAAGGTGTTGGGCCACCCCGACCAGCTGGAACAGATCCTGATGAACCTGGTCATCAATGCCCGGGACGCGATCCTCGGTAAGGGCGCCCGGGGCCGCCAGGGCCGGGAGGCGCAGCCCTGGGTCCGGGTCGAGATGGAAGACGATCCGCAGCACCGGAGTGTCGTGATCCGGGTCCGCGATGGCGGCGGCGGGGTGCCCGAATCGCTGCTGGACCGGGTGTTCGAGCCGTTCTTCACGACCAAGGAGGTCGGGCAGGGCACCGGTCTGGGGCTCTCCATCGGCTTTGGTATCATTAAGGACATGGGGGGGAGCATCCGGGTCGAGAATGAAGAGCACGGGGCCTGCTTCACCATCCAGCTGCCGGGGTGCGAGGATCCGGCGACGACCAGCCCGGAAGGCAGAGTTGCGGAGTCCTGAGCCAGTGCGGCAGAGTCGGTCCTCGGCCGCGGTGTGTCGCTCCGGTGGGCAGGGGCACTGTGCCGGGTTTGTTGCAGTCCGGCAGGGCGGAGATGGCCGTGCCGCCAGTACGACAGGCTGACCGCGGATCGCCAACGGGCGGTGCCGCGTGTCGGAACGAGCCGGGGTCCGCGAGCAGATTCCCCGGCGGATCGGCTCGACATGAGGATGGTAGGCAATGGCAGAGTTGGCGGTAGTGGATGCGATGAAGTTGCTGGTAGTCGACGACGAACCTGAAATCGTCGAGGAGATGGTGGAGTACCTCACCGAGGCCGGGTACTCGTGTCTCGGCGCCACCACGGTTCGGGCGGCCCGACGGGCGTTCGAGCGGGATCCCGACATCGGCATCGTCCTGACCGATGTTCGGATGCCCGATGAGGAGGGTATCCAACTCGTCGAGAGGCTGGTCCGGACGTACCAGGACCAGCGTGTGTTCGAGGCCATCGTGTTCACCGGGCACGGTGACGAGGAAGTGCTGGTGCAAGCGATGCGTGCTGGTGTGCGCGACTATTTTCCCAAACCCGTGGACTTGCCCGCGCTGAACCAGTCGGTGGACCGCCTCGTCGAGTCGGTACGCCGCAGGCGCCGGATGCTCGCGGCTGCGCATGGCGTTGGGAGCCGGCTGCAGGACATGACACAGTCGTTGTCGCAGGTCTCGACCAGCCTTGCCGAAATCCGCAGGCAGCTCGGCCTACCGGAATCGGCGAGCGACGGCACCGGTGCCGCCGATCCTGCCGCCGAGTTCGCGTTCGGCAAGCTCACGAAACGGCAGAAGGATGTGCTCCGCCATTTGGCAACGGGGCAGAGCAACTACCAGATTGCCTATGAGCTGGGGATTACCGAGAACACCGTGAAGCTCTATGTTTCGCAGATCCTCACGGCCTCCGGGTTCAGCAACCGGACCCAGCTTGCGCTGGCCGCCGCACGCCTCCTGGCCGATCCCCTGCGCCGGGATTCCCTTACCGGCTGACCGTCCCGGCGCCGGCGCCGGCGCCCGTCGCGCGGGGCCAGGGTGCACCCCCCCATTCCCGCACGCCACGACTTCATACCGCAGGGCTAGTCCCATCTGGCGATAGTCTGGAAGTGGTATCCCATTCTAACCTACCCGGAAGTCTGCAAAGGCGTGTGATCGGGTGTGGGTTGTCCGCACCCTCCGGATGAACGTAGGGGAAGGGGAATGTTCAAGACCAATGGGAGGGCGCTGCTCGCTGTCCCCGTCGCTTCGTTGCTGGCGATGGGATGCGGAGGCGGCAGTGGAACGGGTGCGGGCGACCCGGGGGATGACGGCGCGGTCGGTGGAGACGAAATGACCATGATCGTGGCCCCGACGCTGGGCGTGGTCGCGGACGCGGCCGTTCGCCAGTTCGGCCTGCGGGACTATCGGCCAGGCGACGTCGCGGGACAGGTCGGTGACGGCTCGACCGGCAATGATGGGTACACACAGTTCGCGGTCGCCGATCGCCCGGTGCCGGGGCTTTCCGAGGTCGTATTCGACGAGCAGACATGGTACTACGATGAGGTGCGTCAGGCACACATCCCGGTCCCCGAAGACGCTGTCGGCATGGCCATGCGGGCACCGATTCCGGATGCCCGTGACCAGACCGGGGTCTCCCCGTTCACCGAGATCAGCTATCGCATCGGCGAGCGTCACGGGCTGCCCGACCTGACGGGCGGCGACGTCGCCTTTTACAACGAAGCGGTGCGCCGGGCGCTGATGCCTGAAGCCGAGGACATCCTCGCGATGCCAATGCTCCTGGGTGCCCACCCCGCGGCCGGAGATCTTGGAGACTCCGAGGGAAACCTCCACGCATGGTTCAAGATGGCGTTTGCGGAGTTCGGACGGGGCCAGGATGCCCCGGCGCTTCGGGCGCTGCAGCAGTTGGCCGACGACGCGGCGGATGGCACCATCGATGGTCGTGGTCCGGAGGGGCTTCCGATCGCAGGCCTGCTCTATGATCCCCTGCAGTTCCGGCAACGCTACGAAGGGGCGCTGCGCGATCACGCCGCCGCAAGCGGCGATGGGCCGCTTCAGGCCCTGGCCGACGGTATCAGAACCAGCCGGTTCATCGTGCGGGATCCCAACTGTACCCCGGAGTTCATCTCGTCGTACTTTGCCCGGCATTACGGCACGGTGACGCTGCCGGCCACGGTGGTGAACGGCTTCCACGGCGAGTTTACCGAGGGCGTGGACTATACCTTCCACCTGCTGGCCGACGGGGGATTGCAGTTCGCCACCGACAAACGGACGGTCTACCTGCCGGTGGACGACCTGTTCACCTGCAGCGAGGGCGGCGGCGACAACGAGGCACACAGTTTGATTCGGTACCTGACCGATTTCGATGGCAACGGTCTCGTCGATGACGAGGTCGTGATCGTCGACGCGGCCAGTGGTGGTGATGGAGCCGGAATTTTCATCGCGGACGACTTGGGCGATAACGAGGTCCGTTTCGGGGACGCCGATCCTCGTGCGGGTGGCCAGGATCCTGACGAAGCAGGCGACGGCGGTGGCGGGAACGGCGACGGGAACGGCGGCGGCGACGGCGACGGCGGCGGCAACGGCGGCGGGAACGGTGGCGGCAACGGTGGCGGCAACGGTGGCGGGAACGGCGACGGGAACGGCGACGGGAACGGCGACGGGAACGGCGGCGGGAACGGCGGCGGGAACGGCGGCGGCAACGGCGACGGGAACGGCGACGGGAACGGCGGCGGGAACGGCGGCGGGAACGGTGACGGGAACGGTGACGGGAACGGCGACGGGAACGGCGACGGGAACGGTGACGGGAACGGTGACGGGAACGGCGACGGGAACGGCGACGGGAACGGCGACGGGAACGGCAACGGCGACGGCGACGGGAACGGCGACGGGAACGGCGACGGGAACGGTGACGGGAACGGTGACGGGAACGGTGACGGGAACGGCGACGGTCCGACCACCATTCACGCAATGTGCCTGTCGCATGCCAGCAGCGACTTCTGCATCAGCGGCTTTGTCGATGCGTCTCGGAATACGCGTTCGGACGTATTCACATCGGCACGCTACGACGTGTCGGAACCCGTGTACACGCGGGCGCCCCGCACCCACCATGTCTGGGCGATCGACATCAACGGTGAGTCGACCGGCACGTACAGCTGTGCGGGTGGGCCGCAGCCCCGAGTCCGGTACAACCGCCGCAACGGAGATTCCGAGTTCAACACGAACCTCTCGGGAGGAGCGTGCACGATCGAGATCGTGCATTCCCAGGACGGCGTGATCGAGGGTCTGTTCACCGCGACCGCGCGCAATGCCCCGGGCGAGGTCGTGGATGTGGTGAATGGATTCTTCCGGGTGCCGGACGGACGTCGGTGATCAATCCCGCGGCGCGAGGGTGTGCGGGGAGGCGCACCAGCTGTCGGGTGATGTCCCTGCATGCCTTCGCGGAACCCTGTTTCCAAGTCGGACCCGGGCCATGGACCGGGGGGCGGGGTTGAGTGGCGGCCCTGGCGCTGGCCGGTCCATCGGAGGCTGGCGGGCACCTCGCCCGGTGTCTCCCCGCCCGGCGTCCCTGGCTCGTGCCTCGGTTGTCGCTGCGCCTGCGTCTCGTTATGCTCAGTTGGCATGAACCTCCACGAATTCCAGGCGAAGGCGCTGTTCCGTTCCGCCGGCATCCCGGTGCCGCCGGGCGAACTGATCACCGGGGTCGACGATACCGCCGGGGCATGGGCACGCCTCGGCGCGGACACGGTATGGGTCAAGGCGCAGGTGCACAGCGGCGGACGTGGCAAGGCCGGTGGCGTTGTCCGGGCCGCCGATCCGGCCGAGGCCGAAGCGGCGGTGGCACGTCTGCTCGGGTCACGGCTGGTCACCGGGGCGGGCGGCCCGGAGGGACTGCCGATCGACCAGGTGCTGATGGAACCGGCAGCGGCGATCGAGCGCGAGTTCTATTTCGGGATGCTGGTCGACCGGTCCCGGGCCTCGGTGGTGATGGTGATCTCGGCCGAGGGTGGCATGGACATCGAAGAACTGGCCCGGGAGCGGCCCGTTGCGGTGGTTACGCTGCCGATCCATCCGGTCACCGGGGTGATGCCGTTTCATGGGCGGCGCGCCGCGCGGGTGCTGGGGCTGCGCGGGGATCCCGCGCGTGCTGCCGCGCGGCTCGTCGCCGATGCCTACCGTCTGTTCCAGTCCTCCGATGCGCAGTTGCTTGAAATCAACCCGCTGGTGCTGACTTCGGACGACCGACTGCTCGCACTGGATGGCAAGCTGGTGATCGACGATTCCGCTACCTACCGCCAGCGCGAGATCTTCGGGCTGCGCGACGCGCGCCAGCGCCACGAGGCCGAGGAACGCGCGCACGAGCATGATCTCAATTACATTCGCCTCGATGGCACCATCGGCTGCATGGTGAACGGCGCGGGGCTGGCAATGGCGACGATGGACCTGATCCAGCACCATGGCGGGCAACCCGCGAATTTCCTCGACGTCGGTGGCGGTACCACGGTCGAGCGCGTCGCTGCGGCGTTCAAGCTGATCCTGTCCGATACCTCCGTGCGCGCGGTGCTGGTGAACATCTTCGGGGGCATCGTGCGCTGCGATCTGATCGCCGAGGGCATCATCGCCGCAGTGCGGGAAGTGCACGTGCAGGTGCCGGTCGTTGTCCGGCTGGAGGGCACGAACGCGGAAGCGGGCCGCGAGGCACTGGCCGCGAGCGGACTGGATATCGTCGCCGCCGCCGACCTGGATCAGGCGGCGCGGGCCGCGGTGGAGGCGGCGGCATGAGTATTCTGGTCGACCGCGAGACGCGCGTCATCTGCCAGGGCTTCACCGGCAAGCAGGGAACGTTCCACTCCGAGCAGGCCCTGGCCTACGGCACCCGGCTGGTCGGAGGCGTAACCCCGGGCAAGGGCGGGCAGCGGCACCTGGACCTGCCCGTGTTCGACACCGTGGCGGAAGCGGTACACGAGGCCGGGGCCCAGGCGAGCATGATCTATGTTCCTGCGGCGTTTGCCGCCGACGCGATCTGCGAGGCCGCGGATGCGGGCATCGAGGTGGTGGTCTGTATCACCGAGGGGATCCCGGTGCAGGACATGATCCGCGTGAAGCAATACCTTGGCCAGACGTCGGCACGCCTGATCGGGCCGAACTGCCCGGGTATCATCACCCCCGACGCCTGCAAGATCGGCATTATGCCCGGCTACATCCACCGGCGAGGCCGGATCGGCATCGTGTCGCGCTCCGGAACGCTGACCTACGAAGCGGTCCAGCAGACGACCGACCTGGGCCTGGGGCAGAGTACCTGCATCGGGGTCGGCGGCGACCCGATCCAGGGGATGGACTTCGTCGATTGCCTGGAACTTTTCGCCGCTGACCCGGAAACCGAAGGGGTGCTGCTGGTCGGCGAGATCGGCGGCGATGCCGAGGAGCGCGCCGCACGGTACATCGCCGAGTCGTTCGGCAAGCCGGTGGCCGCCTACGTCGCCGGCGCGACCGCGCCGCCGGGCCGGCGCATGGGCCACGCGGGGGCGATCATTGCGGGCGGAAAGGGCACGGCCGCGCAGAAGATCGCGGCGCTGCGCGACGCCGGGGTCGAGATCGCCGCGAGTCCGGCCGAGCTCGGTACGGCGATGGCCCGCGCCCTCGGCTAGAACCCGACCCCGATGCCGCCCAAGCCGATGCTGCGCATGGCCCTGGTGCAGACCAACCCCGTGGTCGGGGCGCTCGCGGCCAACGCCGACGCGATCCTGGACGCGGTCGGCCGCGCGCGCGCCGACGGCGCGGATCTGGTCGTGTTTCCCGAGCTCGCGATCACCGGCTACCCGCCCGAGGATCTGCTGCTGCGCCGCCGTTTCCTGGAGGATGCCCGCAAGGAGGTCGACCGGATCGCGGAGCAGGCCCGGGGGATCGACCTGGTGCTGGGCGCGCCGCTAGCGACTGCCGGCGGCGTGCTGAACGCTGCGCTGCTGTTGCGCGATGGGGGGGTCGCGGCCCGTTACGGGAAGCAGAAGCTCCCAAATTACAGCGTGTTCGACGAGCGCCGCTACTTCCAGCCGGGTGCATCCGCCTGCGTGATCGAGGCGGGAGGGCTGCGGCTGGGCCTGACCGTCTGCGAGGACATCTGGGAGCCCGAACCCGCCGCGATGGCGGCGGCTGCCGGCGCCCAGATCATCCTGAACCTGAACGCCTCGCCCTACCACCGGGGCAAGGCGGCGCAGCGGGAGGCCGTGGTGCGTGCCCGGGTCGCCGAGAACGGTTGCCCGGTGCTCTACCTGAACCAGGTCGGCGGCCAGGACGAACTGGTGTTCGACGGGCGGTCGTTTGCCGTGGGTCACGATGGCGACGTGCAGACGCTGCTGCCGGCTTGGATCGCCGGACACGCGCTGGTCGACGTCGAGGCGATGCCGGGCGGACAGCCGCGTCTGCACGAGGTCGGGGTGGCACTGCAGCATCCCGTGCCGCACTCGCCACTCTGGGGGGGCGCCGACGATGGAGCCGCCGCGGAGCCGGCGGTGACGGATCCCGAAGCCCTCGACATGTACCGCGCACTGATGGTCGGGATCCGCGATTACGTGCGCAAGAACGGCTTCAGCGGCGTGTTGCTGGGCCTGTCCGGAGGTATCGATTCCGCGCTGACTGCCGCGCTGGCGGCCGATGCGCTGGGGGCGGACCGGGTCGAGGCGGTGATGATGCCCTACCGCTATACCGCATCGATGAGCGTCGAGGACGCACGCCAGGAGGCCGCCTGGCTGGGGATCGACTACCGCGAACTGGCGGTCGAGCCGATGGTCGAGGCGTTCCGGGCCGGACTGCAGGAATCCTTCCCGGACCAGACCCGCAACCCGGCCGATGTCACCGAGCAGAACCTGCAGTCGCGCTGCCGCGGCGTACTACTGATGGCGTTGTCGAATCGGATCGGCCGGCTGCTGCTCGCGACCGGCAACAAGAGCGAGATGGCCGTGGGCTATGCCACACTGTATGGCGACATGGCTGGAGGTTTCGCACCGCTGCGCGACGTGACCAAGCAGTGGGTGTACCGCCTGGCCCGAGTGCGCAACCAGATCGGCCGGGTGATCCCGGAACGCGTGATCACCCGGCCGCCCAGCGCGGAACTGGCACCGGACCAGGAGGACGCCCAGACCCTGCCTCCGTATCCGGTGCTCGACGAGATCCTCGAGGCTTTCGTCGAGCACGAGGCTTCGGTGGATGAAATCGTCGCCCGCGGGTTCGAGCGGGAAACGGTGGAGCGCGTGGCCCGGATGGTGTTTCTCGCCGAGTTCAAGCGGCGCCAGGCGGCGCCCGGGGTGCGTGTGTCCGCCCGCGCATTCGGGCGGGACCGGCGCTATCCGATCACCTCGGGCTATCGTGCCGGCTGAAAGGCCCGTCGGCAACGCCACAGATTTCTTGTTTCCAGGAGAGACCATGAAGAAGATCGAAGCCATCATCAAGCCGTTCAAGCTCGAGGACGTGCGCGAGGCCCTGACCGAGATCGGCATCACCGGCATGACCGCCACCGAGGTGCAGGGCTTCGGGCGCCAGAAGGGCCATACCGAACTGTATCGGGGTGCGGAGTATGTGGTCGATTTCCTGCCCAAGGTGAAACTCGACCTCGTGGTCGACGACGACCGGGTGGAACGGTGCATCGAGGTGATCATCAAGGCGTCGCGCACCGGCAAGATCGGCGACGGCAAGATCTTCGTCAGCTCGGTGGACCGCGCGGTGCGGATTCGCACCGGTGAGGAAGGCAGCGAGGCGCTGTAGCTCCCCCAAGCGAATGGCAGCGCAGCGCCGGGGCTTCTTGGGCGGGCCGTTAGCGGGAAAATACACCGGCCCAGAATCGCATGCCTCTGATTCTTAATGACATTGTCATGAATTGGGGTGTCTCGCGGCCGATGGCATGAGAGTTAACGGGAAAGTCGCGGCCATGCCCGTGCCCCCGTAGGAGATTCTATGTCTGCGCGCAAGGGATTTTCGGTTCGTAGTCGGTCTGGTTTTTCATCAGGGCGAAGGCGACGCGGGCGCGCCTTGTCCCTCCACACCCCGACAAGCCTTTCTAGGCCTGCCAAGCGGAAACATACAAGCGCGCCTTGCACGCGACGCGCCGTAGGCGCGCACGGTGGCGACCCGATTCCCGATCGGATGCGTACCCCGTCTGCCCGGAGCACAGGCCGCCACGGGTTGCGGTGTCGCGACCTGTGCCGCGGCTCGGGCGGCGTGGCCGCGTGGAACCGTCAGTTGGCAAAGAACGGCAGGCGTTCGAGCCAGCGGCGTATGCCGCCGGGCTCGCCATCGACGGTGACCGGCCGACCGGCCCGCACTGCGGCGGCTTGTTCGGGGAAGTTCAGTTCCAGTACCGCCATCGTGTTGTCCGCGTGGTCATCGAGATCCAGCGCGCGGTAACTCTGGATCAGGATCGCGAGTGCCAGCGGCATCGACTCGGCCCCTTGGTAGTGTTCCACGACGTGGCGCGCGCGCTGCGCCGCGGCCACCCAGGCGTGGCGTTCCATATAGAACTGCGCCACGCGGACCTCGTGGTTGGCGAGGGCGTCGCGGATGAAGATCATGCGTTCGCGGGTATCATCGGTGTAGCGACTGTCCGGGAACTCGCGCAGCAGCCGGGCGAAATCATGGAAGGCCTGGTCCAACTGGCTGGTGTCCATCTCGGCCGGATCCATCGGAAACACGCGCGAGAGGAAGCCCCGGTCGCGGTTGAAGTTGATCAGACCGCGCAGATAGTACGCGTAGTCCAGGTGTGGGTGCCGTGGATTCAGCTGCACGAAGCGGTCCACCGCGGCCAGCGCGGCTTCCGGTTCCCCGGCCTTGTAGTAGGCGTACGGGATCTCGATTTGCGCCTGTTGGGCGAAGCGGCCGAAGGGAAAACGCGCCTCCAGCAGCTCGTAGTACTCGACCGCCTGCTGGTAATCGCCGCTTTCGAGCGCAGCCTTGGCCTCTCCGTACAACTGGCTGGCGGACCAGTTGCGTGTCGGATCCTGTTCCCAGCCTGCGCAGCCGGACAGGGTTATGATGGCGATCAGCGCGATCAACGAACGGGCCAGGGACACGGCGGAGCCTCGATTCCAGTACATGACTGCCGGATTCTACAACAACGAGCCTTCGGCCCGCGCCGATAGCGAGGTCCGCGAGCTACAGGCCGAGATCCCCGTCGATCTGGCAGGGATGCGGCTCGATGTGGCATTGGCCCGGGTGTTCGACGGTTACTCGCGGAACCAGCTCACCCAGTGGCTGAAGCAGGGCGCACTCACCGTCGATGGCGGCCAGCCGCGCCCGCGGGATGCGGTGCGCGGGGGCGAACGGGCACGGCTCCGGATTCCCGATACCCCGGCCTCCGAGGCGCAGCCCGAGGCGATCGCGCTCGACGTGGTCCATGCCGACGCCGCCATTCTCGTGATCAACAAACCCGCCGGGCTCGTGGTGCATCCCGCCGCGGGTCATCGGGAAGGGACGCTGGTCAATGCGCTGCTGCATCACGCCCCGGAACTCGCGGCGTTGCCGCGCGCAGGGATCGTGCACCGGCTGGACAAGGACACTACCGGCCTGCTGGTGGTGGCCCGCACGCCGGCGGCCCAGACCGCGCTGGTTCGGCAGCTGCAGCAACGCAGCATGCACCGCGAGTACCTGGCATTGGTGCAGGGCGTGCTGATCTCCGGCGGAGCCCTGGAAGCGCCGATCGGGCGCCATCCGGTGGATCGCAAGCGCATGGCGGTGGTTGCGGGTGGCAAGCCTGCGGTGACGCACTACCGGGTGCGGCACCGGCTGCGGGCGCACACCCTGGTCGAGGTGCGGCTGGACACTGGCCGTACCCACCAGATCCGGGTGCACATGGCGCAGGTTGGGCACCCCGTGGTCGGCGACCCGGTCTACGGCGGGCGGCCGCGCCCGGTACGCGACATGGAGCCGGCGGCCGCTCGGGCACTGGCAGCGTTCCGGCGGCAGGCGCTGCATGCCGCGGTGCTCGGGTTGCGGCACCCGGACACCGGCGCCGAGTGCCGTTTCGAGGCCCCGCTGCCGGCCGACTTCCAGACACTGCTGGATGCACTCGTCGCCGACGCGACACGGGCAGGGGGCGCGTAGGTGGCCGGCATGGTTGCGGCAGCCGATGCCCGGATTCGCCGGGCGCGGGATCGGGCGGGGACACCATGACCACGATCCCACTGATCATACCCGACTGGCCGCTGTCGCCGAACCTGCGTGCAGCGCAGACGACCCGCGCCGGCGGTGTCAGTGCCGGCCGCTGGAGTGCGTTGAACCTCGCCGGACATACCGGCGACGCACCGGAAGCCGTCGCGGCCAACCGGCGCCTGCTCGCCGATGCACTGGGGCTGCCGGTGCCTCCGGTCTGGCCCCGGCAGGTCCACGGTGCAGCCGTGGCCGACGCGTCGGACGTGCGGGATGGTGCAACCGAAGCGGATGCGGTCGTCGCCGGGTGGGCCGGGCAGGTCTGCAGTGTGCAGACGGCGGACTGCCTGCCGGTGCTGTTTGCGAGCCTGGACGGCCGCACGGTCGCTGCCGCGCACGCCGGTTGGCGCGGACTCGCCGCAGGCGTGCTGGAGGCCACCCTGCAGGCGATGGGTCATCCCCCGGGCGATGTGACCGCCTGGCTCGGACCGGCAATCGGCCCCGACGCATTCGAGGTCGGACCCGAGGTGCGCGCAGCTTTTCTGGCCGGCGATCCCGGTGCAGAGGCCGCGTTCCGGTCCGGAACCGGGGACCGCTGGTTCGCCGATATCTATCGGCTGGCCCGCCTGCGCCTGCAACACGCCGGCATCCGCGAGATCCACGGTGGCGGGCGCTGCACCTTCGCCGAATCCGACACCTTCTTCTCCTACCGCCGCGACGGCGTCTGCGGCCGCATGGCCACGCTGATCTGGCGCGTTTCCTGATCGGTGCGTCTGGCCTGGATGCCCCCCGGCGGCTCATGAAAGGATCGGTGGGCGCCGTGGGTCGTGCCGACGCAGGAGGCACACCCACCCGCGACCATGAAACAGGGGTAGGGCGGAAGAGGCCGAAGGCCGTCATCCGCCATTCCCGCGCCGGGGTTGCCGCGGGAGCGCTGCGAACGCCGCACGGCGGATGACGCTGCGCTCTTCCGCCCGACACGTCGCCCCCCGAGAAAAGCCGTGTGGCTTCACGTTAGAGGGGTGCCGATTCAGATGCCCCTGGCCTTCCGGGGCCAGCCAGCGCAGCGCCCGCGCACTTGAATATCGCGCGCATACCCCCACCTAAGGTGTCAGATCAGAGCTTTTCGCGAGGGGAACCCGTCCATGCGTATGGATCGACTGACCACGAAATTCCAGGAGGCCCTGGCCGACGCGCAGTCGCTGGCCGTCGGCCGCGACCACCAGTTCATCGAGCCGGTGCACGTGCTCGCCGCGCTGCTGAACCAGGAGGGCGGTACCGCAAGGCCGGTACTGGCCCAGGCCGGTGGCAACGTGAACCAACTGCGTTCGGCGCTCGACGACGCGCTCGGGCGTCTGCCACGGGTCGAGGGCACGCCCGGCGAGGTGCATGTCTCGAACGACCTGAACCGGCTGCTGAACGTGTCCGACAAGCTGGCCCAGCAGCGCAAGGACCAGTACATCTCCTCGGAGCTGTTCCTGCTCGCGGCGGTGCAGGACCGCGGCCCTGCGGCCGAAATCCTGAAACGGGCGGGCGTGACGCCGGGTGCGCTGGAGAAGGCGGTGGAGCAAATGCGCGGCGGCGCCAGTGTCGACGACCCCAGCGCCGAGGATACCCGCCAGGCTCTGGAGAAATACACCATCGACCTGACCGAGCGCGCCGAGCAGGGCAAGCTCGACCCGGTGATCGGCCGCGACGACGAGATTCGCCGCGCGGTTCAGGTACTGCAGCGGCGCACCAAGAACAACCCGGTATTGATCGGCGAACCCGGCGTCGGCAAGACCGCGATCGTCGAGGGACTCGCGCAGCGCATCATCAACGGCGAGGTGCCCGAGGGCCTGAAGGACAAGCGCGTGCTGGCGCTGGATCTCGGTGCATTGCTCGCCGGGGCCAAGTATCGCGGCGATTTCGAGGAGCGGCTGAAGTCGGTGTTGAAGGACCTCGCGAAGGAAGAGGGCCGGGTGATCCTGTTCATCGACGAACTGCACACGATGGTCGGCGCCGGCAAGGCCGAGGGCGCGATGGATGCGGGCAATATGCTGAAGCCGGCGCTGGCCCGCGGCGAGCTGCACTGCATCGGCGCGACCACGCTGGACGAGTACCGCAAATACATCGAGAAGGACGCGGCACTCGAGCGCCGCTTCCAGAAAGTGCTGGTCGACGAACCGACGCTGGAGGACACGATCGCGATCCTGCGCGGCCTGAAGGAGCGCTACGAGGTGCACCACGGGATCGAGATCACCGACCCGGCGATCGTCGCGGCGGCGCAGCTGTCGCAGCGCTATATCACCGATCGGCAGCTGCCGGACAAGGCGATCGACCTGGTCGACGAGGCCTCCTCGCGCATCCGCATGGAGATCGACTCCAAGCCCGAGGAGATGGACCGGCTCGATCGCCGGCTGATCCAGCTGAAGATCGAGCGCGAGGCGATGAAGAAGGAGACCGACGAGGCCTCGCGCAAGCGCCTGGACGCACTCGAGGACGAGATCGAGCGGCTCGAGCGCGAGTACTCGGATCTCGAGGAGATCTGGAAGTCCGAGAAGGCGGCGGTGACCGGCGCCGCGCAGATCAAGGAAGACCTCGAGCGCGCGCGCATGGAACTGGAGACCGCGCGCCGCGCCGGCGACCTGAACCGGATGTCGGAGTTGCAGTACGGGCGCATCCCCGAGCTGCAGAAGGCGCTCGAGCAGGCTGCGGAGCTGGAGACCCGCGAGACGCGTCTGCTGCGCAACAAGGTCACCGACGAGGAAGTCGCCGAAGTCGTTTCGCGATGGACCGGCATCCCGGTGTCCAAGATGCTCGAGGGCGAGAAGGACAAGCTGCTGCGCATGGAAGAGGCGGTCGGCCAACGCGTGGTCGGCCAGGACGAAGCGGTGCGTGCGGTCGCGAACGCGATCCGGCGCGCCCGTGCCGGGCTGTCGGATCCCAACCGTCCGAGCGGATCGTTCCTGTTCCTCGGCCCGACCGGTGTCGGCAAGACCGAGCTGACCAAGGCGCTGGCCGCGTTCCTGTTCGACACCGAGGACGCGATGGTCCGGATCGACATGTCCGAGTTCATGGAGAAGCACTCCGTCGCGCGGATGATCGGCGCGCCGCCGGGCTACGTCGGCTACGAAGAGGGCGGGTACCTGACCGAGGCGGTGCGGCGCAAGCCCTACTCGGTGATCCTGCTCGACGAGGTCGAGAAAGCCCACCCGGATGTGTTCAACGTATTGCTGCAGGTGCTCGACGACGGGCGCCTGACCGACGGCCATGGCCGCACCGTGGACTTCCGCAACACCGTGATCGTGATGACCTCGAACCTCGGGTCGCAGTTGATTCAGGAGATGGCGGGCGAGGAGCACTATGCCCAGATGAAGGCTGCGGTGATGGAGGTCGTCGGGAGCCATTTCCGGCCCGAGTTCATCAACCGCGTCGACGACGTGGTCGTATTCCACCCGCTGGGCCGCGAGCAGATCCGGGCGATCACCGACATCCAGCTGCGGCTGCTGCGCCAGCGGCTCGCCGAGCGCGACATCGCGTTCGAGGTCAGCGAGGCCGCGCTCGACCGGCTCGGCGAGGCCGGGTTCGACCCGGTCTACGGCGCCCGCCCGCTGAAGCGCGCGATCCAGCACCAGGTCGAGAACCCGCTGGCCCAGGCGCTGTTGTCGGGTCGCTTCTCGCCCGGCGACACCGTGCATGTCGATGTCGGCGAAGGCGGCTTGGTGTTTCGGCCGTGACCGGCCGGTACTCCAGCGGCGGATCGCGGCCTGTGGTTCCTTCCGCCTCGGGTCTCCGGTCACACCGGCCGTCGGGCTGACCGCACCTGAGGCGCGGTGCGCCCGGGTCAACCGACATGGCCCTGCGCCATCCTTGACGATGAGAGTCCTTCTCCCCCGCTAGCGGGGGAGCGCAGGGCAGCAGCGCGGCACAACCTGCGGCTGGGGTTCACGACGCGGTGAAGTCCCCTTTCCGCATCCCGGCTCTTGCCTGGCGGATCGATGCCGTAGTCTGATGCCCCTCCCAATCCAACGAAGGGATTCCCGATGAGCGACGATAGCCTGCAACTTTCCGGCGAATTGATCCAGAATCTCAGGAACGCGCTGACTACGGCCGACCCCCGCGCGAGCGAAACCGTGGTGGCGGTGCAGTACCTCGCGGCCGTGGTCGGGTATCTGGTGGCGCAGATGCCCGAGCCCGTCGAACAGCGCAAGGACTACCTCTCGGAACTCGGGCAGTTCATGCACTCGGTGTTCCTGGATGTCGAGAGCCGCAAGGGTGCGGCACCGCCTCCGCAGCAGGCCTCGGGTGTCTGGCGTCCCGGCGATGCCTGATCGGTCCGCGCGTCCGCGGGCAGCGGCGCCCGGCCGCCGGGCTCAGCCGCGCGGCGGCGCGATCTGCAGCCGGGGCCAGCTGCCGGGCAGCGTCTCGGGGGCATGGGTCACGATCACTACCCGCCGGGTTGCGAGCCAGGGCGCGATTCTCTGCAGCACGCGCTTTACGGTGCCGGGATCGAGGCTTGAGAACGGTTCGTCCAGCAGCATCACCGGCGTGTCGCGCAGCAGCAGGGCAGCCAGCGCCAGGCGCCGGGCCTGGCCTCCCGACAGCCGGCGGCCGCCCTCGCCAACCGCATAGTCCAGCCCGAAACCCTCGCGCCGAAGGGCCGTGGCGAGATCGACCGTCTCGAGCGCCTGCCAGAGGGTTTGATCCGGAAGATCCTGCCGGCCGAGGCGCAGGTTTTCGCCGATGCTCGCGTCCAGCAGCAACGTGTGCTGCGGCAGGTAGCCCACGGCGCGGTAGCGGGCGGCTTCCGGCCAGTCGCCGAGCCGCCGACCCGCGAGTCGTAACTCGCCGGTCAGCGGCTCCCGTTCGCCGGCCAGCGTCTCCAGCAGCGTGGTCTTGCCGACGCCGCTGCGGCCGTGGATCACCAGTGGGCGCCCGGGCTGGAGCACGAAGGACAGGCCGGCCACCAGCGGCCGGCCGGGGTCGAAGCCGATCGCCAGGTCCTGTGCCTCGAGTGTGCCATCGGGGGCTGGTGCCGGCCGATCGCTTGCAGGTTCCGGCGCGGGCGCAGAATCCTTCTCGTCGGCGGTGAGTCCGAGCTGCTGCAGGCGGCCCGCGGCCTGCAGGCTCTCGCCGACGCGCCACAGCGCGCCCGGCAAGGTGCTCAGCACCTCGTTCAGGCCCAGCGTCATCAGCGTCAGCAGCACCGCCACCGGCGCATCGATGCGGTCCTGCGCGTGCCAGTGCAGCGCCAGCCCGAGCATCGCCAGCGTGAGGGCCGCGACCAGCAGCTGCACCGCCTGGTCGGTCACGAACGCCACGCGCTCCTGGCGCCACAGGCGGGCCGCCTGGTCGTGTTCGAGCCGGTCGAGCAGCGCCCGCTGCCGGTCGATCCGGCGGTACGCGAGCAGTTCGGCGAGCCCGCCGAAGTAGTCGAGCAGCGCGACCCGCTGGCGACTGCGCTGCTCGATCAGCTCGCGCCCCTGCGCCTGCCCGGCGCGGGCGGCGGCAAGCGACGTGGCCAGTGTCAGCACCGCACCTGCGACCAGCAGCAGCGCAGCGGGCCATGGCGCCAGCCATGCCGCCAGCGCGGCGGCGGCAGCGATGGCGAGCACCGCCGCAACGAGGGGACCCGTGATGCGCAGGGGTACCGCGTCCAGCGTGTCGATGTCGGCGGTCAGGCGCTGCTGGAGATCGCCGCTGCGCAGCGCACGCTGGCGCGCGGCCGGAAGCCGGGCGATGGCGGCGAAGCTGCGTATGCGCAGATCGGCCAGCACGCGCAGCACGGCCTCGTGCCCGATCACCCGCTCGCCGTAGCGTGCCAGCGTGCGCAGCAGCGCGGCGGCACGGATGCCGGCGGACGGCGTGAACAGCTCCAGTCCGAGCAGCAGACCGGCCCCGGCCAATGCCGACGCGGTGATGAACCAGCCGGACAATGCCAGCAGGCCGATCCCGGCGGCCCAGGTCAGCGCGAGCAGCAGGTAGGCGGTACCGGTCCAGGCGCGGCGGCCGCGCAGTACGGTACGGAGGAACGACCACTCAGACACGCCGATCCTCGCACAGTTGCCCGGCCTCGAGCCGCAGGATGCGGGTCATCCGCCGGGCGACCTCGATCTGGTGGGTGGCCAGCAGCAGCGTGATGCCGCGTTCGCTCGCGTGCTGTAGCAGTCGCGCCAGGAGGTCTTCCGCGGTCTCCCGGTCCAGCGCGCTGGTCGGCTCGTCCAGCAGCCACAGGCGACTGCCGGAGAGCAGCGCCCGGGCCAGCGCCACGCGCTGCGCCTGCCCGCCGGAGATGCCGCGGCTGGCTTCGCCGATCGGCGTGTCCAGTCCAAGGGGCAGGGTCGGGTCGTGCACCGGCAGTCCCGCCGCCTGCAATGCCGTCGCGAGTTCGGCATCGGTCGCATCGGGGCCGGCAGCCAGATGCAGGTTCTCGCGCAGGCTGCCGTGGAACAGGTGGGCCCGCTGGCCGATCCAGGCAAACCGGGCAGCCGCCGGCGCGCGGATGACCGTGCCGCTGTCGGCCGCGACGAAGCCGGCGCACAGTGCCAGCAAGGTCGATTTGCCGCTGCCGCTGGGCCCGACGAGCCCGACGCGTTCGCCCGCGGCGATCTCGAGGTGCACGCCCTGCAGCGCGGGCGGGCCCTCGGAATCGTAGCGCACTCCGGCGCCTTCCAGGCGCAGCAGCGGCCCGGCAGCTGATGGCGCCGGCGGCTGCCCGCGCGCGGCCGGCTGCAGCAGCGGCGCCAGCGCCGAGGCCGCCGCGACGGCACCCGCTCGGTCGTGGTAGCTCTGCGCGAATTGCCGCAGCGGCTGGAAGTACTCGGGGGCGAGCAGCAGCACGAACAGGCCCGGGAACAGCGCGAGTTCGCCGGCCGGCCCGAACTCCAGGAACCCGAGCAGCGCGAACCCTACATAAATCGCGACCAGGCCGATTGCGACCGCGCTGAAGAACTCCATTACCGCGGAGGAGAGAAAGGCCACTCGCAGCACCCGCATGCTCAGGCGCCGGTAGCCATGCGCGGCGGTGGCCACTTCGGCCCGGGCGGCGTCCAGCGCGAGGCTGCGGCGCAACAGGTCGAGGTTACGGATGCGGTCCAGGAAGTGCCCGGCGAGCCGGTTCTGACGCTCCTGTTGCTCTTCGTGGATTTGCTGACTGCCCATGCCGATCAGGGCCATGAACACCGGGATCAGCGGTGCGGACAGGAGCAGCAGCAGCCCGGCGACCCAGTCCAGCGCAAAGGCGGTGGCCAGCAGCAACAGCGGCACTGCGAAAGCCAGCCCCAGTGCCGGCAGGTAGCGCGCGAAATACCCGCCAAGGGCGTCGACCTGTTCCTGGTAGCGGCTGGCCCAGGCGCCGGAATGCCCGCGCTGGCCGAGATGCACCGGGCCGATGCGGGTGGCGGTGCCGGCGAGGCGGGCACGCAGCTCGCCGCGGACCGCGAAGGCGAGACGCTGTCCGCTCCAGTCGCGCAGCGTCTGCAGCCCATAGCGCAGGACCGCCGCCGCCAGTGCCAGCCCAAGCCACGGCCAGGGGCCGGTTTGGCCCGGGGCGAACAGGCTCTGGTGGACCAGCCACGCGATGCTGCCGGCAAACGCGACGGTGGCGGCCGCCGCGCCGAGGCCGGCAAGCCAGGACAGGTGCAGCCAGCGCCGGTGCGCGCGGAGCAGGCCCCGCAGGAAGTCGCGGGGTGTCGGCGGTGTGGGGGAAGCAGGGGGTTCGGTCGGCATTGGAGCCGGGCGGTCACGCGCGGGTTTCGGATGTGGGTTGTGCGCCGGTCCCCTCCCAAACCCTCCCCCGCAAGCGGGACGGGGGTGAGGGGGGAGGGCGCTGCGTTAGGGAAGCGCTGATGGATGGGTGATCGTGGGGCGTGAGGCCTCTAGCCGCAAGCGTAACGTGAAAGAACCCGAGGTGGGGACGAGTCCCGTAGGGCGGAATAGCGCAGCGTCATCCGCCACACGGCGTTCGCAGTGCCCAGGCGCCCGCGGCATCCCGGGCGCCGGATGGCGGATGACGGCCTTCGGCCTTTTCCGCCCTACGCATCTTTCATCACCGGGGGTGGTCTCACGGGGCATGGAAGTCAACGTGAAATGATAGCCACGGAAGAACACGGAAATCACGGAAGATGAAACAAATCAAATCCTTATTTCCGTGTCTGTCCGTGCTTTCCGTGGCTCACCTTTTCATGTTGCAGGGTGGCCGCTGGCCATGAGAGCTAGTGATACCCCGCGTCGGCGCGGACCTTGCCCCGGAATACATAGTAGGTCCAGGCCGAGTACATCAGCACGAAGGGAATCACGAACAGTAGCCCGATCAGCAGGAACAGCTGGCTCTCCGGCGCCGAGGCGGCGTCGTGGAACGTGTAGTTCGGCGGGACCACGTACGGCCACTTGCTGAACAGCAGGCCGGCGTAGAACAACGCGAACAGGCCGATCGTGGCGATAAACGGCGTGGCTTCGTAGCAGCAGCTCAGCGAACGCCAAAGGCCAGCGGCGACCAGTACCGTGGCCAGCGGCAGCAGCCACAGCCAGGTCAGGTTGTGGAACCAGCGGCCGCGCACGTATTCGTCGGCCAGCGGCGTCCACAGGCTGACGATCACGAAGAACACCATCATCGCCGCCAGCAGCCGGTAGGCCCAGCGCCGTGCCCACTGCTGCGTCTCGCCGTCGGTCTTCAGCAGCAGCCAGGTCGCGCCGAGCAGTCCGTAGCCGACGACCATGCCGAGGCCGGTCATCACGGTGAACGGGGTCAACCAGTCGAGCGGCCCGCCCACATAGCGGAAATTCTCGGTCTCGAAGCCCTGGATGAACGTGCCTACGACCGCGCCCTGGGCGAAGGTCGCGACCAGCGAGCCACCGAAGAACGCCCAGTTCCAGAAGGCTCGCCGGCCGGGCGCGGACTTGAAGCGGAACTCGAACGCGACGCCGCGGAAGATCAGCCCCGCGAGCATCAGGAACACGCCGATGTACAGCGCCGGCAGGAATACCGTGTAGACCAGCGGGAATGCCGCCAGCAGGCCCGCCCCGCCCAGCACCAGCCAGGTCTCGTTGCCGTCCCAGACCGGGGCGACCGAGTTCATCAGGATGTCCCGGTCCTGCTCGCTGCGTGCGAACGGAAAGAGGATGCCGACACCGAGGTCGAACCCGTCGGTCAGCACATACATCAGCACGCCGAAGCCGATGATCAGTACCCAGAGATAGGTGAAATCAAACATGCCGCATTCTCCCTGTCAAAGCCCGGCCGATGAATCGAGCGGAGTGTCCGCCGCCGACAGCGGCCGCTTCGGGTGTCCCTGCGGGTCCTGTTGCTCTTCGTCGGTTTCCGGCATGCCCTTGCGCACGATTCGGGTCAGATAGTAGATCCCCGCGGTGAAAACCACCGCGTAGACGAGGATGTAGCCGATCAGCGTGAACAGGGCCATGCCACCGGTCAGCGCCGGCGTCAGGCCATCCTGCACCGTGATCACGCCGTAGAGCACATACGGCTGGCGTCCAACCTCGGTCACGAACCAGCCGGCCAGCACCGCCACGAATGGCAGCGGAATCATCCAGGTCAGCAGGCGCAGGTAGCCGCGGCTGTCGAGCAGGCGGCGCCGGTATAGCAGCCACGCGCCCCATAGTGCAGCCACAATCATCAATAGGCCGATCGCAACCATGATCCGGAAGGTCCAGAATACGATGCCGACCGGCGGACGTTCTTCCGCGGACCATTCCTTCAACCCCTGGACTTCGCCGTCCCACTCGTGGGTCAGGATCAGGCTCGCCAGTTTCGGGATTCCGATCTCGAAACGGTTGGTCTCGTTGGCGGCGTCGGGGATCGCGAACAGTAGCAGCGGTAGTCCCTCCTGGGTCTCCCAGGCACCCTCCATCGCCGCGACCTTCGCGGGCTGGTGCTCCAGCGTGTTCAGGCCGTGGAAGTCGCCGATCACGAGCTGGGCCGGAGCGGCGATCGCGAGCATCACCAGCGTCATCTTCAGTGCCCGCTTGCTGGCGGTGACCGCGTGTCCGCGCAGCAGGTACCAGGCGGAGATGCCCGCGACCACGAAGCCGCCGGTCAGCAGTGAGGCGATGGCCATGTGCACAAAGCGGTAGCCGAACGACGGATTGAAGATCGCCTCCAGCCAGCTCGTCACGTGCACGATGCCATCACGAAACTCGAAGCCTGCGGGCGTTTGCATCCACGAGTTCGCGGACAGGATCCAGAACGACGAGATGAAAGTGCCGAGCGCGACCATCACCGCGGCGAACAGATGCACGCCGGGCGGTACCTTCTTGCGGCCGAACAGCAGCACACCGAGGAACGCCGCTTCGAGGAAGAACGCGGTTACGACCTCATAGGCCAGCACCGGTCCGAGGAAATTGGCTGTGCGGTAGGAGAACTCGCTCCAGTTCGTGCCGAACTGGAATGCCATCACCAGCCCGGACACGACACCCATGCCGAAGACCACCGCGAATACCTTGATCCAGAACTGCGACAGGCGGGCCCAGTGATCATCGCCGGTACGGTAGGCGATCGCCTCGAGTAGCGCGATGTAGGTGGCGAGCCCGATGGTGAAGACCGGAAAGATCGCGTGGAAAGACACGACGAACGCGAACTGGATACGGGAGAGGAGTAGGGGATCGAATTCCATGACGCTTCCTGGGGTTGGCGGGTTCCAGCAGCCTGAGTGTAGGTGCGAATGCAGCGCTCTGCATGAGTATATAGGTACATGGCGAATCAGTTGAAGGGCGGCTACGCATTTGGGTGCAGGGAACGGTGTTGCAAACGATTCGCGTTACCAATATGATTGGTGGCCATCGTTCACCGGATGGGGTTGTGCCCGATGTACGTATGTGTCTGCAAGGCCGTTCGCGAGCAGGAAATCCTGTCCCTGGCGGATCTGGAATCGGGGCTGCGGATGCGCGATCTTCGCGAACGTCTTGGCGTATGCTCCGAATGCGGCAAATGCGGAGAACGGGCGCTGGGCCTGCTGCGCAGCCGCGGCCGGTCCTGCTGCGAGACGGGGCAGCAACTAAAGGCCTGAGGCCTCTCTGCCCGGCTTCGACAGGCTGGCGTTCATTGCGAGTAGAAGCCCGGACACACAGACACGACAATTCCCGAGGAGGACGACCAAATGAAGGGTGATTCCGATGTTCTGCGCTACTTGAACCTGGCGCTGAAGAACGAACTGACGGCCATTAACCAGTATTTCCTGCATGCGCGGATGTTCCGCGACTGGGGCCTGAAGAAACTCGACGAGTACGAGTACGGCGAGTCGATCGACGAGATGAAGCATGCCGATTCGCTGATCAACCGGATCCTGTTTCTGGAAGGCCTGCCCAACCTGCAGGATCTCGGGACACTGCGGATCGGCGAGAACACGAAGGAGATCCTGGAATGCGACCTGGCCATGGAGCAGGAAGCGATTCCTCTGCTTCGGGAGGCGATCGCCCACTGTGAAAAGGTGCAGGACTACGTGACCCGAGACCTGCTCCAGAGCATCCTCAACAGCGAGGAGGAGCATGTCGACTGGCTGGAGACCAACCTGGCCCTGATCGAGCGGGTTGGTCTCCAGAACTACGAACAAAGTCAGATGGGCAGCGCTGGCTGAGCGCCGCTGGCCATGCCCACCCCAATCCGTTATGCCGATTACCGACCTTCCCGCATCCCACGCGCCGCGCCGTTCGCGGCTAGCGCTCGGGATTCTTGCGAGCCTCGCGTTGCACGGGGCCGCGGTGGGCGGTCTGGTCGTTTGGCAGGCGAGCCAGGCGACCCTCGATCTCGGACGCGGGGGCATGCAGGCAAGCTGGATCGAGCTGGGGGACCTGACGCTTCCCCCGGCTCCTCCCGAGGATCTGCCGACCACTGACGAAATCGATAACGCACAACTCGGTTCCGAGCCGGAACCCGAGCCGGAACCCGAGCCGGAGCCGGAGCCCGAGCCGGAACCCGAGCCGGAACCCGAGCCGGAACCCGAGCCGGAACCCGAGCCGAAGCCGGAGCCGGAGCCGGAGCCGGAGCCGGAGCCCGAGCCGCGGAACCCGAGCCGGAACCCGAGCCGGAACCCGAGCCGGAACCCGAGCCGGAACCCGAGCCTGAGCCGGAACCCAAGCCTGAGCCGGAACCCGAGCCTGAGCCGGAACCCGAGCCTGAGCCGGAACCCGAGCCCGAGTCCAAGCCCGAGTCAATGCCGCGATCCGAACCGCGTACGCAGAGGCAGCAAGTCGCCACGCCCGAAGAGACTGCGGTCGCAGGGCCCAACGTGGCCGAAGAGCCGGTGCCCGTGGAGAGACTGGGTGAGGCCGACGAACCCTTTGAGGAGCCGGGTTTCGGCGCGGCCTACCTGAACAATCCGCCGCCGGAGTACCCGCGCCTCTCGCAGCGCCGGCGCGAGGAAGGGACGGTGTTGCTGTGGGTTGCGGTCGGAGCCGACGGGCGGCCGGTTTCCTGGCGGGTGGAGAAAAGCAGCGGACACGAACGGCTGGACAACGCGGCACTGGCCGCGGTCGAAGGCTGGCGGTTCGAGCCGGCGAGGCGGGGCACGCGCCCGGTGGCCGGATCGGTGATCGTGCCGATGGAATTCCGTCTGCGGTGAACGACTGAACACGACAACGCCCCGAGGGGCCGATCTTATGACCGAACTCGACATTTTCTATGTCTTTCAGCACGGCGATGTCGTACTGATCGGCGTCTTCCTGACCCTGCTCGTGCTGTCGATCGCGACCTGGGCGATCGCTGCAACCAAGGGTCTGAGCCTGATCGAGACACGTCGGGCGAACCGGCGCTTTCTGCAGGCATTCTGGAATGCGGGGAGCACTCGCGCCCTCCGTGATGCGGTTTTCGACAACCGCGGTCCGCTCGCCGAAATGGCGCGCGACGGCTGGCACGCGGTGGAAACCTATCCGGGTCGCCACGACACCAGTCCGAAGGGCGAACAGCGCCTGGACGATCACATGATCCGCATGATCCGGCAGTCGATGGATCGGCAGCAGTTGCGTCTGCAGGCCGGGCAGACGCTGCTGGCCTCGGTGGGCAGTCTGGCACCGTTCATCGGTCTGTTCGGAACAGTATGGGGCATTCACAACGCGCTGATCGAACTTTCGATCATGGAGAGCGTGTCGATGGATCTGGTTGCGGGTCCGCTGGGCGAGGCGTTGGTCGCGACCGCGGCGGGCCTTGCCGCGGCGATCCCCGCGGTCGCGTTCTTCAATATCTTCAACCGGTTCAACCGGCTGATGCAGCAGGACTTCGAGGCGTTTGCCCACGACCTGCACGCGTTTCTGATGCACTCCGATTACGCACCAGGGTTACACGGGCGGCGGATCGAGCAGCCGCTCCCCGCCAGCGACACGCGGCCATCGGCCGAGGGGGCCTGAGCCATGTCTTTCGGACGCCTGGGCGACACCAATGAGCCGATGTCGGAGATGAACGTGATCCCGCTGGTCGACGTGATGCTGGTGCTGCTGGTGATCTTCATCGTCACCGCGCCGGTGATTACGCATTCGGTGCAACTCGAACTGCCGCGCGCCAGCAGTGCGCCCAGCGAACAGACCATCGACAGCGTCACGCTCGCGCTGGATGCCGCGGGACAGTTGTACTGGGACAACGCCCCGATCGACCAGACGGTACTGGTTGGGCGCCTGCAGGAGGCGGTAGCGGCCAATCCGGACTTGGCGGTCTATCTGCGCGCCGACCGCGACACCCGTTACGAGGCGCTCGCCCGGATCATGGCCGACGCCCGCCGGGCCGGCGTCGCACGCCTCGGCTTCGTCTCGCAGCCGGAGGCGCAGTGATGGCAACGGACTCTGAGAACAATGGCCGGATACGCCGAACCGGCAACGACCAGACGCTGCACGCTGGAGGTTCGGGCCGGCCGATTCCCACCACGCGCAGCGACGTATTGCTAGGCTCGGCGCGGCAGCTCCGTATCGAGCACGAGGGCGAGTGGTATGTGCTGCGGCAGACCAACCGGAACAAATTGATCCTGACCAAGTAGTCCGTCGAACCCGACTCGGACGGGCTACGCGAACCCGGTTCCCCGCGTCGGCCGCATCCTGGTCAACGGCATCACATCGGCGAGGGCCGGAGGGGGTAAATTGATGCCTGATTATCACGGAAGCTCCGCAAGCTGGACTGGGCCATCTTCGAAACCAGCATCATCGCGAGGAGCGAAGCCTTTAGCCGCGAGCGCAGCGTGGCGGGACGTGGCGATCCAAACGGCGTTAGTCCTCCCCGCGCCGCCTGGATTACTCGCTGCGCTCGCCCTTCGGGCCAGCCTGTGGCTGTTCAATGCGCTATGCGCATTAGTGCCGCGCTACGCTCGCAATGACGACCGATGCCGCACGGCGTCGCACTCGCTGCGGAGTTTCGTGATAATCAGGTAGTTCGTTATCAGGCCCGCTCACTCTACCGACCCCAAACAATCTGCGAACGGGGTTGAAAATCGTTCGCATTCGCGATACCGTATGCTACACCCTTCGGGTGACCTCCAGTAGAAGCTGATCCTGACCAAAAAGAACCAGCGTTACATTGCCCGGGGTTATCGCCACGGCACCCGCCAGCCAGGGGACCTGTTCCCTCAGCCAGCCATTTTTTAGTTGTCATTTGAACTGCGGCATCTCACCGGTCGTGGAGGTGCGTTGTCGTGCACATTGAAGGGAGAAAGAAATGGCTCGCAAGACGATATTGGGGCGGCGCTCGGGTGTTGCCCAGATGCCGGTTCGTACCGGGAAGCTCGCACTGGCCGTTGCCGTGGCGATTTCCGGAATGGCTGGCACCGGGACTGTGAAGGCTGAAGAGTCCGATGCCGCTTCCGAAGAAAGGGCTTCGGTCGTGCTGCCACGGATCGACGTGGTGGCGCCGGGCCTTACCGACGTATCCGCAACACCCGGGGCGGTGACGATCGTAACCGAAGACGAGATCAAGGAGACCCGCCCGCGTTCCACCGAGGACGTGTTGCGCCGAGTGCCCGGCATGTACATCAAGCGCGAGGACGACAGCGCGATCGTCACCAACTACGGAGTGCGCGGTATCCCCGCCGATCAGTACAAGACGACGGTGCTGGAGGATGGTGTGCCGGTGCAGCCGGGCATCTTCGTCGGCAACCAGCGTTACTACAATCCGCGTGTTCAGCGCATGGACGGTGTCGAGATCCTCAGAGGCGCCGCTTCGCTCCGCTACGGCCCGGCCAGCAGTGGCGGTGTGATCAACTACCAGACCAGGACCCCGGACGATGGCCTCGCCGTCACCGGCACGGTGGGCTCGTGGAACACGCGCGAGGTGACCGTCGAGGCGGGGGGGAGTTCGCCTTCCGGCGACGCGCTGTTTGGTCTCGTCGTGACCGATGCCAGCAGCGATGGCTGGATGGACAAGGAATGGGACATGACGGATGTCATGATCAAGGTTGGCAGCGCCATCGGCGACAACCAGTTTCTCGGCGCGAAATTCTCCTACTACGAAAACGACGCCGCCATTTCGTATCGCGGCTATTTCCAGGACGCGTTCGACGCAGGCGCGACTTTCAACCCCGCGCCGGATGACCGCTTCGAGACCGAGCGCACGGCCTTCGACGTCAACCACGAGTGGGATATCAATCCCGATATGCGCCTGAAGACGGTGGCGTACTGGATGGAGACGAGTCGTGACTACTGGCGGTTCAATGTGGACGGTACCACCACCAATGCGGATGGCCATACCGTATGGAACTTTACCGACATCCTGGAGGGGCGGAACCGGGACTTCGAACGGATCGGGGTGGACTCTCGTTTGTTCCTGAACCACTCGGCATTCGGGATCAACAACACGGCGGAATTCGGCCTGCGCTATATGGAAGAGGAGATGCATGACACGAGGCCCCGAGCCACCCGGGCCGCACCCCGCAGCCCGATTGCCGTGGACGGCCAGGGACTGCGCCGAGACCGCCTTGACTCGGCCAAGAGCTGGGCAGGCTTTGCGGAGAACCGTTTCGACGTCACCGATCAGCTGTCGGTGACGGCGGGTTTGCGCGTAGAGACCTACGAGCAGAAGCGGAAGGATCGGCAGACGGGCGGTCCTGCGGATACGTTCTCCAATACCGAATTCTTGCCGGGTCTTGGGGCCACCTATCAGCTGAACCCGGCCTTGCAGTTCTATGGGAGCGTATACCGCGCCTTTCAGCCGCCCGTGGTCGGCAGTGTAATCGGAGCCGATGACGCGCCTACCGATGCTGAAACGTCCGTGAATCTCGAGTTGGGCATGCGGGGTGCCACCGGGCCGTGGAACTACGAAGCGGCGGCGTTCCAGATGGACTTCTCCAACCAGGTCGATCCCGGTATCTCGGGAATTCGCAATCCCAACGAGGGAAGTGCGCTGATTCAGGGGTTGGAAGCTGCTATGGGGTATGACCTTCCAGCAGGGTTCCGTCTGGATGGCAATGTCACCTGGGTTCCCACTGCTGAATTTCGTGAGGATCGCGTGGGAGGTATCGCTGCGGGGAATCGCCTGCCGTACTCGCCGGAGTGGGTTGCCAATGTCGCACTGTCGTATGAGCAAGGTCCGCTGAAGACGGCCTTGATGTACAACTACACCGGCTCGGTCTTTGGTACGGGCGATAACCGGCGGGAGATTGATCCGGAGAACCACGGTTTTTCGGGTCTGGTGCCCAGCCACTACACCGTGGATCTGACGGCGAGCTATGACTTCAATCCCCGTTTCGCCGTATTCGGTGCGGTCAAGAATCTCACGGACGAGCGTTACATCGCCGGGTTGCGTCAGGGCATCTATGCCGGACCCGAGCGCAGTTTCGAGATTGGGGCAAGATACGAGTTCTAGCCCTGGGTAAACGCGGATTCACCCGTCAGCGCGAGGCACGCCGCGTCATCCGTCGTTCCGCGTTTGCACTGCCCCGGTGCCTGAGGCAGGCCCGGCGTGGGAACGGCGGATGACGTCCTTCGGCCCCCTGTGCCCGGAGTATGGGTCGCATCGCAACCCTCGGTGCCAAAAGGCCGCTTTCTGGAGTGGGTATCGGCTGATACAGAAGGCATCAACGCTGGTGGTGTTTCACCGCCCGGTGTCGGGGCTTCACGGCCTTCACACGGGTGCGCGTTGTGACGACCGTCAGTCGGCGGTCACGCGCATGGAAGACAGCGTCGCTGTGCGTTCGAGCCAGGCTTCCGCGGGCTCCGGCCTTCCATAGAAATGTCCCTGGTGGACAGCCCTCGCCCGGGAATTCAGGAACGCGGCCTGTTCGGCGGTTTCCACGCCTTCGGCCACCACCGTGAGCCCCAGATCCTTCGCCACGTTCAGTATCGTTTCCACCAGTGCGGCGTCTTCTGGGTCGGTGGGGGCATCCTGGATGAAGCCCTTGTCGATCTTCAGTTCATGGATTGGCAGCCGCTTGAGGTAGGACAGCGACGAGTAGCCGGTGCCGAAATCGTCCACCGAGAAATGGATGCCGAGCTCCTGGAGCGCCGACATTCGGGCAATCACGTCGTCGAAGTTGTCGATCATCAGGCCCTCGGTCACTTCCATCGTCAGTGAATGACCGTCGATCCCTGTCGCCGCGATCAGATCACGCACCCAGGGTACGAAATGCGCTTCTTTGAAATGCCTGGGGCTGATATTCACGGCGATGCGGAGAGGGCGGCCCCGGGCCTTCTCGCGGGCGATCAGCTCGCATGTCTCGGTGAGCACCCAGACGCCGATCTCGACGATCAGGTCGGATTCCTCCGCCACCGGTATGAATGCATTCGGTAGCAGCAGGCCGCGCCCGGGGTGTTGCCACCGGACCAACGCCTCGAAGCCCACGATCTGCCCTTCGGCATCGACCTGCGGCTGAAGGAACAGGCGAAGCTGCCCGGCAGGGATTCCCTCGCGCAGTTCCCGTTCCAGGTGGAAACGCAGCTGCGCCACTTCCCCCATGCCGGCTTCGAAGAATGCGCTCTGGTTTCCGCCCGCACGCTTGGCTTTGTGCAGGGCGGTATCGGCACGGCGCAGGATTTCCTGCGGCGTGTCGCGCGCCGATGCGTTGGACCCGATGCGCGGGACAGCATCCTCGGGCCATAGAGTGATGCCGATGCTGGCAGTGATATTGACTACGTCCTGGTCCAGCGTGAACGGATGGCGCAGGGCGAGATGTATCTTCTCCGCTACCGAGAACGCGCTGCGGCTGGCGCTGCCCTGCTCCGGATCCAGGTTCTGCAGCAGAATCGCGAATTCGTCGGCACCGAGCCGGGCCACCGTGTCGCTCTCTCGGACCAGGGTGTCGAGACGCCGTGCGACGGCCTTCAGCAGCAGGTCGCCGGAGGCCTGTCCGCGGGCCTCGTTCAGAATCTTGAAACGATCGATGTTGCACAGGATCAACGCCGATCGCTGCGGATGGCGGGAACTGCTGGCCAGCGTCTGGGCCAGCCGGTCCATCAGCAGACTGCGATTCGGGAGTTCGGTCAGCCGGTCGTAGTTCGCGAGCCGGTGTACCTCCGCCTCGGCGTGCTTGAGTTCCGAGATGTCCTGCTTCAGTGCCAGAAAGTGGCTGATACGGCCGTTGTGGTCGCGCACCGGGGCAAGCGTGGCGAGTTCGGTGTACTCGTGCCCGTGCTTGTTTCGGTTGATCAGTTCCCCGCGCCAGATCTGCCCGCTGGTGACGGTGTCCCACATCTTTCGATAGGTCTCGGGCGGGGTGCGGCCCGACTGAAACACGCGCGGGTTGGCTCCGAGCAGTTCGACGCGCGAGTAGCCGGACTTGTTTACGCAGGCCTGGTTCACGTACTTGATGCGACCGTCGAGGTCCGTGATCACGATGCTCTCGGGGCTCTGGTCGACCGCCAGCGAAAGCTGGCGCAGCTGCGCCTCTGCGGCCTTGCGTTCGGAGATGTCGCTGAATGCGACCACCGCGCCGGTCACGTGGCCCGCCTCCACCATCGGGGTTACGATCATGTCAGCGGGAAACCCGGTACCATCCTTGCGCAGGAGCCAGCCCTCTTCATGACGGGTGCGGCCGTCCCGGACCGTCTGAAAGACCGAGGATTCCTCCCGGGCACAGGGCTGCCCGTCGGCGCACTGGTAGTGGAACAGGGTGTGCGGATCGCGCCCGATCACCTCCTCCTGGGTGAATCCCAGCATCTTCAGTGCTGCCGGGTTTACGAAAGTGCATTCGAAGTCGGCGTTGGTGCCGTACACGCCCTCGCCCAGCGCTGCGAACACGGCCCTTTGCCGAGATTCGCCGGCGGCAAGACGGTTTCCCTGCGAGCGCAGTTGCCGGTTGCTGCTGTACAGGACCATCACCGCCACGAGCAGTACCAGCACCAGTCCTGCGATGGCCACTGGGCGCAGTTCGTGCAGCTGCGATCCTGGAATGTTAGTACCGCCAGACGAAGCCGTCCGTACTGAAGGCGGGAGACTGGCCGCAGGCGAGGAATCTGTGGGACGCACGGGAATCTCTGCCAGACCCGGCAGCTGCGTCTTCGCCGCAAGGCCAGGATCTGCGGCAGGCGCAGGCCCGGCGACCGAGAGGATTCCGGCCGGTCCCAGGGCGAGAAGAATCCCGAGTGCTAGTGCGAAACACCGGTGTCTGTACATGGAAAGAAGTGCCTCGGGACGGGGCTATGCCAAGTATCTTTTTACCATTTTTTTCTTGGTTCTTGGACTCGACTTCTCAAAGGTCACTTTAACGTCCAGGACACGACGATCGCGGCGCAGCTTCATCCTCCTTTCGGCGTTCGCAGTGTCCCGGTGCCTGTTGCACCGATGACCTCGCATGATGCGCAGGTCGCTCCTGGTCCATGGCGCGGGTTCCGATCCGCCGGGGTCTCTCGACGCCCGCGGCACGGCCGGAGGGAGGGCGCGGGGACGGACGCGCCGAGGGGCGGCTTCCGCATTTTCCCCACCGGGCGCGGCAGACTTGGTCCTCGCCCCCCGGACGCGGCAACATGACGCGCAATCGCCACAGACAGGAGCGGGGCATGAACGACCAGGAAATCTTCTTCGAACGCAATCCGTCCCCAGCCAAGCTGGATGTCCTCGGCGTACCGGGCTGGCCCTACTGGAGCAAGGAGGCATCGACATTCCGGTGGACCTACGACCGTACCGAGGTCTGCTACCTGCTGGAGGGGCGGGTCACGGTGACACCGGACGGCGGCCGGCCGCAGACCTTCGAGCGCGGTGACCTGATCACCTTCCCGAAAGGCATGTCCTGTACCTGGGAGATCCACGAGGATCTGGAGAAGCAGTACACGTTCAAGGACTGAGGAAGGGATTCAAGGCCCGCTCCCCGAGCGGGATGGGCCGATACCGCAAGTCCACCGTCCCGGCCGCCAAGGCGTGTGGGCGAGCGCGCTTCTCGTTGCCCACCCCGCGTCCTCGGCAGCGTAGGCGCGGGGGCTGGCGACCCCACGCCGGCCGAAGGTCCGATCGCGGGTTCCGCGTTGGTGCCCCTGGTGCGCCCGGGGTAGCCTTGACGTAGCCGTTTTCGAGCAAGCACGAGGCAGCCATGAACGCACCCGCGACCCGCGCTTCAACCTACGAGGATCTGCTCCAGGTCCCGGAGAACCTCGTTGCGGAGATCATCCACGGGCAACTGGGCACGCATCCGCGTCCGGCACCGCGCCATGCGGTTGCCAGTTCCGCGCTGGGCATCGAGGTGGGTGGGCCGTTCGACAGGGGCCGCGGCGGCCCCGGTGGCTGGTGGATCCTGGACGGGCCGGAACTCCACCTCGGGCCGCATGTGCTGGTCCCCGGCCTCGCGGGCTGGCGCCGGGAACGTCTTCCGACCCTGCCGGAAACGGCCTGGTTCGAACGGCCACCGGACTGGATCTGCGAGGTGCTCTCACCGTCGACCGCCCGCGTCGACCGGGTGGAAAAGCTACCGATCTATGCCGGCGCCGGGGTGCGCCACGCCTGGCTGATCGATCCCGACCTGCGCACGCTCGAGGCCTTCGAGAACCAAGACGGCCGCTTGGCTGCTGCTCGGGGTGCAAGAGAATGACAATGCCATCCAGCTTCCGCCGTTCGACGCGATTTCGTTTCCGCTGAACGCACTCTGGGCCGACTGACCCGGGTGGGCACGGGCGGCCGCATTGCCTATCATGCCCGACGCCGTGCCCATCCTCCCAAAGGACCGACCGCCCATGTCGCAGCCGCGCCGCAGCATCGAAGCCATCATCGCCGACGAGATCCAGTGCCGCGAGGAGCAGGTGCGCGCCACCGTCGCCTTGCTCGACGAAGGCGCGACCGTGCCGTTCATCGCGCGCTACCGCAAGGAAGTCACCGGCGGGCTCGACGATACTCAACTACGCATGCTCGAAGAGCGCCTGCGCTACCTGCGCGAACTGGAAGAGCGCCGCGAGGCGGTGCTGAAGAGCATCCAGGAGCAGGGCAAGCTGACCCCGGAACTCGAAGCCGACATCCTCGCGGCCGACAGCAAGACTCGCCTCGAGGACCTGTACCTGCCATACAAGCCGAAGCGGCGCACCAAGGCGCAGATCGCCCGCGAGGCCGGGCTGGAGCCGCTGGCCGACGCGCTCTTGGGTGACCCGACGCTGGATCCCGAGGCCACCGCGCAGCAGTATCTCAACGCCGAGCACAAGATCGAGACCGCCAAGGACGCGCTCGACGGCGCGAAGCAGATCCTGATGGAGCGCTTCGCGGAGAACGCCGACCTGTTGACCCGGATGCGCACCTGGCTTTGGGAACATGCGCTGATCCGCGCGCAGGTGGCCGAGGGCAAGGCCGAGGAGGCCAGCAAGTTCCGCGACTACTTCGACCACGCCGAGCCGCTGGCGAAGACCCCGTCGCACCGGGCACTGGCATTGTTCCGCGGTCGCAAGGAGGGCGTGCTGCGCGTCGCGATGGCGCTTCCCGAGGAACTCGAGAACGCCCAGCCACACCCCTGCGAGGCGATGGTCGCGCACAGCATCGGCTGGGCACACCAGCGCCGCGCGGCGGACGACTGGCTGCAGGAAACGGTGCGCTGGACCTGGCGGGTGAAGCTCGCGGTGCACATGGAAACCGAGCTCCTCGGGCGTCTGCGCGAGCTCGCCGAGGCCGACGCGATCACCGTGTTTGCGCGCAACCTGAAGGCCTTGCTGATGGCGCCGCCGGCGGGCATGCGCGCGACGCTGGGACTCGACCCGGGCCTGCGCACCGGCGTGAAGGCGGTCGTGGTCGACCACACCGGCAAGCTGCTGGCCCATACCACGGTGTTCCCGCACGCGCCGCAGAAGCGCTGGGATGCGTCGCTCGCCGAGTTGGGTGCGCTGTGCCAGCAGCACGGCGTTGAATTGATCGCGATCGGCAACGGCACCGCCAGCCGCGAGACCGACAAGCTTGCCGGCGAGCTGCTGCGCAAGCTGCCCGCGCTGCGCATGCAGAAGATCGTCGTCAATGAGTCGGGCGCGTCGGTGTATTCGGCGTCCGAACTCGCCGCGCGCGAGTTCCCGGAGCTCGACGTGTCCTACCGCGGCGCGGTCTCGATCGCGCGGCGGCTGCAGGATCCGCTCGCGGAACTGGTGAAGATCGACCCGGGTTCGATCGGCGTCGGCCAGTACCAGCACGACGTCAGCCAGGTGCAGCTCGCGCGCAGCCTCGATGCGGTGGTCGAGGACTGCGTGAACGGCGTCGGCGTCGACGTGAATACCGCATCGGCACCGCTGCTCGCGCGCATCGCCGGGCTGAACGGCACGCTCGCGAGCAACATCGTCGCGTTCCGCGAACAGCACGGCGCATTCGGCAGTCGCAAAGCGCTGATGGAAGTGCCGCGCCTGGGCGAAAAGACCTTCGAACAGGCGGCGGGCTTTCTGCGCATCATGCGGGGCGACAACCCGCTCGACGGCTCGGCGGTACACCCCGAGGCCTACGTGGTGGTCGAGCGCATCGCTGCGAAGCACGGGCGCCGGGTCGACGACCTGATCGGCGACGCCGCGTTCCTGCGCCGGCTGAATCCGGCCGACTACACCTGCGAGCGCTTCGGTGTGCCGACGGTGAGGGACATCCTCGGCGAACTCGAGAAGCCGGGGCGCGATCCGCGGCCCGAATTCCGCGCCGCCGAGTTCCGCGAGGGCGTGGAAGACCTGAAGGACCTGAAACCCGGCATGGTCCTCGAGGGAACGGTCACCAACGTGACCAACTTCGGCGCGTTCGTCGACATCGGCGTAC
The DNA here is from genome assembly GCF_000321415.2 of Thioalkalivibrio nitratireducens DSM 14787. NCBI lineage: Bacteria > Pseudomonadati > Pseudomonadota > Gammaproteobacteria > Chromatiales > Ectothiorhodospiraceae > Thioalkalivibrio > Thioalkalivibrio nitratireducens. The sequence continues at coordinate 2,543,676 of NC_019902.2, read as the reverse complement.
ACCAGGACGGTCTCGTGCACATCTCCGCGCTGGCGGACCGTTTCGTGAAGGATCCGCACGAGGTCGTCGCGCCGGGTGACATCGTCAAGGTGAAGGTGCTCGAGGTCGATCTCGCGCGCAAGCGCATCGCGCTGACCCGGCGCCTGGAGGAGCCCGCCGAACCCGGCACCAGCCGCGGCCCGGCGAACCGGGATGCGAAAGCCCCGCGCGGGGACCGCAACAAGGCGGCCCAGCGACGCCCCGGCAAGCCGAAACCCGAGGCCGCGCCGACCGGCGGCATGGCCGCACTGTTTGCCGAGGCCCAGCAGGCCGCCCAGCGCAAGCGCCAGCGCTAACGGTCAAGGTTGGCTTGCACCTTCCCGTGATCGAAGGGTAGGGCGGAAAAGGCCGAAGGCCGTCAACCGCCAGCCGGCGCTGGGGTGCCCCCCGGCTCCTGGGCGGCATGAACGCCGCACGGCGGATGACGCTGCGCTATTCCGCCCTACGGGACTGATCGAACGGCAGGGCGAACGGTAGGGCGGAAAAGGCCGAAGGCCGTCATCCGCCAGCCGGCGCGGCCCCGAACTTCTGGCCGCACGAACGCCATGCGGCGGATGGCGTTGCGCCGTTCCGTGCAACGCGCCGCGCCAAGGGGCATCTCCTGGGCACCGGTGCTCGCGGTGCAACCTCTTTCCCCGCGATCCCCCGAGTGTGTTACCGGTTTTCCAGGTCTTCGCGCACCGCATCCGCCCAACAGTTCGGGGTTTCGTAAAGACGAACGCGGTCCAGACGCAGCTGATTGCCGTAAGTGTCCCGGTACAGCGGATCCAGGATCCGGAATGCCAGTTGGGCGAGATTCTCCGCGGTCGGCACGCAGTCCAGCACGACCGTTTTGTGGTCCGGCATGCTGGCCAGGAACTCCACGACTCTATGGTCCCCCCGGTAGACGAGGAATGCGTGGTCCCAGCGATCGACCAAGTGGGTCTTGGCGATGGCCTTGACGTCGGAGAAGTCCATGACCATGCCGTTCACGGGTTCCCCCGAAGCTTCGATGATCTCGCCGCGCAGGGTGATCATGATCGTGTAACGGTGTCCGTGCAGGTGTCGGCACTGGCTGCGATGGTCCGGGATGCGGTGGCCCGCGTCGAACTCCAGCTTTCGGGTGATACGCATGATCAACGGGTTCCCTGGGCAGCGTGGGAGTGTATCATCGCGAACGGACTGGCCGGATATCGACCCCGTTCCTGTCCCTTCTAGGCACCTGTCTCACCGGCTACCCAAGGGAGATCAGCCAGCCGCGGCAGCTTGTCGCTGGTACAGGGGTGTACGTCAGTGCCCGCCTGTTGGCGAAGTCACGCCGCTGTGTGGTTCAGGCACGCGTGGGCCCATACAGCGGGCAGGGGGCGCCGATTCAGTTGCCGGGATCGATGTGCACCGCAAGCCAGATGCACGGCGGTTCCGCGGAGGTACGCAGCACGCGGTGCGGCGTGTGCGCCGGGATGAACAGGTAGTCCCCGGCCTGCAGAGGCACACGCTCTTTGCCCAACTGCAGTTCGGCCTCGCCCTGCAGCAGGCACACCCACTCGTCCTGCTCCTGATCGTACAGGGTGGGCTCCGGGCGGCCACTGCTGACGATGCGCTCGATGCGCACCGGGTTGCGCCGCAACAGATCCTCGAACGCCTCACCCCCCGCTAGGGAAGGCAGCCCGCCAAACAGGTTTCCCCGCGTGCCGCCGCGCCACCCGCTCATGGATGCAGCCGCCGGCCGTCTGCGTCTAGACTCCAAACCCCGTTCCGAATCATCCGATGAGAGTGCGCGCCATGCCGATCCTTCGCAACCGCATCGTGAGCGTTTGCCTGTTGCTGCTGCTGGCGACAGGCACCCAGGCCGATTTCGCCGTCGATCTCGACAGCGGCGACCTGCTCGAGGTGTACGAGTTCGGCGGCGAGAACGACGGCCCGCTGTTCCTCTGGCTGGTGAATCAGTACGGCGAACTGGTGACCCCCAACGCGCTGATCGAAACCCTGGCGAGCCGTGGCGCGACGGTCTGGCGCACCGACCTGCTCGATTCGCTGCTGTTGCAGCGCAGCAGCGAGGCCATCCGCAGTCTGGATGGCGGGCCGGTGGCCGCGCTGCTCGACGCTGCGGTGGACTCCGGGCGCGGCCCGATCGTGCTGGTGACCTGTGACCGCATGGCGGTGCCGCTGCTGCGCGGCCTGCACGAGTGGCGTAAGCAGGGTGGTGATGCCGCCGGCGTTGCCGGCGGCATCCTGTTCTTCCCGAACCTCTACCGGGGAACGCCGGTGGCGGGCGAACAGCCCGAGTTGCTCGGCATCGTGGACGCCACCAACATGCCGCTGGCGATCCTCCAGCCCGCACTCGGCGCCAACCGCGATCGCCTGACTGAGGTGCTCGACGCGCTGCACGACGCGGGCAGCCCTGCCTATGGCTGGCTGGTCGACCAGGTGCGCGACTACTACCTGCTGTATTCCGAGGAGCCCGTGAATCGGGCCCTGGAATCCTCCGCCGGCATCATGCCGCCGGAAGTCCGCTCCGCGATCGCGGACACCCCGAACCAGCTGTTGATGGCGACGCAGCTGCTTGCCCGGACACCGCGCCCGGATGCAGTGCTGGCGTTGGACGAAGCGGCCGAGCAGCCGATCGCGCCCGCCTACGGTCTGATCGAGCGGCAGCCTCGCCCGGCACCCGATTACGATCTGGTCGACGCCCGCGGCACCCGTCATGCACTCGACGAAAGTCTCGGGCGCGTCACGCTGGTGAACTTCTGGGCGACCTGGTGCCCGCCGTGCGTGCACGAGATTCCGTCGATGAACCGGCTGGCGGGGGCCTACGATGAGGACGAGTTCGCGATCGTCTCGATCAACTTCCGCGAGGAACCGGAGCATATCCTCGAGTTCATGCGCGAGGTCGACGTCGACTTCCCGGTGCTGATGGACGAGAACGGCGCCGTCTCCCGCGACTGGGGCGTGTTTGCGTTCCCCAGCTCCTTCCTCCTCGACCGCGACGGGCGCATCCGCTACTCGGTCAACACCGCGATCGAGTGGGATACCGACGAAGTGCGCGAGGTGATCGACCGGCTGCGGTCCGAGGATCAGTACACCAGGCTCCCGCACCTGCCGGTTGCGCAGGGGCCGGCCGCAACGATCGAGGCCCGGTGACCGCGCGCAACGCCGCGGGAAGAAACCCTGCAAGTCGTGCTACACTCCGCGCGCATCGTCGATGCGGGCCACGGTCCATCGTGCCTTCCGCGGCTGCCTGAATTCGGGTTGACGCGGGCACAGCGCCCCCGCCGATGCATCGACGGAGCACGAAGCCGGCTGTGGGCAGGCACACCCCGGACGGCATCGCCATCGCACCCGCGGATGTTCCGCGTCCGAACCGACGAGACACCGATTCCAGCCCCCATGTTGCACGAGACGAGTTCACAGCGTACGCGCCCGCATGACCGCGATTCGGCGGTCATCGCGCTGCGTACCTTCGTGTACATCAACTCGCTGCAGCCGCAGCTCGCGTCGTACATGGGCACGGTTTCGCAGGGTTTCCTGCCGAAGCCGGGAGATTCGTGTGCCTGGCTGGAAGTGGAGCCGGGCATGGCGATCCACCGCCTGACCGACGTCGCGCTGAAGGCGGCGCAGGTGCACCTGGGCCAGATGGTCGTCGAACGCGCGTTCGGGTCGATGGTCATCCACCACCGCGACCAGAGCAACGTGCTCGAGTCCTCGCAGGTTGTGTTCGATCGCATGGGCACCACCGCGCGGGCACGCCAGCAGTGCCGGGTCGCCTGGCACGAGATCATCCGCGGCATCAGCCCCGACCACGCGGTGCTGATCAACCGCCAGAACCGCAAGGGGTCGATGATCCTGCCCGGTCAGAGCATCTTCATCCTCGAGACCGAACCAGCCGGCTATATCATCTATGCGGCGAACGAGGCCGAAAAGGCCGCGAACATCACGCTATGCGAGGCCCATGCGGTCGGTGCCTTCGGCCGGCTGACGCTCGCCGGGCGGGAGGCGGACATCGAGGTCGCCGCGCACGCGGCGCTGAGCGCCGTCGACCGCATCAACACACGTGTCGACTGACCGTCGTCCGCGCCTAGTGGGCCGATCTCTGGGGAAATAGCCCCCGCTGCCGGCCACCCTTGCGTACCCGTTTCATCGCCAGTGCTCCAGGTACACGTCCAGGTCGATGCGCGCCCACGGATCCCGGCTTTCGCGCAGGGTGTGGATGCGTGCGATCACCCGGGCACCGCGGTCCAGTAACCCCGCGGCCAGCGCATTGTTGACCCGCGGAAGGTAGCCCAACTGCTCCCCCAGCCAGGTGATCCGAACCGCGCGCGGATCCACCGGATTGCTCAGCTCCCGGCTCAGCAGCAATGCCTGCCCCTTGCGCAGGTATGGCCACAGGCGACCGGCGGCGTGGTGGTCGAACCCGGCCAGCGGCAAACGTTGCAGATAGCGCGCGGGCGGTGCTTCGGGCCGTCGGCGCCGGCGGGTGTATCCGCAGAGCAGCGGGGTGCGCAGGGCCTGGGGCGGACGACGAATCAAATGCATGGCAACCTCCTGGGACGTGGTTCGCTACCGTTATAGCCCGGGCGGTGGCTCAGAAAGTGATCCTGTGCGCGGCCCCTGCCGGCGAACGCCAAAGCTGCGGATCCCTTGAAATGCGCCGGTACGCGGTTCCAATGCTCCATCGCAGGGTGTTGGCATGCTGTGCGCCTTCGGTGACCGGCTCACGATTGGCATACTGCGGAACCGATCGCGTCCCTGTGGGAGCCGCTCAGTGATTTCTTGCCGGGCAGACTCGACCGCAATGATCGTTTCGGCACCGTTCCGGGCGCCAATGCGTGTGCATCCCGGGTCGATCCCGCACAGCCGGCCACGGGGTGGCGGGGGACGCGACCATGTCGTTGCCTGCAGCCGCAGACGGCCGCCGCAGTCGCAATTGCCCCGTTCGCCCGTAGACTCGACAATGCCAGCCTCGGCATCGGGCCGCGGCTTGATCGTTTGCGACCGCCGCGTCCGTGACAGGGATGACATCCCTCCGGGCAACTCGGGCGGGTAGATGCCCGTTCGATTTCAATCGACGCGCCGTCGTGGACGCGGCCTTTCTACAATGGGTCGGACAATGTCGGTCATCAGACGAACCCAACCCACCCGGTGGATTCCATGGAAAACAGCGACCCCGACGCCCGGCGCAGCAAGACTCAACTGAAGCGCGAGAGCCTTGGGCTGCAGAAGCTCGGCGCTGAACTGGTAAAGCTTTCGCCCGAGCGCCTGCGCCGGATAGACCTCCCCGAGAGCCTGCGCGCCGCGGTGCTGGACGCCCAGCACATCACCAGCCGGGGTGCACTGCGCCGGCAACTGCAGTACATCGGCCGGCTGATGCGCGGGGTCGACCCCGCGCCGATCGACGCGCAGCTGGCCGCCCTGCGCGGCGAATCGGAACGGGCGCGCGCCGATTTCCATGCGCTGGAACGCTGGCGCGAGCGCCTGTTGGCCGACGACGCCGCGCTGACCGAGTGGCTGGAAAGCCATCCGGCCGCGGACGCCCAGCACCTGCGTCAACTGATCCGCAACGCCCGCCGGGGAGCGGCCGAGGGCAGGCCGCCGCGCGCCAGCCGCGCGCTGTTCCGGTTCCTGGCGGCATCCCGGCCGGGCGGTGCGCAGGCTCTCGCCGAGCCCGATCCCGACAAGGAGCAGCGAGGCCGATGAAGATCCTTTTCCTCCATGGCTGGCAGTCGCTGCCCGGGGGCGTGAAACCAAGTTATCTGGCGCGCCATGGCCACCAGGTGCTGACCCCTGCGCTGGACGACCATGACTTTACCGCCGCCGTGGCGACCGCGCAGGCGGTGTTCGAGTGGGCCCGGTGCGGTGAGTCGCCGGCTCACGCCGTTGGGCCGGCGGGCCTCAATTCGCAGCGCCTTGCGCGGTGAGCGACGAAAGGGGCCGCATGGTCTCGTCCGGGCAGGGCACGGAATCGCCGCGCATCCGGATTTCGGCCAGGCCCAGCAGTGCATCCAGCGTCAGACCCTGGGCGATGCGGTCCTCGTGCGTGCTCGCGATGGCGGCCAACGGGCCGAAGCGCGCGGGGCAAACCTGGGTGACCAGGGCCATCCGCCGCCATCCGTCGCCCTCGACGGTGCGCACGTTGCTGCCGGGAAGGTGGCGGGACCGCCCCTCGGCGATCCACACCCTTTGACCGCCGAACACCTCTTCGCGCACCTCGAGCGGACCGTCGAACAAGTCGCGCAGAAGATTACGGACCTGTTCCTCGGTGGCACCCGTCACGCGTGTCCTCACAGAGGCATAGGGTACGCCGCGCGGTGTGTCGCTCAGCAAGAGTTCCTCATGGCGGATCCGGCCGTTTTCCGGCACCGACAGGCGCACCATACCTCCCATCAGATCAACGACCTCGCTGATCGGTGCGACCATGGGCGAGGGTGAGCCAAACCCGGACTGAGACACGGAGGCGAGCGTGCGAGCGATCGGTCGCCCGTCGAACAGCGCCTGCAGCGGTGCCATGTAGAGATCGGGGCAGGGTGCGGCATCGTCGGGGAGAGTCAGACGAGGCAGCTTCAGCAGATCCTCCTGGGCCATCGTTTGGTCGGGGCCGACCGCGGCCGACAGCACAACGGGGCCCGCACTCGGTGGGCACAATCGGGTGATCAGGCTGCGGCGCTGCCAGGCCGGACCGGCCTCGTCGCCCGATGCATCGGCGCCGGGCACGTTCAGCGCAGGTCCGTTCAACACCCAGACTGGAATCCCTTCGACCGTGCCTTCGGTGACCCGCGGCAGGACCGCGAAGCGGCTTTCGAGGAACAGCAAGGCGGCGTTCTCGAGTGGACCGAGTTGCTGCATGAGAAGCTCGGCGTGCAACGGACCCCGCCGCCCCTCCCGGAAGCGGATGCTGCCCGGACTCACCCAGCGTCCACCCGGCGGGACGCGGACCTGCACCAGACCCTCGAATTGGCGGGGATCGGGCATCCCGATCTCGATCCCGCCAATGGCATGCAGACTGGCGAGGATCGCCGCGTTCAACTCGGTTGCCCTGCGTTCGGAGAGATTCGTGTGCAGGATCGTCACCATGGGCAGATACCCCCACGAGTTCACCGTCCGCCCCAGATACACGCTCAGGCGGCGACTCGAGAGACCGAACAGCGAACGATCCTCGCCGGAGAGCACGTCGAAATGCTCCCCCAGCAGCGGAACCGTCTCGCCGGTGGCAGCCACGGTGAACGGAAATTGCCGTGACATCGACCGGGCCACCGCCTCGGGCGAGACCAGGCCCGCAACGGCCATCGTCTCGGGCCGCGTGAAATGCAGTCCGATCGCCGTGACACTGCGGAGGGACGCATCGGGATTGCCGAAATAGGCTGCCACCCCGCGGGATTCATCGACCTCGTCCGTCGGCGTGCGGGTAAACCCCTTCGGCAGACCGAGGCGCACACCAAACACCTCGTGCCAGTTCCATTCCTCGGGTAGCTCCGGGGATGACGCCGGTGACGGGATCGGTGCCAGCGGAAAGTCGAACCGGCCCGATGGATCGAAAGGTTTCACCTCCGGCGGGCTGCGCAGAAGCGGCAGGATCGACGCATCCTGCCCCTCGGCAGGTGGTGCTATGCCGACAACACCCACCAGCAGGAACAGCGAAAGAATGCGCATAGCGATCATTGGAAGTAATCGTTCAGGTCCACGTCTGTCCAGTCCTGGTGACCGGGCACCTTTATCCACAGCCTCAGGGTCTCAGGCTCGGCAATAACCTGGTACACTGTACGGATGTCCCCCTCCGGGGGCCAGGTAGCGCCTCCTTGCTGCATGGAAGTGTCCAGAATTTTCATCATTTTGCTGATATTGATTGTACCCTTGTTTTCCCGGCCCAACTTCAGAAGGTTGTCTCTTCTCTTTATCGATTTGAAGCCTGTACCGTCCTGGAGCATCAGTCCCCAGGATGGATGGGCGAAATGGTTGGTGGACACCAGCAGCCCATTTTCCTCGCCGGATCTTCTTTTTAGGCCGAAAGGCGGCCACTCGTAGGAAAAAGCCTTGTTCTGGTCAGCAATATTGATGATAAAAGAAAAGTTGGACCTGGTGCTGTGCATGGCGGCATCCACTTGTTCTATGGTTTCATAATCAAAAAGGAAGGCCAGAAGATTGATGACCGCATGCACCCTGTTAAGGTGAGTCAGCTTGCCGCCCGAAGGCAGGCCGTTGTTCAGTTCAATGAAGATTCCCTCCGAATTTATGCCGGTGGTGGCATAGATGACTCCGGCAAGGGTCACTATGGCGGCGGAGGTACCGGAATGAGGGTTGAACACCGTGAGTGTAAGCGAGCTTGCAAAATCGGTATAGCTTTCAAACCAGTCGTAGTTTCTTCCGGTAATCAGGGGGCTGCCTGCAGTAAAATCATTCCAGGCAAAGATTGCCGAGCAACCGGACAAGGTGCCGTAAAGCTCCAGAGCGTTGAGCATGATCTGCTCTTCCAGATCAAGGCCGGAAGTCTGGGCCATGCCCTGGATAAGGTCCTTGAAACGCCTGGGATAAAATTCGTACAGCCCTTTGGCTGTCTGCAGCATTGTTTCCCGGGAGAGGCCTTTTTTCTCCATGAAATAGTCAACCACAGCCTCCTGATACAGGTCCTGCAGGACATAGGACATGAGGTGACCGTACTGCCGGCCCATTTCTAGGTAAGTTCCCTCAAGCTGAAGCACATTTAGGGTACCCGGCCGGTACAGTTTGCCTCCCTGCCAGGTCTTTGCGGGCTCATTCAGGCTGGTCTCAACCTGTGATGCGGCGGCCTGCACAGGCAAGAACAGAAACAATACAGCAAACGCGACCGGCAGAATTATTTTGTTGAACATGACGTCCCTTGTGTGTTTGTATGGCGTGTTTCAGGACTGAAGAATTGCCGTTCTCCCGCGCCCGGCCATATCCTTGAGAACCACGCGAACCACGCGAACCACGCGAACCACGCGAACCACGCGAACCACGCGAACCACGCGAACCACGCGAACCACGCGAACCACGCAGCACGACGCGTGGACGGCCGACGATCTCCCTTGCCGCATTCCAGGCAGAAAAGTTTTATGGTGCCAGAAGCAGGCCGTGTCTAGTGCGTACAGTAGTCAGCGCATCGCCTTACATCTCTCATGTGGTCTTGCTTGCTGACATTCTCGCGAGCGAGGCCGTAGTTCTCAACTACTGCATCAGGCAAGTGGTCGACCAAGCACGGACGCCACCCCTTCCTGGGCGGGTGATTCGATCAGCTACACCGTCTTCGGCCCTGAGACGCAGGCACGAGGTGCCCATCAGGCAACGAAACAGCATCGCGATGCCGCCGACAAGGCTGCCTTATCCCGACCCTGAACGTCCACCGCGGCTGCCGTGGCGGGGCCGCGCAATGCCAGAAAGCGGTCAGAACTGCACAGACAATTTGGCGGTCAAGGGGTGGCCTGTATGCGACAGAGCGAGACCTGACCCCAGTGCGTTTGTGACCCCAGTGCGTTTGACCCCATTGCGTTGCCTGGCGCGGTCAGCGCCGAGAGGGACCGAATGGTCTTGTGCGGGCAGGGCGCGGAATCACCGCGCATCCGAAGTTCGGGCCGGCCAGCAGCGCCTCCAGCATCAGGCTCTGGGTGCTACGTTCCTCGTGCATGCTCGCGATGGCGAGCTGAAGTGGCCTCCGCTGCACCGACCATTGGGCGGTTAGGGGAAGCTGCATGCTACAGGGCGAGACCTGACCCCGGTGGTATGCGTTCCTCGTGCATGCTCGCGATGGCGAGCTGAAGTGGCCTCCGCTGCACCGACCATTGGGCGGTTAGGGGAAGCTGCATGCTACAGGGCGAGACCTGACCCCGGTGGTATGCGCGCGATGGATCTGCCCGACACCCTCCGCGCCGCGGTGCGCCGGCAACTGCAGTACATCGGCCGGCTGATGCGCGCGGTCGACCCCGCGCTGACCGAGTGGTTGGAAAGCCATCCGGCCACGGACGCCCAGCACCTGCGTCAACTGATCCGCAACGCCCGCAGGGAGGCGGCCGAGGGCAGGCCGCCGCGTTCCAGCCGCGCGCTGTTCCGGTTCCTGGCGGGATCCCGGCCAGCCGGTGCGCAGGCTCTCGCCGAGCCCGATCCCGACAAGGAGCAGCGAGGCCGATGAAGATCCTTTTCCTCCATGGCTGGCAGTCGCTGCCCGGGGGCGTGAAACCAAGTTATCTGGCGCGCCATGGCCACCAGGTGCTGACCCCTGCGCTGGACGACCATGACTTTACCGCCGCCGTGGCGACCGCGCAGGCGGTGTTCGACCGGGAACGCCCCGACGTGATCGTGGGCTCGTCGCGGGGCGGGGCGGTGGCGATGAACCTGGATTCTGGCGAGGTGCCACAAGTGCTGCTGTGCCCCGCATGGAAGCGCTGGGGGTCGGCAACGACGGTGGGTGCTGCGACCCGGGTGCTGCACTCGCGCGACGACGACGTGATCCCTTTCGCCGATTCCGAGGAACTCGTTCGGCGCAGCCGCCTGTCGCCCTCGGTGTTGGTCGAAGTGGGGAACGACCACCGCCTGGCGGACCCGGAACCCCTGCAAGCGATGCTGCGGGCCTGCGAGGCGCTTGTGGGCCGTTGAATGCGGACCATCACCGCAACGCGGGGCCGAGCGCGGGATCCCGGGCCCGGTGCGGCGGGTCGCCGGTGGACGTCGCAGCCCCGGCCGACCTCGGTCCGTAGCGCTTGGCGCGGTCAGCGCCGAGAGAGGCCGAATGGTCTCGTCCGGGCAGGGGCGTGGAATCACCGCGCATCCGGAATTCGCCCCGCCCCAGCAGCGCCTCCAGCGGCAGGCCGTGGGTGCCGCGTTCCTCGTGCATGCTCGCGATGGCGAGCTGAAGTGGTTTCCGCTGCACTGCGCATTGGTGGGTGGAGGGAGGCTGCATGCTACAGGGAGAGACCTGACCCCGCTGTCTCGTTTGACCCCGGTGTCTGCGTGACCCCGGTGTGTGCGTGGGGTCGACCAGCGCTGGGTTCGCCGGGTGATCCTCGTGATCCTGCCCCCCCGGCCATTCGCACTGTCGAGTAGTCGTCACTGGCTCACTCTCTGAGCCAGTGGGGGTGGTATGGTTGGGCGCACGTCTTGCAGAGTACCGCGATATTGATGCTGGATCCGCAGTCGGTGGGCAAAGGATATGGAACCGATACAGCCGTCGTCATTGAAGACGATCCTTCACTCGAAAAGAGCGAATCTTTACTACCTTGAGCACTGTCGGGTACTGGTGAAGGGTGGTCGCGTCGAATACGTGACCGAGCAAGGGAAAGAGTCCTTCTACTGGAACATCCCGATCGCCAACACCACGACCGTGCTATTGGGCACTGGAACGTCGATTACGCAAGCCGCGGTGCGCGAACTCGCCAAGGCGGGCGTGATGCTCGGGTTCTGCGGCGGTGGCGGCACGCCGTTGTTCAGCGCGACCGAGCTTACCGTTGAAGTCGCGTGGCTGTCCCCGCAAAGCGAGTATCGGCCAACCGAGTATCTGCAATCCTGGGTTGGGTTCTGGTTCGACGATACCCTCCGGCTGCAAGCGGCGAAGACCTTTCAGCAGGCCCGTCTACAGCGAATCGCGCAACACTGGAACAACTATCGGGAATTCAGGGATGAGGGCTTCGTGGTGCCTGCCGACCAGCTCGCCAGTACGCTCGATGCCTCGCGCCGCGCGGTTGAAGCAGCGAGGGATAACACCGATCTCCTGACCGAGGAGGCGCGTCTGACCAAGAAGCTGTTCAGGCTCGCTTGTCAGGCAACCGGCTATGGTGATTTTTCCCGCGCGAAACATGGCGGTGGAACCGACCCGGCCAATCGGTTTCTTGATCACGGCAACTATCTGGCCTACGGCCTCGGGGCGACGGCAACCTGGGTGCTGGGCATCCCCCACGGGTTATCGGTACTGCATGGCAAGACCCGGCGCGGGGGTCTGGTTTTCGACGTCGCTGATCTCGTCAAGGATGCGGTGATTCTGCCCCAGGCCTTCGTGTCGGCGGTGCGGGGCGATGAGGAGCAGGAATTCCGACAAGCCTGCATTGAACAACTTACACGCACCGAGGCGCTCGACTTCATGATCGACACCGTGAAGGCCACCGCACGGGTCGTGACGAGCGGTGGGCAGTGAACGTTCTCCTCGTTTCTCAGTGCAACAAGAACGCACTCAAGGAGACGCGCCGCATACTGGACCAGTTCGCCGAGCGGCGCGGAGAACGCACCTGGCAGACCTCGATTACCCAGGCCGGTCTGGACATGCTCCGAAAGCTGCTGCGCCAGTCCGCGCGGCGCAACACGGCGGTGGCCTGTCACTGGATACGCGGTCGTGATCGCAGCGAGTTGCTCTGGATTGTCGGCAATGCCAGCCGATTCAACTTGCGTGGTGCGGTACCCACGAATACCACCGCACGCGATGTGCTGCGTCGCGGCGACGAAAACGACTGGCACACCGGCGAGGATATCCGGCTGCTGAGCAGCCTGGCCGCTCTGCTGCACGATCTCGGCAAGGCATGCGTTGCGTTCCAGCAGCGTTTGACCGCGCACGGCAACCTCAGCCGGAACCAATACCGCCACGAATGGATCAGTCTGCGCCTGTTCCAGGCCTTTGTTGGCAATGACGATGATCGTGGCTGGCTTGAGCGGCTGAAGGATCTTCCCGCCGATGACGATCAGGCATGGACCGCTGCACTCCTGAAGGATGGCCTGGTCGAAGGGCTCGAATCACCATTCCGGACACTACCGCCACTCGCGGCCGCAGTGGGTTGGCTGGTCCTGACTCATCATCGGCTGCCATTGCTGCCCGACGATGACGGTCGTCCCACAGGCCGAGTGACCGGCTTCCGGGCCGAACGCCTCACGGGGTTGCCCGAGATCATTACGCCGAATTGGAACGAATGCCCCAGCGAGACCGCGCCAACAGTGCTCCAGCCGTATTGGCGGTTCGATTACCCTCTGCCGGTAACCACGTCCAAGTGGCGGGGTCGCGCCCGCAACCTGGCCGAGCGACTTCTGGGGCGACTGCCCAGCATGCCGGCTGCCTGGCTCGACAATCCATACGTGATGCATCTGGCGCGCATGAGCCTGATGCTGGCCGACCACCACTATTCCAGCCTCACCGATCCCAAGGATCGAGTGAAGGGCGAACCCGGATACGGTTTGTATGCCAATACGAACCGAGCGACCCGACAACTGAACCAACCCCTCGATGAACATCTGATCGGCGTCGAGGCCATCGCGCGTGCCATTACCCGTTCGTTGCCGGGGCTCGAGCGGCATCTCCCGCGTCTCGCCCGTCACAAGGGATTCCGCAAGCGGACGGCGGACCCGCGCTTCCAGTGGCAGAACAGCGCTTTTGATCTCGCCGCGTCGCTGCGCGAACGCACGACCGCCCAGGGTTTTTTCGGGGTGAACATGGCTTCGACCGGAAGAGGGAAGACCCTCGCCAACGGTCGCATCCTGTATGCCCTGGCCAATCCGGAACAGGGCGCCCGCTTTTCCATCGCGCTGGGTCTGCGAACGCTGACCTTGCAGACCGGGCAGGCTTTCCGGGAGTTGATGCACCTCGGGGACGACGAACTCGCCATCCGGGTCGGCGGTACCGCCAACCGCATCCTCTTCGAGCACTTCGAGGAACAGGCGGAGCGCCACGGCTCGGCGTCAGCACAGGACCTCATGGACGAGGACGGACACGTCTTCTACGAAGGTGACTTCGGCAACCATCCGGTTCTGAAGCACCTGCGGCACGACCCGGCGATCCGATCGCTGATCGCCGCCCCGATCCTCGCCTGCACGGTGGATCATCTGACCCCGGCCACGGAAAGCGTCCGCGGCGGGCGGCAGATCGCGCCCATGCTGCGTCTGATGAGCAGTGATCTGGTGCTGGACGAGATCGACGACTTTGCCCTGGAGGACCTGCCGGCACTCACACGCCTGGTGCACTGGGCGGGCATGCTCGGTTCACGGGTTCTGTTGTCCTCGGCAACGCTGGCGCCGGCGCTGGTGGAAGGCTTGTTTCTGGCCTACCGGGAAGGCCGCGCCGTATTCCAGCGCAACCGTGGCGAGCCGGGCCAGCCGGTCAACATCGTCTGCGCGTGGTTCGATGAATACGGAAAGCTGGCGCAAGACTGCGCGGACGGCCCCGAGCTTGCGGCAGCACACGGGCGGTTTGTGCAAGGCCGCCAGAAGCGCCTGGCGGCGGAGCAGCCTCGGCGCAGCGCCGAACTGGCTTCGCTACCCATCTCCCGCACTGGCTCGCAGGAAGAAATCCGGCAGGAATACGCCCGGCAGCTACGCGGCCATGCACTGGAACTGCACCGACGGCATTGCAGCGTGGACCCCGCAAGCGGGAAACGGGTCAGTTTCGGCCTGATCCGCATGGCCAATATCGAGCCGCTGATTGCCGTCGCGCAAACCCTGTTTCGGGACGGCGCCCCGGAGGGCCATCGCTTTCACCTTTGCGTGTATCACTCCCGTTTCCCGCTGCTGATGCGCTCGGAGATCGAACGGAACCTAGACCGGATCCTCAACCGGAAGCAGCCCGAGGCGGTATTCGAACTGCCCGTGGTCCGCCATCGTATCGATGCCGCGCCGGAGCCGGACCAGTTGTTCATCGTGATCGGCTCCCCCGTGACCGAGGTCGGGCGCGACCACGACTACGATTGGGCAGTGGTCGAGCCTTCGTCGATGCGCTCGATCATCCAGCTTGCCGGTCGCGTCCGGCGGCACCGCGAGCCGACCGACAAGGGTCCCAACCTCGTCCTGCCGAACTTCAACCTGAAAGCGCTCGAACGGCGTGGCCAGCCCGCGTACTGCCGCCCCGGATTCGAGAGTGAGGAATGGATGCTCCGCAGCCATGATCTTGGCGAACTTCTCCGCCCGGAGGAATACGCCACTATCGATTCGCGGCCCCGGATCATCGAACCGCAGCCCCTCGAGCCGGCGGACCGGTTGTTGGACCTGGAACATGCCCGCCTGCGCGATACCCTGCTGCCCCGCAAAGTCGACGTCGTCGCGCAGCCCCTTTCCCGCCGAGAACGCCGGGCGATGAGATCGCCAGCCACTCCGCGCCTGAACGCGGCTTCGTGGTACCAGCTTCCGCGCGCGACCCTTACCGGCACCTTGCAGAAAGTGCAGCGATTTCGCGATCAAACCGGCCAGAACGAAGTCGATCTCGTCCTGATGCCGGACGAAGCGGAAGAAGACTGGGTGCTGCAGAAAATCCACCGGGAACCCGGTAGCCGGGGCCAATCGGTCTACATCGACGTCGAGAAAAGCCTCATGCAGCGCCATAACCTCGAGGCCGTAATCGGGCCTCGTACAGGCGCATGGATTACCCGCCCGTACATGGACGCGCTGGCCCACCTCGCCGAGCAATTGGACATGCCGCTGGAGCACTGCGCCCGCCGCTTCGGCACCGTGTCGGTGCCGGACCGCGATAACGGCTGGAGCTACCACGACGCGTTGGGGTTCTTCCTGTCCCGAAATGACGCGTGAATTGCGACTGCCTGTTCGGCAGGTAAGTCCAAAAAGAAGAGGACAAGTTTCTGAGCTGGCTATGCGCCAGAAAACCTCGCGGGGCAGCCTGAAGTGTATCAGGCAGGCGCAAAGGAAGCGGATGGAGAGGGTTCGCAAGTGCAAAGACAAGGGGGAACTCGTGGGGAGTTTAAAAAAAGAGTACAAGGGATTGACATGAAGAGCGAAGGTCGTTACGGTCCAAGCTCGCCGGGGCAGCTGCCTCCGCTTACCACGAGCACGGAGACGCTCTAATGGGATACCTACTCCGCAATTCCGTTGAGGCCTTTTTGACGGCCCGATTTGAAGTCAAAGCAGAAAAGCTGGCACCCGACGACCCCAAGTATCTAGCGTTGCAACAGCAGTACCAACGCGAGAACTGGCTGGCGGACGCTGCTCGCCGCGTCGCGCAACTTCAGGTCGTCACGCATTCGCTAAAGGCGATTCACCCGGATGCGAGAGGGACCAACCTTTTTCGGCCGCCGACGGAGCTGCCGAAGCATCCGGAAGTCGGCAGCCATGTCCTGAGTTCCGGCTTCAACGAGGACGTGGTCGGTAACGCTGCCGCGCTGGATGTCTACAAGTTCTTGAAGGTGGAGCATGGCGGCCGAACGCTGCTGAGTCGCGTACTGGCGGACGACGACGAACTGGCTGCCGCATTCAGCGATGATCTCGATCAGGGCCGGGAATGGTTGCGGGCCTTCGCCCGTATCGTGGAGCCACGCGGCATCGAGGCCAGTCACACCCGGGCAAAACAGGTGTACTGGCTTGCGGGTGGGGACCCGACTGTAGACACGGACTTTCACCTGCTCGCACCGCTGTACGCGGCTTCACTCGCCCATGTGGTGTACCAAACCATTAATGACCACCGGTTTTCGGAGGAAGCAAAGGCAGCACGCAAGGCGCGGCGTGAAGGGGAATACAGTGAAACGGGTTTTCACGAGTACCCGAATCTAGCTGTCCAGAAGCTGGGTGGAACCAAGCCTCAGAACGTTTCGCAGCTCAACCTCGAACGGCACGGCACCAATTACCTGCTCGCGTCGCTGCCGCCCAACTGGGCCAACCGTGACCTCAGGCCACCGCTATTCGTTGACTCCGTGTTTTCCCGGTCTTCCTTCGGGCGCCGACCAGGCGTTCGGCAGGTGGTCACCGCGCTCAAGCGATTTCTTGCGACAAACCCGCCGCCAAACGTCACGACTCGACAGCGACGCGACAAACATCTCAATAAACTGGTGGACGAGCTGCTCCTGTATGCGGCCGAGCTGCACACCCTGGAGCCGGGATGGAGCGCCTCTCCGGATTGCTCGCTGAACAGGTTTGAGGCCTTGTGGCTCGATCCCCGCCGAGCCGATATCGACCCGGACTTCGCAACCGAATGCGAGAACGAGGAATGGGTGGATAAAGTGAGCCATCGATTCGGCAATTGGCTGAACGCAAGGCTCCAGCATCGGCTTCCATTTGACGATGCGGCATTTCGTTTCTGGAAGGACTCTCTGCGCGAGGTGCTCCTGCATGCTTGAAGAGCCGAATTACCTACTCGAAATCCCGCGATTGCGGGTGCAAAACGCTAATGCGATCTCCAGTCCGCTGACCTGGGGCTTTCCGGCGATGACGGCCTTCGTGGGGCTGATGCACACGCTGGAGCGGAAACTGGATGAACGTAGCTTGGAACTATTCTTCGATTCCGTTGGAGTCATTTGCCACCGTCACGAGCCGCAAATCTCCACAGCGACATTTCCGCGTACGTTCCGGCTGACTCGCAATCCAATATTTCAGAGCAAGCGTGATGTCCAGTCGAATCGACCAGCGGCCATCGTCGAGGAGGGTCGGACTCACCTGGAAATCACCCTTGTATTCAGCGTGCGCGGAGATAGCTGCAAGAGTTCCGAAAACGAGCAAGTGGCGCGGCAGATTGAGGAACTCGTCCACACCCTGCGCATTGCGGGCGGCACGGTACAGCCTACCCGCAACGCGCGCCGGCGCAGCACGCGAATCATCCCAGTGACCGAGGACGCGGAAGCGCGCCCGAAGGAATACCGAAAACTGCTTCGGCAATGGCTTCCCGGATTCGCGCTGGTTGCTCGCGACGACCTGCTGCAAAGCCACTGGAAAACGTTGCGGGAAGAGAGACCGGAATCCACGCTGTTGGACGCCTGGCTGGATCTGTCCCGGCTAACTTGGGAATGCCATGGCGAAGAGTCGGCTGATACCGAACAGGCACCCACGGTTCATTGGGAACCACGTCGGCCACGCGGCTCATCCGGATGGATCGTGCCGATTCCCGTGGGTTATGGCGCACTTGGGCCGCTGCATGATCCGGGCACCGTCGCTGCTGTCCGGGATGCCGAAACCCCGTTCCGGTTTGTCGAAAGCCTTTATTCGATCGGCCAGTGGATTGGCCCGCATCAGCTGACAAGCCCGAAACAACTTCTGTGGTACCCGGAGAGCGAGCCGGATAATGGCCGGTATCGTCTTCGCAATGACTACGAACCCAACGTTTACGCCTGACCAGGGAGGAACCCGACATGGCCAAGAACACTGAACTTCATACTGCTTCCGTCCTTGCCTTTGAACGCAAGCTCGACCCCTCCGACGCATTGCTCTATTCCGGACAGTGGTCCGACAGGGGCAATCCCGACCAATGGATCGCCATTCCGGTACGGGAAAAATCCGTGCGCGGCACCATCTCCAACCGCCTGAAGGCCAACAAGCAGGATCCGGCCAAGCTGGACGCGGCGATCCAGAACCCCAACCTGCAGACGGTCGATGTCGCAATGCTGCCCAACGACCGGGACACCTTGATGGCGCGGTTCACGCTGAAGGTGCTGGGTGGTGCAGGAAAGCCGTCGGCCTGTAACAGCGCGCCGTACCAGGCGAAGCTCGAAAGCGTGGTCAGCGGCTACGTGGATAGACATGGTTTCTCCGCGTTGGCGCGCCGATATGCGCAGAACATCGCCAATGCCCGATTCCTGTGGCGCAATCGCATGGGCGCCGAGGCCGTCGAGGTTCGCGTCGAACGCAAGGAGAATGGTGCAACGACGCAAACCTGGGCCTTCAACGCGCTGGAGATTCCGGTGCGAGAATTCACGGCCCAAGGGGATGCGGAAACGGATCTTCAGGAACTCGCGGAGGTCATCCGCCAGGGGCTTGCGGGCGAAAGCTTCGTGTTGCTGGAAGTCACGGCGTTCGCGCGGATGGGTGCCGGACAGGAGGTGTTCCCCTCGCAGGAGCTGATCCTCGATCGTGGTCAGGGCAACAAGAGCAAGACCCTCTACACGGTCGATCAGATCGCAGGGATCCATTCCCAGAAACTGGGCAACGCCATCCGCACCATCGACACCTGGTACCCGGACGCCACCGAACGCGGAACGGGGCCAATCGCCGTTGAGCCCTATGGTTCGGTGACCACCCAAGGCACCGCATTCCGCCAGCCCAAGGAAAAGGCAGACTTCTACTCGCTGCTCGACAACTGGATTCTCAAGGACCAGGAACCCGCGGAAGAGCAGCAGCATTTCGTGCTCGCAACTATCGTTCGCGGCGGTGTGTTTGGCGAAAAGGCGGACTGAACCATGGACCACTATCTGGACTTCACCGTGCTTCCAGACCCCGAGTTCAGAGAAACCACCTTGCTCGGAGCGCTGGTCAGCAAGCTTCATCGTCGGCTGGTAGTCCTGGAAGCTGACGATATCGGCATCAGCCTCCCCGATTTTGAAAAAGCCCCGCCTCTTGGGAACCGGTTGCGAGTCCATGGAACCCAAGAGCGCATCGAAACACTGATGCAGGAGGAATGGCTGGGCGGTATGCGGGGCCAACTGGAAATCGCCCCTCTTCGCGCGGTCCCGGCCGAAGTCTTACACAGAGGCGTCCGCCGCCGACAATACAAGACCAACGTCGAACGGCTTCGACGACGGCGCATGCGCCGACACGGAGAAACCCACGAAGAGGCGCGTGAGCGTATCCCGGACACCGTTGCTCGCAAGGTGAAGACCCCGTTCCTCACCGTGTACAGCACCAGCTCCGGCCAGCGTTTCAGCCTTTTCATCGAACACGAACCAGTACAGACTCGCTGCGTGGTGGGCGCGTTCAACAGCTACGGGATCAGCCGGGAAGCCACCATTCCGTGGTTTTGACCCTTTTTTCCAAGTGGCTCAGCGGACGCTTGAAAAATCAACACGTTATAATCCTATGGGCCTACTTGGGTGAAACGTGCAGTGAGCCGATTTATTCTTTAACAATCAGGAATATAGAGAAGTAGAGCGCTAGTTCGCTGCCGCGCAGGCAGCTCAGAAATGGCTGCCGACCTTGGCGGCTTCCTCGATGATGTTCGCTGCCGCGCAGGCAGCTCAGAAAGTTTGCGGCGATGTCCTCGGCCAAGGCTTGCAGTTCGCTGCCGCGCAGGCAGCTCAGAAACGGCAGTTCTCCGCGCCGTTCTCGCTGTCTCGCGTTCGCTGCCGCGCAGGCAGCTCAGAAATGATTGGGCCGCTCGTCGCGCTCGATTTTTTCCGTTCGCTGCCGCGCAGGCAGCTCAGAAACTCGAGCTCCGCCTGCAGCTCCCGGGCGCGTCGGTTCGCTGCCGCGCAGGCAGCTCAGAAATGAGCCAGAGCATGCAGCGCCTCGTGGCCCTGGTTCGCTGCCGCGCAGGCAGCTCAGAAAACTTCTTCCATGTGTCGGTGGGGCGGCTGCACGTTCGCTGCCGCGCAGGCAGCTCAGAAAACGAACTCGACCAGGCTATCCAGCCCACCGCTGTTCGCTGCCGCGCAGGCAGCTCAGAAAACCGCCTTGAACAGCTTGTCCTTGCCCTTCTGGTTCGCTGCCGCGCAGGCAGCTCAGAAACGCTCCCGGCACCATCAGCGCGCCCCACAATTGTTCGCTGCCGCGCAGGCAGCTCAGAAATCGTCCGGGTCCACCACGCCGGAGAACCCAAAGTTCGCTGCCGCGCAGGCAGCTCAGAAATTGGTATTCGAATTCTCCCTCCGGGTCTGGAAGTTCGCTGCCGCGCAGGCAGCTCAGAAAACGTCGCCGCTGGCGTAACTGCACTTGATATGCGTTCGCTGCCGCGCAGGCAGCTCAGAAATTACAGTCGGCGCTTTAACTCAAGCGTTCGGCGTTCGCTGCCGCGCAGGCAGCTCAGAAATTTGTTCATCGCGGCGGCCATTGAGCGGTCAGGTTCGCTGCCGCGCAGGCAGCTCAGAAACTGTTGCGTAGGTGTCTCCGGCATCAGATTTTTGTTCGCTGCCGCGCAGGCAGCTCAGAAATTGTCAATCATGAAGGCGAAACCGCCCACAGTGTTCGCTGCCGCGCAGGCAGCTCAGAAAATCCCATGCGCCAAGCCGCCGAGCGTGTCGTCTGTTCGCTGCCGCGCAGGCAGCTCAGAAATCTTCGCCGTCGTCGTCTACACCGGTGGCCGTGTTCGCTGCCGCGCAGGCAGCTCAGAAAAAAGACGATGTTGTCAGTGGAGGTCATTTCTTGTTCGCTGCCGCGCAGGCAGCTCAGAAATTATGGCCTCCTGACCGGCGGCGCGATCACGCGTTCGCTGCCGCGCAGGCAGCTCAGAAAGCCCGACTGGAAGGCTGCCGCGTCGGTCTGCGGTTCGCTGCCGCGCAGGCAGCTCAGAAAAACACCGACGCCGAAGCGTATGCGGAGATTGCGTTCGCTGCCGCGCAGGCAGCTCAGAAATCTCGGTCAGATCAGGGGATGGCGGGGGCTCGGTTCGCTGCCGCGCAGGCAGCTCAGAAATGCTGGAGAAGTGGCAACGGACGTGTGCCTACGTTCGCTGCCGCGCAGGCAGCTCAGAAAGGTAACGCCGACTCCAGGTACGGCAATCCAGGGTTCGCTGCCGCGCAGGCAGCTCAGAAATATGGGATGCCGCGGTGGCTGTCGATGTACGCGTTCGCTGCCGCGCAGGCAGCTCAGAAACTCGAGCGCATGACGCCGAGCCAGATCCAGGCGTTCGCTGCCGCGCAGGCAGCTCAGAAATGATCAAACGTCAGAGCCAGTGCGTCGCCGCTGTTCGCTGCCGCGCAGGCAGCTCAGAAATGTAGGTGATCCTTGGCGGCCTGCTGCTCCTCGTTCGCTGCCGCGCAGGCAGCTCAGAAACCTGAAACACGGCCGCGGCGTGCCGGCCCCGGGTTCGCTGCCGCGCAGGCAGCTCAGAAAACGTAGGGAGTGCCCTTGGTGACCGCGATCAGGTTCGCTGCCGCGCAGGCAGCTCAGAAACGCTGGGCTGCGTGTCCAAGCGCGGCGTGGTGGGTTCGCTGCCGCGCAGGCAGCTCAGAAATGTGGCGTTCGAAGGCGCTTCTGGAGCCGACCGTTCGCTGCCGCGCAGGCAGCTCAGAAAACGTCCGCATCGAGATCGATCCGCAGCTTCACGTTCGCTGCCGCGCAGGCAGCTCAGAAAACGGGGGTCAAATTGATCGAGCAGGTGCTCGCGTTCGCTGCCGCGCAGGCAGCTCAGAAAAGCGAGACGAACGCCGCGGGGTCCGCCTCGTCGTTCGCTGCCGCGCAGGCAGCTCAGAAAAGGTTCCTCTGCATCTCCCGGGCGGGGTAACGGTTCGCTGCCGCGCAGGCAGCTCAGAAACTCGAGCACGACGTACCGCCAGCAGACGCTGAGTTCGCTGCCGCGCAGGCAGCTCAGAAAATCTGCAGGAGCATTTCCCGCGTGATCTCGAAGTTCGCTGCCGCGCAGGCAGCTCAGAAATCGAGGCTCGCCGCGGTCATGTCGCCGCCGTCGTTCGCTGCCGCGCAGGCAGCTCAGAAAACCAGGTCAGGTTCCGACGTAGCCGCACGATCGTTCGCTGCCGCGCAGGCAGCTCAGAAAAGCGGCTGAGGTGGCTGTGGGTGTAGTGCCGCGTTCGCTGCCGCGCAGGCAGCTCAGAAATGCGTGTCGGAACGGAGCTCCATCAGCAGGCCGTTCGCTGCCGCGCAGGCAGCTCAGAAAAGACGTCGCGGGAGGCATCGAGGTAGGGCCGGGTTCGCTGCCGCGCAGGCAGCTCAGAAATTGATCTCGGCGGGATCCAGGCCGGCGACTTTGTTCGCTGCCGCGCAGGCAGCTCAGAAAGCAACTACAAGACGATCAACGAGATGGAAATCGTTCGCTGCCGCGCAGGCAGCTCAGAAATGAACGTCGTGCAGACGCTAACCGACCCCACCGTTCGCTGCCGCGCAGGCAGCTCAGAAATCTTGCAGCTTCTTCGCGCCGTTGTCCTGGCCGTTCGCTGCCGCGCAGGCAGCTCAGAAATCCTGTTTGGGGACCGCCGCGCCCGCGTGTCCGTTCGCTGCCGCGCAGGCAGCTCAGAAATGTGGCGCATGGACCGTATCTATTCCCGTCAAGTTCGCTGCCGCGCAGGCAGCTCAGAAAGTCATCCCCCCGATCACGAAACGAATGCTGTTGTTCGCTGCCGCGCAGGCAGCTCAGAAAACACCAGCACAAGACATTGCCAATATCGACACCGTTCGCTGCCGCGCAGGCAGCTCAGAAATCTACGGCGGGGCCAAGCTGGTCGTGACCCAGGTTCGCTGCCGCGCAGGCAGCTCAGAAAATGCGCCGCGAGCTATCCAATCTCGGGATCACGTTCGCTGCCGCGCAGGCAGCTCAGAAAATGTAGCGGGTGGAGAAGCCCTTCTGATTGAGGTTCGCTGCCGCGCAGGCAGCTCAGAAAGCATTGTAAAGGCCTACGAATGAATATCCCCCGTTCGCTGCCGCGCAGGCAGCTCAGAAAATCGTCGCCGAAGCGCTTGGTCGGGCCATAACGTTCGCTGCCGCGCAGGCAGCTCAGAAATTTGCACCAGCTCGCGGAGCCGGTCTTTGTTCGTTCGCTGCCGCGCAGGCAGCTCAGAAATATGAGTGACCTGTTCGGAAACAGCGAAATCCGTTCGCTGCCGCGCAGGCAGCTCAGAAACATAACCGTAATAGAACCATCACCTATCCCTGGTTCGCTGCCGCGCAGGCAGCTCAGAAATCTTTCGCTCGCGCATTCGCTATCCGGACAGCGTTGTATCCGTTCAGCCCCCCCTGGAGAAAGCTGCGATGACTTGACGGTATAGCGCGTCGCGGCTATGGTGGTCTCCATGATCACGGGGATGGGAGGCGTGCGATGGGCGGCTATTTCGGTTCGAAGGCGACGGTCGGGTTGTGCCAATCGATCATTGCCTTGATGCCGCCGCACGACACCTACATCGAAACCCATCTCGGTGGTGGGGCGATCATGCAGCGCAAGCCGGCGGCGTTGCGCAATATTGGCATCGACCTGGACCCGCAAGCACTGCGGGAGTTTGCGGGCCCCTATCCGATCGAGAAGGTGAACGCCTGCGCGCATGCGTTTCTGGCCGGGTTCGATTTCCAGGGCCGGGAATTGGTCTACAGTGATCCGCCGTATCTGCATGCCACCCGCACCTCGCGGCGGCGCTATCGATTTGAATACCAGGAGGCCGACCATCTCGAGCTGCTTGCGCTGCTCCAGTCGCTCCCCTGTTCGGTCATCCTGTCGGGCTACCCCTCGGCGCTGTACGACGAGCATCTGACGGGTTGGCGGAGCCTGGAAGTGCAGGTGATGATCCAGGGTCGGGTGCGCACCGAGAAACTCTGGTTCAACTTCACGCCCGATCGGGTGCATTGGCCGCGCTATGCGGGCAAGAACTTCACCGACCGGCAACGGATCAAGCGCAAGGCCGCGAGCTGGGGCGAGCGCTACCGGGCCATGCCCGCGGCGGAGCGCCTGGCGGTGCTCTCGGCCCTGATGGCGGTTGAGGCCGAGGATTGAGGTGGGTCGCGGAGGATGCGCCTGAGCCCACACGATCTTCGGCAGATCGACGAGGCGTTCATCGCGGCCCTGAGCGAAGCCGCGCTGCGCGTGCTTGCGGTGAATCTGCTGGTGGATTTGAAAGAGGCGCATGATCGCCTGGGGCAAAACCCGGCCAACAGTTCCCGGCCATCGAGCAGCCAGCCCCCTTGGGAAGCCGCCAGCGCAGCAGAGACGGAGGACCCAACCGAAGATCCGACGGCGCCCGCGTCAGAACCCCCGTCATCTGCGGCGACCACGCCCGCCTCCGACAAGAACAAGGCGCCCGCCGGCAAACCCGGCAAGCGCCCCGGCGCACCCGGTTGCGGCCGTCTGGTCACGTTGCCGGTGCAGGAGGAGATCCTGCACAGCCCCGATCGCTGCCGATGCTGCGGCACGCCCTTTCCCGCGGATGCTCCGACCAAGGGCTACAATGGTCGCTATGCACTCGATGTGGTCGCCCCCACTTCGGGTTCCCCAGGCCTTGAAGTCCGTCACACCAAGCACGTCTATCTGCAACGGCAATGTTCCTGCGGCCATTGGACGCATGCGGAACCGGGACGCTGTGCAGAGAATACGGATTGGCAGGTCGAACTGACCGAATGGCACCTGGCCGGTCCGATGCTGGTGGCGCTGATCTGCGCCTTGTCGC
Source organism: Thioalkalivibrio nitratireducens DSM 14787 (assembly GCF_000321415.2). Classification (NCBI taxonomy): domain Bacteria; kingdom Pseudomonadati; phylum Pseudomonadota; class Gammaproteobacteria; order Chromatiales; family Ectothiorhodospiraceae; genus Thioalkalivibrio; species Thioalkalivibrio nitratireducens. The sequence goes on along the minus strand of NC_019902.2, from coordinate 2,518,719 downwards.
TGCGCCAGCGCGTTTCGCGCCGGGGTGTCCAGGAGTTTCTGGCCGATTGGCTGGGCGTATCCCTGAGCATCGCGGCGATCCACCAATGCCTGCACGAAGCCGGTCGCGCGGTCGCGCCGGTGATCGAGCGCGATATCGTGCCGTTGATTCGCGAGGCCGAACTGCTGCATGTCGACGAAACCGGCTGGAAAGAGGGAAACCAGCTCTTGTGGCTGTGGGTCTTTACCTGCACCACCGCCACCCTGTTTGCCATCGGCAGGCGTTCCCGCAGGATGCTGCACAAGATCCTGGGCGAAGCGTTCGTTGGCTGGTTGATGAGCGATGGCTTCTGGGCCTATCGCGATTACGATCGCCGCTTGCGCTGCCTGGCGCATCTCATCCGCAAGGCCCATGGGCTGGACCAGAGCCTCGACCCACTGGCGCGACCGTTTGGTGCCGCCACCCTGGCCCTGTTCGAGGACCTGCTCCAGCAAGTCTACCAGGCCCGGGAAGGACCACAGCCTCCGGCCGATCTGTACCAGAAAAACCGCGGCAAGCTCGACGCCTTCAACGACCTATGCGTGGATCACTGGGACTGTGCGCACGAAAAGACGCGGCAACTGGCGCGCGAGTTCACCCATGACTGGGAGGCGATCTGGGCCGTTCTGGAGTTTCCGCGGTTGCCCATCACGAACAATTGGGCCGAACAGGCCTTGCGGCACTGGGTGATCAGCCGTCGCATCAGCCAGGGCACCCGGACCGAGCAGGGTCTTTGGCCTTCGCGCTCCTCGTCAGCGTGATCGAAACCTGCCGCAAGCGCGGGGTCTCGCCCTGGCCCTACCTGGCTCAGGTGGTCCAGCAGCGGCGCAAAGGCGAGCCGGCCCCCGTTCTGCCTGAACCCGCCCCGGCACCATGACCTTTCGCCGCATGCGGTTGTAATACCAGCACTCAAGCCTGGGGGAGTGAACGCATACGTTTCCAGCCCTCGAGACACCACATATACCTTGGTGTTGAAGGCTGTGGACGTACGAGGCCAGCCTATTGCCGGGCTGCGGATCGAGCCCTTTGACAAGGATCCGGAGTCGCTTGACGATCCGTTAGGAGAGCCAGCGACTACGGATGAGGGTGGTCTTGCGACCTTTCGCTTCAAACGCTCCGATTACATCGAACACCCAGAGGAGCCGGGTCCGAATCTCTCCTTCAAGGTTTATCGAGGCGAAACCCTGCTGGATCATGTGTTATCCAACATACGTGATGTTCGCAGCTTCCAGCCGCCACGGCAGCCAGTAATGTTGCGCGTAGAGAAACACCAGGTTGTCAGCGGCGTGGTCGCCCAGCCATCGCGTGTTCCAGCGGGGAAACTAAGATTGGTGTTACATTACGTGTCTTCGGCAGACGAGAGGCGGTTCCTGGCAGAGACGTTTGTCGACGCCCGAGGCCATTATACGTTCCGCTACGATCCAGGCGATGGTCGCGTGAACCTGCAAGTTAGCGTGATCGACCCAAGGACCCAACAACGGGCAATACCCCTGATGAAGCCCCGATACGGGGCTTCACCGCTGGAGATTATCAATCTGGTTGTCCCTTCTGAGTAAGACTTCATAAACAGCCAGGAGGTCGTTCAAGACTAGCTCTGCCCTTTACCCACAAGTTGCGCAGACCAGTCGATACGGGGCGGTGTCATTCGATTTCATCTCGTAAAGCGTAGGCAAAGGACATGGTGGTGAGTTTGGCGTAGCCGTGCCACATCAGTTGGTGGCCAGGCGGCGGATCGTGATTGCGGTTGGTGTAGCCGCCCAGGATGGCGACTTCGCGAACCGCTTCCTGGAGACGGGTGGGGCGGGGTCGGCGCCGGGACTGCGCGTAGTCGCCGAGCACCCGCAGTTCGACGTCCGAGAACAGCAGTTCCGGCGGCAACGCCGGGGCCTCGCGGCCCAGCAGGGTCATCAGCATCACGCGCCAGGCGATGACCAGCCGGATCGCGATGGCGCGTTCCAGGCGCTCGACGCTGTGATGGCCGAGTTCGTCGATCTTGCAACCCGATTTCAGCACCCGGTGCCAGTCCTCGATGCGCCAGCGCAGGCGGTACCAGCGCAGAATCTCGGCGGCCTGTTCGGCCGAGGCGACGGTCAGGGTGGTGAGCACGAACCACTCAAGCGGCTTTTCCCCTTTCGGCGGATCCCGTTCCAGCGCGTGCACCACGGTCAGTTCCAGGGTGACCGGCTGATCGGCATCGGCGGGTGTGCCACGGAGCGTGATCGGGGTGTAGCGCAGTTCCAGTTCCGCGGTCCGTGCCGCTCGGCCCAGGCGCTCGGGGCGCTTGCTGGTCTTGGTGCGCAGGCTCTGGCCATCGACCGGGAGTTCGACCGAGCCGCGGCTCGCCGTCGCCCGGGCGACCTCGAACAGGCGCCGCCCGTCGGCAAGCCGGCGGTTGTGCTGGGCGCGGATCACCAGCTCCACCGCGGGGTGACGCTGCTGCTCGACATAGAGCTCGAACGCATCGGCCTCCCGGTCGGCGACACTGATCACCCGGGTATTGGGGAGGGTCGCCGCCAGTGCCGCTGCATCGCGCAGACCGGCGATCCAGCGGAAGCTCTTTTTCTCTTCCTGCGCCGGTTCCGCGTCGCCCCGCGGCTGCGGCGCCTCGAACTGCGCTTGCAGCACGCCCAGCGGCAGCCCGTCGGCGTTGACCGCCAGCGTCGAGTGCAGATGCAGCCCCAGACTCTCGGCACCGGTTTGGTTGCGGCCGATGACCCCGACGCCGCGCGTCTGCGGGCGGGTGGTGAAGTTCAGATCGGTGCCATCCTGCAGGCACAGCACCGTTGCCTGCGCCTGCATCCGGCGCTGCGTGCACGCCCGATGCGGCGCCAGGATATGCTCCGGCGTCACGTCGGAGTCCTCCGGCTGGTCGATCAGCCGGTAGTAGCCCTTCACCGCCGCCCAGTCGTCGCGGGCCACCGCGGTGAACGCGCGCAGCGGATCCTCGCCCTGGCGCCGGGCGCTGTCCACCAGTCGTTTCGTCAATCGCTTGTCCCCCAGGGGCGCACCCCCGAACTCGTGTTCAGCCCACTGCTGCGCATCCAGACCCTCGGCGGGTTCCAGCGGCGTGTCGCCTCGTGCCGGTGCCGGACCGACGCCCAACCGTGCGCGCCAGTCGGGTTCGAGTTCATAGACATAGATCGCCTTGCGTGTCTCTTCCGCGGCGTGGCCGCGATCCTGGCGACCCCGGCCACAGGTCTCGCCCACAAAACGCCAGTTCGACGCCCGCAGGCTGACCCCGGTGTGCGGAGGCTCGATGAAGGTCTCCACCAGCCAGGGACGATACCCATGGCAGGCCTCGAAGTCAGCCCCCAGCCGCCGAAACGCCCGACCCAGTGTCCACGAGGCGAGGTTCCGACAGGAAACGCCCGGACGCAGCAGGAACCGATTCAAGCCAACAACACGATGCCGATGGCGTTCCCGCAGCGCCGGATCCCAGCCGATCCAGGCATCGCGGGCGGCCAGCTGTAGTGCCGACGCCGCGAACCCCAGCGCCCCCAGCCAGCCCTGTGCCGAACCCACCAGATAGCGCACCTGCGCGCCCACCAGCGGCCCCATCCCGCGCGGGTGCTCACGCGCCATCAGCTCATTCCAGAGCGCCCGGTGTTCGGCGGTGTCCACCCGTACCAGCTCCAGGCCCTCCAGCTCGGTGACCTCGCGGCCCACGCCTTGCGGTGCCGGCACCGCCTCCCCCAGACGCCGGCCCTGGCCCCCGCGCCCCGGGGTGCTGCGCGCAGGCGGCAGCGTGATCCGGCCTGCACGCTCCAGCGCCCGCAGCGCCTTCAAACAGCCCGCCCGCTGCACGCGCCCACGCGCATCGAGAAAACCCAACGTGGCACAGACCCGGTCCGCAAGCCCCGTGCGGTGCAACTCCGGCGCTTCCCGGATCAGCGCCTGCACCCGAGCCAGGTTCGCCGGCGCGCTCAACGTGCGCTTGATCTGGCTCTGCTCCCACATGCCCGGCACGGTACCCGGCCGGCAGGCGTTTGTCCAGCACTAGATGTGGGTATAGGGCAGCGCTAGGGATGCCTGGATTATTGACTTCGAATACGGCGAGAGGGAAAGAAAGCGCTTATTCGAACCCCACTACGTTCGTCCCGTTCGCGGGGGGCGAGCATCATGGGGTCTTCGCGGTTTAGTGTAGGGTGAACGGCTCCGGTCGGCTACCGCCTGGGTCCGATTCGAGTCAAGTTTCATGCAATGCCACGAGCTTTACCGGCAGACTTTCGGTGTTCCAATACCATGGTAGGTCTCCGGGGTGGCAGTCGATCTGCCCGGCATCGGTATCACAGGCGAGATTGGTTGCTCCGGCGAAGGGCTGGGTGACCGCTCAGGCCGACTCGCCCGCGCTTCTTATTTGCCGCCGCACCTCACCTCACGAACTCTGGCGGACTCACCGAGGCTCGTCTGCCGCTTGAGCCTCCCGGAGACCATTTTGTCAAAAGCCCCAGGTCGTCTGCATCAGTTCAGGTTGTCTCCCGCGGCGAACCGACCGCGAATAAGGTCATCCAAATAACGAGTCGTCATCTTGTTGCTTCGGTCCATTCCGGATCTTCAAATATCCGATATTTCATGCTAGATTGGGTTATATTTCGGAAAATATATCTTCTTGATTCGCTTCTTCTGGTTATCGTTACGTCGAACACGTCATTTTCAAGCAATCGTATACTACTATACTGCCAATTACGATTACCTGTTCTGAAGCTCTCTTCTCGAATAACAAACCGGTGTACACGGTAACCCGCTTTCATGTCATACCAATTCCCAAAAAACGCATTCGGCATTTCGTTTATTTGCAGTAACTGTGGCACCGGTTTGGTGCCTGGCTTGCCTTCCATACAGGCCAGAATACGAGCCTCATTTTCTTGGATGCAGCGCTCGCACTCAGGGTGTGCCATGCGGACGCCGAGCAGCGATATCGTCTCCCGACACACCGGGCACACCTTCTCCTCGCATGCTGCTCGACTGGGTGGCACGGGGTCCGGCGGGTCGTCCGGATCACCCCACGTGCTGCGCAGATCCTCAGGTCCGCAAGGGATCGCCCCCCGAGGGGTAGGGTCCGTGATCCGCGAGGCAAGGCCCTGTTCGACCAGATTCTCATTCCACCAAGCATGACAGTACTCGAACGAAACATTCTCCAGAATGATGTCACGACCGATTTGCTGGAGCGCTCGCGTCGCCGGCACATGACCGTCATAGGCACGCCCCCACATGGCCCAACGCCCTACTTCCTGCTCGCGATGATCGGGAAAGCGCCCGATCGCGCAACACGTCTCCCCGGTCTCACAGCGTGGGTCACAGGCCGGCGGCGGGTCGTAGGGATACCCAGGTAACGCCTCCCCTTCCCAGCGGGGAATCTGGGCGTTCGCCATCCAACCAGCGATGGCACGACCTCGCTTCGGTCCGAAAACGCGGATGGGATGGGTTGCTGAGGGCAAGTTGGGATCACATACCATCGCGTACCGATACGGATGGGTGTTCGTGCGGACCACTTCGCAACAGTTGACGCCGGAGGTGCATTCGAAATCCCACGGGTTCAACCGTTCGACGCCTGAGCCGCTGGGCTGAGCAAGCGCGGGTAGGAGCCACGCGAAAAATCCGACAGTCACCAGCCAAAGTAGCGCGTGCTTAACCATTACACCCACCTTCCGCCATGCAGACAGACTTAAACCATACCACCATTGGTGTAATTATAGGCCATTTCTTGGTCCGGGCTTGCAGCTTGAACTGGCCAACGGCTGCCTTCCTCAACGTCGTCCCTACACGCGTAGCGGGTCGGTCGTTCAAGAGGCTGCTTTTCTATCCGCAGGAGCGAATGCGGCCGATACGCCAATTCTCCAGCCCTTTCACCCGAGCTTCGCGACATCCGGATCTGGGGTAGCATCCTGGCTCGACCATTTGATGCCGCCACCGGCCAACGAAGGTTCCAGTCAATTGGCGGCTGATACGAGCGCGACCATGAAGCGGCACGCGATGGCCGGGACTGAGGTTTGGTTTGAGGGTGTTGATCATCGGTTTGGGCACTCCGGGCGAAGTCGGTTACCCCTTCGAGACCAGCCAATACTGCGTGCCCGGCTCCCACATCGTCTCACCCGTAGGACAATCAGCGTTGAGCAATACGAGTAACGGGAAGCGACAGCTCTTAGCAGTGCAGCAGGCGGTCGCTGATCATTGCGCACTGCCCGCTTCGGGCCGACTACTGCCAATAGCTGTCTCTGGACGACCCTGGACAGGCGGTCGCCGGGGATCGATGACTGGCTGGGATCGGCCGCAGGACCGACATCCGACCCATGGTCTAAGCATGGACGCCGACAAACCGGTGTGTGTACGACGCCGTGATACATCCAGTCTGAACGAAGGGTCATTCCGGTGATTGGATTTCGGTCCCGCGCCTGAACAAGGCCTCGATGATCCGGCACTCGGCCACCCGTCCGCCGCGGCATTGGGTCACCATCGCACGCAGCTCTTCGGCGAGCTGCTGAAGTGAGGCGATGCGTGCCTCGATCCGTTCCAGATGCCTGGATGCGATTCTGTCGACCGCGCGGCAGTCGGCATCGGGATGGTCGGCCAGCGCAAGCAACTCGCCGATCGCGCGCAGATCCAGTCCCAGTTCACGCCCGTGGCGGATGAAGCCCAGGCGATCGACCGCAGCGACATCGTAGCGACGATAACCGCTGGTCGACCGGAGCGGGGTCTCAAGCAGACCCAGCTTCTCGTAATGCCGGATCGTTTCCGGCGAGCATCCGCTGAGTCGCGCCACTTCGCCAATCCGCAACGACGCTTTCATCCGGCTTGACCTTGTAAGCGTTACAGGGTTTAGCCTGCTCCCCTGTCCGCCATCACGCAAGTCTGCAGCCGCCGCGTGTCGGCCGTTCGGCCCCTGTGTGAATGGCATTGGAGCGGTTCGATGAATGTGTTGCACGAGATTCTCGGGGTGGCATTGGCCGCGGCGCCGTGGCTGTTGCTGGGGCTGTTCGTTTCCGGCCTGATCCGCGCGTTCGTGGATGATGCGGTCCTGCAGCGTTGGGTGGGTGGCGAGGAACCCGGGAGCATCGGGCGCGCGGCCGTGATCGGGGCGCCGCTGCCCTTGTGCTCCTGCGGTGCGATTCCGACGGCGCTGACATTGCACCGCGCCGGAGCCGGCCGTGGCCCGACGACCGCCTTTCTGATTGGTACGCCGGGCATCGGGGTCGATTCGCTGGCCATCACCTATGCGTTGCTGGGCCCGTTCATGATGCTTGTGCGGGCGCTGGGCGCTGTTGTCACGGCGGTGGTCACTGGGCTGCTGGTCGCGATGGGGACGCGCGGAACGCCGATGCCGGTTTCCTCATCGGACGGTCGCTGCGCCTGCAACGCCGGCGGGTGCGGCTCGGAGCCGGCCGAACCCGGTCCCCCGGGTTCGGTGCCTGCGGCACCCGCCCAGCCCCCACCCGCGCGCCGTCTGCACGAGGGCATGCGGTATGCGTTCGGAGATCTTCTCGAAGACATCGGGCCCTGGCTCCTCGGGGGGCTGGTGGTGGCCGGGGTTCTGATTGCGCTGGTTCCGGCGCAGGTGCTGTCGACCTACGGTAGTGGTCCGGTTGCGATGCTGGTGATGGCCGTGATCGGTATCCCCATGTACATCTGTGCGGCGGCGGCGACCCCGATCGCAGCGGGGATGCTGGTCGCCGGTGTATCTCCGGGCACGGTACTCGTGTTTCTTCTGGCCGGTCCGATCACCAGCGCGGCAACGCTCGGGCTGCTCCGGCGGGAGTTCACCAACGTCGGACTGGCCTGGTATCTGGGCGGCATCGTGGCGAGCACCATTGCCGTCGGGATGGCGACCGACGGAGTGATCGGCCTGGCCGGACTCGACATTGCCGCCCAGGCCGGTGCGGCGCGGGAGTTGCTGCCGGCGTGGCTGGAAGCTGTAGCGCTGATCGTGCTTCTGTGGTTGGGCAGCCGACCGGTGCGGCAGTGGGTGGGCCGTCGCCTGGGGAGTGCGGCGCCCCGTTGACCCACCCACAGCGGCGTCACCGAACTCCGTGGCCAAACGAGCCGGGGGTCGAGGCGTTGCAGGGGTAGGCGGGTGCGCGGTGGAGCGGGGTGAGGTCAACGCACGGTGTGGAAGGACACGCCCCCTCCTCAGCCCTCGCCGACAAGTGGGGGAGGGAGCTTGATCCGCTCCCGGCCGTGCAGGGGAGCGGTCACGCCAGCTGCAGGATCGCGGTGGCCACGCCGAAGTAGATGATGATGCCGATCACGTCGACGACCGAGGTGATCAGCGGCGCGCTCGCCGTGGCCGGATCCAGCCGGAGCCTGGTCAGCAGGAACGGCAGGCTCATCCCGAACATCGACCCGAACAGCACCACGAGGAACATCGCGAGCGCGATCGCGTTCGCGACTTCGAGGTTGCCGAGCCAGTTGCCGGTCAGCCAGATTGCGGCGGCCATCGATATGCCCAGGCCCGCGGAGACGCTGACCTCCTTGGCCGCCATCCGGAACCAGTCGCGGGTCTGGATGTCGCCGGTCGCGAGTGCGCGCACCATCAGCGTCGACGCCTGGGCTCCGGCATTGCCCCCGGAGGCGATGACCATCGGCAGGAAGAACACCAGCGCGACGACCGCCTCGATCGAGGCTTCGAAGAACGCGATCGCGGTACCGGAAAGCAGGTTCACCAGCACCAGGATCACCAGCCAGCCGACGCGCTTGCGGTACAGCAGCCGCATACTCGCATCGCGCAGCGACAGCGGCATGTCGCCGACTGCGGCCATTCGGTGGAAGTCCTCGGTCGTTTCGTCGCGGATGATGTCGAGCACGTCGTCCACGGTGATGATGCCGAGGATCACGCCGCGTTCGTCTACCACGGGGAGCACGTCGAGGTCGTAGTGGCTGATGCGCCGGGCAGCCTCCTCCTGGTCTTCCTGCGCCTCGATGCTGACGATGTCGGTATGGATCCGCGACTCCACGGTCACGCTGGGCCGGCTCAGCAGCAGTTCCTTCAACCGCATCCAGCCGAGCAGCTGGCCTTCGGGTGAAACCGCGAAGATGGTGTTGACCGTCTCCGCGATCTCGCTGTGCTCGCGCAGATGATCGAGCGCTTCGGCGACGGTCCACTCGGGGCGCACGGTCGCGAACTCCGGTGTCATGATCCGCCCGGCGCTTTCTTCCGGGTAGGCGAGAAGCGACGAGAGCGCCTGCTGGTCGCCTTCCGGCAGCGCCGCGAGGATCGCCTCGGCGTGGTCGTCCTCGAGTTCGTCGAGGACTGCGGCCGCGTCGTCGTAGGACAGTTCGCCGATTAGCCGGGTCGCCTCGGCCGGGTCGAGCTGCTCGAGGAGCACGGTCTGGTGCTCGGTGGGAAGGTGCGCATAGATCTCGGCGGTGCGTTCGTGGTTCAGACGCTCGAACAGCGCGTGCCAGTGCTGGCGCGGCAACTCGCCGAGCGCCAGCGCGATGTCCTGCGCCGGGTTCTCGTCGATCAGCTCGGCCAGGTGCTCGACGGCGTCGTGCTCCAGCGCGTCACGCAGGCGGTCGGCGAGCGTCGGGCTTTCTTCGATGATGGCATTCATGGCGGCACCGACGTCATGCACCGGCAATGGTGAGGTTGAAGATCGCGACGGCGAGCGCGAAGTAGATCAGGATGCCGAAGACGTCCGCGAGCGAGGTCACCAGCGGCACGCTCGCGGTGGCGGGATCCAGCTTGAAGCGGTTCAGGATCAGCGGCAGCAGCATGCCGAGGATGCTCGCCGCCGCCACAATCAGCGACATCGCGATTGCCACCAGCAGCGCGAGGTCGAATCCGCCGCGCCAAAGGCCGACCATCGACACCGCGATCCCCATCGTCGCTCCCAGCGATACCGACACACCGATTTCCTTGCCCCAGAGCTTCAGCCAATCGCGGGCACTCACATCGCCCGTCGCCAGTGCGCGCACCATCAGCGTGGAGCTCTGCGCGCCGGCGTTGCCCGCCGACGCGATGATCAGTGGCAGGAAGAACACCAGCGCGACCAGCGCCTCGATCGCCTCCTCGTAACGCGAGATCACGTAGCCGCCCATCGCGTTGAACGCGACCAGCACCAGCAGCCAGCCCACCCGCTTCTGAAAGAGCAGGAGGGGGCTTGCGTTCTGAAGGCTCAGGGGCAGCACGCCGACCGAGCCCATCTTGTGAAAGTCCTCGGTGGACTCGGCCTCGAGCAGGTCGACCACGTCGTCGACCGTCACGACGCCGAGGAGTACCCCGTCCTCGCCGACCACCGGCAGGGTTTCGAGGTCGTAGTGCTGGATGCGGCGGGCTGCCTCGATCGGGTCGTCGAGCACCGACACCGTCACCGGCGGGTTCGGCGGCAGCAGGGTTTCGACCGGGTCGTCGGGACGCCCGCGCAGGAAATGACGGATCGGGATCGATGCGACCAGGCGGCGCTCATCATCGACCACGAAGATTACGTTGTTCGTATGTTCGTCTGCGTTGCGCCGGATGAAGGCCAGCGCACGTTTTGTGCTCCAGTCGAGTTCCACGGCCACGACGTCGGACGACATGACGCGGCCGACCGAGTTGCCGGGGTAGTTCAGCTGCTTCAGCGCTCGGCGGATTGCGCGAAAGGGCAGCAGGCGCAGATAATCGCGCAGCTGTTCTTCGTCCAGATCCTGCAGCAGGGCGGTCAGGTCGTCGGTGTCCATCTCGGACAGCAGGAAGCGGGCATCGGCGCGCGGGCTCTGGCCGAGGAGGCGGACTTGGTACCCGGGGGCAAGGTAGCCGAAAACATCGGCCTTCCGGCCGGGAGGGAGACGGTTGAACACGGTTGGTAAATCGTCGCCACCGAGCTCCATCAGCACCCAGGCGATGTCCTGGACGCGCATGAAGTCTAGCGTCTCGCGCAGGCCGTCGCGGTCGTCCAGACGCAGCAGTTCCTGGATCTCGACGACGAATTGCTCCAGATTGTGTTCCATACCGCTCCTCCGGGCCGGCCCCGGTCGTGCACCGGGGGTGGGTACGCTGTGCGGGCAGCGCGGGTTCGGTGTGGGCGCGGGCGCGGTTCGGTGTTCCCTCCCTTGCGGTGCAGCAGCCCCGAGGGGTGCCTGCCGCAGGGCAAAGCAGGGTGATGACGAACTTCGGTTCTGGCCCGGCCGTTGGTTCCACATGCCCTGCGGACGACGACCGAACCGGGAGGGGCTGGGTCTGCTACCGCAAGGCGTGGCTAGATCGACTGCGTCGGTTGCGCTTCAAGGCAGAAACCCATGTTTCGGATGACGGCGGAATTGTACCGGAGGACCCGCTACCGTGGAACCGGAATTTGCTCACGAGTGGCTGGCGCCATGGTGCGCTCGCCAGGCTGGGCGGGAAGCCATCGATCGAAGGCCAGTGGGGTGTCCGGGCGCCGAACGGCGGATGACGGCCTTTGGCCTCCATCCTGCGCGTGCAGGCACCGGAGTCGCGGGCATCGAAACGGAACGGACCACATAGGGCCGCCATCGGAGCCAAGTGCAGTATCGTACCCAGCGGTATGCGAACCCATTGCGGGCGGGTGCGGTCCGATGGTGGACACGGGAGGGGCCCATGGCCAGCGAACCGAACTCAGTGCTCGATTGCCGCGCCCTCGGTTTTTCCTATTTCGGGGGCGGAGGCAGCATCCCCGTGTTGCATGCGCTCGACCTGCAACTCGCGCCTGGCGAGCGCGTCGCGATCGTCGGCGAGAGCGGCAGCGGCAAATCGACACTGCTGCACCTCGCCGCGGGTCTCGAACGCCCGACCTCGGGAAGCGTGCGTCTGAACGGGGTCGACCTGGGAACCCTGGACGAGCGGGAACGCACGCTGCGCCGCCGGCGGGAAGTCGGGATCGTGTTCCAGGCGTTCCACCTGATTCCGACACTTACCGCCGCCGAGAACGTGGCACTGCCGTTGGAACTCGCCGGCCTGGCGCTTGGACGCGAGGCGCGAACCCGGGGGCACTCCGAACTTGCGGGCGTGGGCCTGGCGGACAAGGCGGATCGTTACTCCGAACAACTCTCCGGCGGCGAGCAGCAGCGGGTCGCGATTGCCCGGGCGCTGGTGCACCGCCCCCGCCTGATCTTGGCCGACGAGCCCACGGGGAACCTTGACTCGAACACCGGCGAGGCGGTGTTTCGCCTGCTGCTCGCGCGGGTGGAGGCAGCCGGAAGCGCGCTGCTGATGGTCACCCACAGCGACGCCCTCGCCGCGCGGCTGGACCGCACCGTGCGGATGGTCGACGGACGCCTGCTGGACCACCCGTCGCGAGCTGCGGTCGGTACTGAACGATGACCCGCTGCCCGTCCGTCACCCGTCGCCGGGAACCCGCGTGAACGGTAACGCGCTGCTGCTGAAGGCCTGGCTGCGCGACTGGCACCGGCATCCGCTGCAGCGGGCGCTGACGATCCTCGGCGTGGTGATCGCGGTGGCGGTGGTGCTCGCGGTCGACCTGGCCAACCAGTCCGCGCAGCGCGCCTTCGACCGCTCGATGCTCGAGGTCGCCGGGGCTGCGACGCACCAGATCCTGGGGCCGGCCGAAGGGTTCGACGAACTGTATTACCGGGATCTGCGCCTCGCCGGATGGCGCGACCTCGCCCCGGTCGTCGAAGGGGCACTGCGGCTCGAGTCCGGCGAGACGGTGTACCTGCTCGGCGTCGACCCGCTGGCCGAGGCTCCGTTTCGCGAGGCCGCGTCCGGCTTCGGCTCGATCCCGGTGCAGCGTCTGATGACCGAGCCGGGCACGGTGCTGGTGCCGCCCGAATGGCTGCAGCGGCAGGGCATCGACGGCGAATCGACGCTGCGCGCGCACGGCGCGACGGGTCTGCACAGGCTGACCGCGCTTCCTGCCCCCGCGGGCGCGGCACAGGGCCAGATCTGGGTTGCCGACATCGCGACCGCTCAATTGCTGTTGGATCGGGCCGGGCGGCTCGATCGGATCGACGTGCGCCTCGACCGCGGCGGTCGCGCAGAAGACCTCGAGGCGCAACTGCCGCCGGGGCTGGAGTTGATCGCTGTGGGCGCGCGCGACGCCGCCGCCCGCGAGCTGGCGCAGGCGTTTCGGATCAACCTGACCGCGATGAGCCTGCTCGCGCTATTGATCGCGGTGTTCCTCGTCTACAACACGCAGACCTTTTCCGTGCTGCGCAGGCTCCAGGTGCTGGGTTCCCTGCACCTGGTCGGCGTCGGGCGCGGGCAGGTGATCGGCGTGGTGCTGTTCGAGGCCTTCCTGGTTGGGCTGATCGGCACGGTGCTCGGGATCCTGTTCGGGATCTGGCTCGCACAGGGGCTGGTGGGGCAGGTGGCGCGCACCGTATCGGATCACTTTTTCACAGTCGCGGTGACCGCCGTCGAGCCGCGCCCGCTGGCGCTGGCGGCCGTGCTGGCACTGGGGCTGGGGCTTACGGTGCTGGCGGCATTGGCGCCGGCGCTGGAGGCGGCCGGCAGCCGCGGGATGGGCGCGTCCGGCCGGGCGGCGGTGGAACGCCGCGCCCGCAACCTGACCGGCTACCTGTTCGCGACCGGATTGCTGGGACTACTGGCCGGCGCGTTGATTGCGGCGCTGGGTCTCGGGGGACTCGTCGGCGGCTTCGTCGCGCTGTTCCTGATGATCACCGGTTTCCTGCTATTGCTGCCGCGGCTGCTCGTGTTGGCGCTGCGCTGGCTCGGCGGCCCGATCGCGGACCGCTTCGACAGCCCGCTGCCGCGGCTCGCCGGGCGCAGCCTCGAGCGCAGCCTCGAGCGCAGCCTGTCGCGCAGCGGCCCGGCGGTGGTCGCGCTGACGCTGGCGCTGGCAGCGGCGATCGGCGTCAGCGTGCTGGTCGGGAGTTTCCGCGTCAGCGTCGCCGACTGGCTGGGACAGACGCTGACCTCTGACGTCTACCTGGTCTCGGCCGGGCCGGCGGCGGCACGCAGCTCCTCCCGGCTGCCCGGCGACTGGGCGGACACTGTGCGGCAGTGGGCGGAGGTCGCGTCGGTCAGTACCGCGATCACGCTGGAGACGCCTTCCGGGCTTGGCGTGATCGATCTATTCCTGCTGTCCCCGCATGCCGACTGGCTCGGCCACCTGCCGCTGGTCGCAGGCGCTGCCCCGGACCTCGACGCGCGCCTGCGCGAGAGCGACGCAGTGCTGATCACCGAGGGGTTCGCTGCACACCACGCGCTGAATCTCGGTGACCGGATCGAGATCGCAACCCCACAGGGCCGGCGCAGCTTCGACGTGGCCGGGATCTACCGCGACTACAGCAACCCCAGCGGTACCGTATTGATGCGCGCTGAACGCTACGACCCCGGGTCTGCCCGCGAGTTTGCCTCGATGGGGCTGCGTGCCTCCGAGGGTGTGACCGTTGAGGCTCTGGAGGCCAGGCTGGAAGCCTGGGCGCGGGAGCAGGACCGGCCGGCGCTGGTGACCCGCCCCGAGGCGATCGAGGCCGAATCCTTGGCGATCTTCGACCGAACGTTCGCGATCACGCACCTGCTGCGGCTGATCACGCTGTTCGTCGCGTTCGTCGCGATCCTCAGCGCGCTGGTCGCGTTGCAGATGGAGCGGGCCCGCGAGTATGCGGTGCTGCGCAGCACCGGGCTCCCGCCCGCCGGGGTCACGCAGCTCGTATTCCTTCAGGGCGGGCTGCTGGGCCTGTACGCGGCGCTTGCGGCGATCCCGCTGGGGCTCGGTATGGGCTGGATATTGATCGAGGTGATCAACCGCGAGGCCTTCGGCTGGCGCATGGACGTGCTGCTGCCGGGAATGCCGCTGGCCGAGAACGTCGCGCTCGGCATCGGCGCGGCGTTGTTGGCCTCGATCTACCCGGCCTGGCGTTTGGCGCGGATGCCGGTGGTGCCCGCGCTACGGGTCAACGCCTGACCCAATCGGTATGTCTACCTCCCGTCTGGCGGGCGCGGCGCGCACCTTTTTCAACCTATAACGTCTTCAGGTATTCGATCAGCGCGCGGCGCTCGTCAGGGTCTAGCGAGTCACCGAACCGGTGTCCCGCGTTGCCATAGCCGTGCCGGGTCGTGTCGTAGATGGCTTTCGCTTCCTTCGGATCGGCGGCGCCGTCCTTGCCATGCGGCAACTCCTGGTATCGCCAGCCCAGCGTTTTCGGATCGTAGACCGGGGGATCGGTCTGCAGGCGCCAGAAGGTGGGCCGGCTGTCGCTGTCGAACAGCGCGGTGATGCTGGGAACCGACCCGTTGTGCAGGTACGGGGCGGTGGCCCAAACCCCGTCGAGCGGCGGGGCGACGTATCCCAGAGCCGGTTTGGCTTCGGCACCCTGCCCATAGAAGGACCCGTTGAACCAGCTCAGGAAACGATCTGCCTCGACAGCCTGGCGGGCGTAGGCCGGATCGGTGCCGACGGTTTCCAGGTCGACGATGAGATTTGGGTAGGTCGGCGAGTCGTCGTAGGTTCCGTGGCAGGCAGCGCAATGCCGTTCGAACACGGCGCTACCGGTCTTGGCGAGTGTTCGGTCGATTTCGAAAGGGAACTCCGGTGGCTCGAGGCTGGCGATGAACGCCCGCACGTCGGCAAACCACCGGTCGATCTCGCGTGCCTCCTCCAGGTCGTCGGTGCAGACCAGCGACTTCATCATCATGAAGCGAACGTGGTCGCCGCGGCCCGCGCCGTGGTGGAACATCGCATGTTTATGCTGCATGCGCCACCAAGGGGGAACCTTGGTTGGCAGCGGTTCCCGTGGGGGCGGCGCGAGCCGCGGCTCGTCATTCCAGGCGAGGGTATCCGGGTCCCGGTGCGCGATCAGTGCCATGGTGAGGTTGGGAGCCGGATTCACGCCTACGGTGTTGGTAATCATGTAGGGCGCAATCGCGCCGACTCGGTCGGCCCATTTCGCCCAGGCTGCCGCGGCCGGCCCATCGTCGACAAAGGCGCCGAAGGCTTCGGCCCAAACCGCGGGGTCGCTGGTGAAGTCGAGGAACGCATTGCCCAGCCCGACCACCAGCTCGCCCTCGAAGTCGGCCGCGTGGCAGGTTAGGCAGTTGCTCACTACCAGTTCGACCCCGTCCGCATTGACCGTGGCGTTGAACGCATGGGGCAGCTCCGCGTTAAGGCCCTCGCGTCCTGGAAGGGAATGGCCCGGCTCTGTCGGCGCCGGGCTGGCCTGGAAGGCTTCGACCGGGATGCCGCAACTGACGTAGCCGCGATTGACCAGCGTGTGATAGCCGGCATCGGGATCGCCGGGGCGTTGCGCGCTCGCCGGAATCGGCCCCGGCTCGGCGATCGTCACGGCGGGCGGTTTCGGTGCGTCGCTGCCGCAGGCGAGGACCGCGAAGGAAGCGAGGCCCAGGAATACGAGTATTTTCCAGTCGGTCGTGTTCACAGTCAGTATCCGCCGAGCTCCAGCCAGCCCCAGCCCTGTACCGGCTGACCGCCGCTCGTTCCATCGGTCTGCAGCAGGCCGCTCCAGCCTGGCAGCAGCAAGTCGGGCGGCGGCCTCGGCTGAGCGGCCTCGGCCTGCAGGGCCAGGGCCGCCGCGGGGGACTCCAGTGTCCAACGAAGCGGATGGTCGTACAAGCTGGGGCCCGTAGGCGCCAACGCTTCACGCGGCAGCAGCGCCGGTTCATTCCCAGACGACAGCCACAGGCACTGGCCGAGCGGAATCCCGCCTGCTCCCCGGCGGCGCAGTTGCAGACAGCGCAGGGCTGAACCGTCTGCCAGTTCCAGCCAGAGCCGATTCAGGGTCAACTGCCCCTGCGCAAGCGGAAGGCGGCGGCCCCAGAAGTGCTCTACCAGCGCCTGGCCTTCGACAGCATGCTGGTCTGCGTCACGCTTGATGTAGCCTTCGGCCTGCCATCCGGACCACCAGTATCCGTGGCTGCCGGGCTGGTCGGTGCCGAGTCCGGGAATGCCGGCAATCGGAACGGCGTCGTGTGGTGGTGGCCACAGCGTGAGTTGAAGCTGCGTGCCGCCAGCATTGGCACGCAGGCGAAAGCATCGGCAGTCCAAGTCGTGCTCCGCCGCCCAGTCTTCCACCCAGACGCGCAGTTCGTCGGACCCAGCGAGGCCCAGTGCGCCTCGGCCGACGCGTTCGTCGGCATGCGCCCACGACGCGCTTGGCTCCTCCAGAACGAGGCTTGCCCAGTACATCTGGTGTGCGGCCCAGGCGGATTCTCGCGCCGGTGGGTCCGGTGCCAATGCGAGCCGGTAAAACGCCAGCCGGAAGCCGAGGCTGTTGTCAGCGATCCCGTTCAGACGGCCGGCGAAGAACCAATACTCGCCAAACTGCTCGGGATGGTCGCCGTGATCTTCCGGGAAACGGTGGGTCCACTTGGCCGGTGGATCGGGAAACCGGTCAGCAGCCTCGGACAAGCCCGCCCAGGGCGAGGGTTCGGCCGCATTGGGTACCGCGGTCGGTCCTCGCGATTGCATCCATGCCAAGGCCGCCAATGCGGTCAGTGCGAGGACGACCGTCCCGGCTGTCAACCAGATTCGCACGCGGATCGACTCCTGCAAGAACGGGTTCGAAAACCGGGAATTCCCGCCGATCGGTTCTAGGGGAAGAAGAATACGTCAGGGCGCCGATTGGACACACGGCCCTCCAATAGCCAGGCCCATGCAAGGTGGACCCGCATGCCGGCCACGGGGTTCAGTGTCCAAACGGGAACCAGCCCGTTCGGCGGGCAAGGCGACAATCAGAAAACGGATGCCGGCTAAGCCCAATACGAGGAGGGCTCAGGCCGTCGTTCCACGTCAGGGAAGCTTTCCGGGACGCGCCGCGACCGCGCTTTCGGTGGCGGTCTCGGTGCCCCTTCCTCGTGCACCTTCGGCCATGGCCTGAGGTGCCGCCAAGCCCGCGTCGACCGCCAGCGCCGCAACGCGGGTCCTTGCAGGTGGTCTGATGCGCGGCGCCGAGTGGGCCGGCGCCGCGCGGGGGTCACCAGTCCAGGTCGTCCAGCGCACCGCCCTCGTCGAGGTCGTCGCGTAGGCGGCTGCGCAGTGCCCGCTGTTCGAGCAGGCGTTCGAGCGAGCGCCGTGCAGCCAAGGGATTCGTCTGGGGGCGCTGCATCGCTCCGATGTCCACGGTGTCGTCGTCGTATTCCAGGTTCAGGTCGTCGTTCAGGCTCATCGTTCGATTCTCTCGTAAAGTTGAATTTCTCCCCTTTATAAGGATTCGCTGATAAAGATCAACCAGAAAAAACTTATCCCGGATCAACCTGGTTTATTGTCCATTTCCCATGTGTGGGAAGACTGCGTGCGCGGCCGAACTCCGTTACAGGGGTGCGTGTCTCAGGGATGCCGGAGTACGGGCCCGAACCAGCGAGTGCCGTTCCTCCTCCGGGGCTGTACCCTTTACCATCGGCCATGCACGCGAGGAACCCGCCCATGCTGATCCGCACCCGTCGTCGATCCGAGGCCAATCCCAGCGAGATCACACCCAGGGAGGTCTATCAGCGCAGACGCGATTTCCTCCGTGGCGGCCTCGCCCTCGGCGCCGGGCTCGTTCTGCCTGCGGCGGGGCAGGGGAGCGCGGCGCTCGAGTACACGCCCGGATCGTTCTCGACCGACGAGAAACCCACTCCGTACGAGGACGTAACGACCTACAACAACTTCTTCGAACTGGGTACGGGCAAGGCGGACCCGGCGCGCAACGCGCATCTTCTGACGACCGAACCCTGGACAGTCGTGGTCGACGGGGCGTGTTCCAACCCTGGGCGTTACGCGCTCGAAGATTTCCTGCGGCCCTGGGAGCTGGAGGAGCGGATTTATCGCCTGCGCTGCGTCGAGGGCTGGTCGATGGTGATCCCCTGGGTTGGTTTCGAACTGAACCGGGTGCTGAGGAAGGCCGAACCCGACGGCTCGGCGCGCTACGTCGCGTTCGAGTCCGTGCTGGATCCTGACAACCTGCCCGGGCAGCGGCGCCCGGTATTGGAGTGGCCGTATACCGAGGGACTCCGGCTGGACGAGGCAAAGCATCCGCTGACCCTGCTCGCGGTGGGCCTGTACGGCGATGCGCTGCCGAACCAGAACGGTGCACCGCTGCGACTGGTAGTGCCGTGGAAATACGGCTTCAAGAGCATCAAGTCGATCGTTCGTATCCGCTTCACCGAGGTCGAGCCGACGACCGCGTGGAACCTGGCACAGCCGAACGAGTACGGTTTCTACAGCAACGTGAACCCCGATGTCCCGCATCCGCGGTGGTCGCAGCGCACCGAGCGCCGGATCGGCGAATTGCGCCGGCGCCGGACGCTGATGTTCAACGGCTACGGGGACGAGGTCGCGCATCTCTACGAGGGGATGGACCTGAAACGGTATTTCTAGGGGAAACGTGAATCATGGTTCTGGTCATTGCGAGCGAAGCGCTCCACTCCATATGGAACAGGCGAAATCCACTCCTTGTGGATCGCGCCTTGTGGATCGCTATGTCCCGCCGCGCTGCGCTCGCGGCCGCAGGCCGCCCGTGGCGATGACACCGAACCCCGAGCTTTCCTGAGGGACCCGTGGGTTCGTCGTTCCGTGGGACGCACGACCGGGCGCGGTCCGGCCGGCGATCGGCCGTAGTGCCACCGTTCGTGTGGTGGCTGGCACTGTCGGCCGGCCTGCTGCCAGGCGCGTGGCTTGCCGCCCGGATCGGCGGTGCTTTCGGCGGGCTGGGCGTCAATCCGATCGAACGGCTCCTCGCGGATACGGGCACCGTGGCGATGATCGTGCTGCTGGTGGCGCTGGCGGTGACCCCGCTGCGGCGGCTGACTGGGTGGGCCGCGATCGGCCGGCTGCGGCGCATGCTGGGGCTGCTGGCGTTCGCGTACGCCAGCACGCACTTCGTGGTCTGGTTCGGGGTTGACCTGTTCTTCGACCTGCTGCTGATCCTGGATGACCTGACCACGCGGCCGTATGCGATGGCGGGATTCGGTGCCTGGCTGATCCTGCTGCTGCTCGCGCTGACCTCGACCCGGCGCGCGGTGGCACTGTTGGGACGCAACTGGGTCCGCCTGCACCGGGCGGTGTATCTGGCCGGGGTACTTGCGGTCGTGCACATCGTCTGGCTGACCCGCGCCGATTACCGTGACGCCATGCTGTACACGCTGGTCCTCGGACTTCTGCTCAGCCTTCGGGTCGTCTGGGCACTGAACCAACGCCGCAGAGCCCGCGGAGAACCCGCGCGAAATGGGGTCGTATGATCGGCAGGGCTATACTCGCGGGCATGCATTCTGTGTCGGAGCCGTTCTTGCCCAGCTTCATCCTGCAGTTCCTGCTACCGGCGCCTGATCGCCCGCAACGTACGCCGGTCGCGATCCGCGCCGAGGGTGAATTGCCCGAGTATGCCCAGATCTGGATCTGGGACATGCTCTATGCCCGGCAGCTGTACGCGATGGCCGAGGGTCCGCTTGCTGCGGAATTGCGCGAGACGCTGGAGATCTGGGCTGTGAACATGTCCAGCAAGGTTTTCCAGCCGCGCGATCACGTGCGTTCCAAGGGGCACCTGCAGTTGTCGGACGATCTGGAATGGGTCGTTGATGCAGACGCGGAGCAGGTCGCCCAGAGCGTTCGGGTCGAGGTCGAGGGTAGGGGCGGCGCCGGCGATCTGCCGCGGATTCGCGTGAGCCCGGATATCCTGCCCAACGAAACCCGTTTCTGGCTGGTTCTGGCGCTGGCACAGTATTTCATCGACGAGAACGACCTGTTCGCGCGCGAGCTGCCGATCCACGTGCTGGCGTTCCGCAAGTACCACGCCGACATCCATCGGCCGGACACGCCGGAAGCCGCCGAGGAGGCACCGTTCTACGCGATCCAGAAGGCGCTGGAATATTTCCAAAGCGCGGGTCATGCCCGCTGAGGAGCGAAAGGTGTACGAACGCTGTATTCGCCGCGGGGGCCGGGTCCTGCACGTGTCGCCGGTGAGCCGTTGCACCGCCCGATCGGTACTGCTGGTGCGGTGTGCGCCCACCGGCTGGGGCCGGGTCGCGTCATGAAGACCGTGTACACCGCCGCCGACCCGATCATGGCCGGGTTCATCGAAGGTGTATTGCAGAACGCCGGCATCCAGGCCCACGTGTTGCAGGCCGGGCTCTACGGCGCGGCAGGCGAGATCCCTCCGAACGAATGCTGGGCCCGGGTCGTGGTCGTGCACGAGGAACAGGCCGAGCAGGCGCGTGCGGTGATCAAGGAATACCTGGAAGCCGAGGCGGATCCTACTGCCTGCGACTGGACCTGTCCGCGCTGCAAGGAAAGGAGCGAGGCCCAGTTCACCCAGTGCTGGAACTGCGGCTACGAGCGCGAAACCCCGCCGGGTCGCTAGCGCCTTACCCCCTTCCCAACCCTCTCTCCCTGGAACGGCGGAGGGGCGTGTTTTCCGAGCCAACTTCAGGCCTTTATCCGCCACCACATGGGTGCCATCATGCCGCGGAACCCGACCGGAGGGACCCTATGCGCAACCCCGAAGACGATCACCTGTACGAGGCGACCCTCTCCTCGGAGACCGTGTTCGACGGCGTAGTGATCAAGCTTTTCCGCGACCGCATTCGCCTGCCCGACGGGAGCGAAGGAATACGCGAATACATCCGGCACCCGGGTGCGGTGCTGATTGTCGCCCAACTCCCGGACACCCGCCTGCTGTTCGTTCGCCAGTTCCGCTATGCCCTGGGGCGTTCCGTGCTCGAACTGCCCGCGGGGCGCATCGATCCCGGTGAGGCGCCTGGCGACTGCGCTCGCCGCGAGTTGCTGGAAGAGACCGGCTACGAAGCCCGGGACTGGCGGCCGCTCGGGTCGATTCACACCTGCGTCGGCTACTCCGACGAGCGGATCGACGTGTACTTGGCCCGCGAGCTGACCGAGGTCGGCGCCGAGCCCGACGACGGCGAGTTTCTGGAGATTCTCAGCCTGACTCCGGACGCCGCCGAACAGGCGGCCCGGGACGGGCGCGTCACCGACGCCAAGACACTTTCCGCGCTGTTCCTGGCGCTGCCGCACCTACGCGGCTGACCGACCGGAGACGGGCCACTACGCGCGGCCCTCGACGCTGCTCGGCGGTAGGCACCCGGAACGGGCGGAAGAGACCGCAGGCCGTCACCCGCCGTTCCCACGCCAGGGTTGCCGCGAGCGTTGCAGTGCTGCCAACGCTGGTTGGCGAGGGTGGGGGGCGGACCGTGCCGGCCTTCGTCACCCCGTTGTGAGTCCGCTGGGCGTGGTGGCTCCGAGGCGACTTTCCCGGTACGGATCGTGCATCCCGCTGGACGATGGGTCCGGATCGGTGCGCGGCATCGGTCGCGCAGCCGGGCTGGGGGGACACGCGGAATGGACACGGCGGAACGCAGCGCACTGGAGTTTCTGGTTGCGGCGCGGCGCTGCGAGGTGGCGGCGCTGGAGCAGCTCGCGCAGGCGGTGCAACTGGTCGCGGTCGTTCGCGCGCTGATGCACAGCCTGCAGCGCGAACGTGGGGCGTCGAACCTGTACCTCGGGTCATCTGGCCGTCGGTACGGCGAACGGCTCCAGCAGTACCGCGAAGATTCGGAACGGGCCCAGGCCAGTTTTCTGGAGCACCTGTCGACCTGGTTGAATCCGGGATCCCGCGGGTTGCAGTGTAGCCGCCTGCTCGGTGGCATCGCGCTGGCGGTGGACGGGCTTTCGCGGCTCCCCGAGTTGCGTGCTGCGATCCTGCGGCAGGATGTCGACGCGCCCGAGGTGATCGAGCGGTTCACCGAACTGCTCGGCCACCTTCTGGGGGTGGTGTTCGAGGCGGCCGACACGGCCGTGGATCCGGAGGTGTCCCGAGCACTCGTTGCGTTGTTCAACCTGATGCAGGGGAAAGAACTTTCGGGCCAGGAGCGCGCGATCGGCGTGGCAGGGTTCAGCCGCGGCTGGGGCGACGAGACGCTGCGCCAATCGCTGGTGCACCGCATCGATGCCCAGGAGCGCTGCTTCCGGATCTTCACCGAGTTCTGCGACGAGGATTCGCTGCGTCTCTGGCAGGAGTGCCAGACCGTGCCCCACACGGCCGAACTGGAACGGCTGCGCCGGATCGCCTGTACCGGCAGCCGGGATGGACTGCTAGAAGGATCGCTGGACCTCGCCGAACTCTGGTTCGCCCAGGCGACCCATCGCATCGACGCGTTGTGGGGGGTAGAGGAGCAACTGGAGGCCCATTTGCGCGGCCTCTGCGAGCGCCGGCTTTTGGAAGTGCGCGCGGTTCTGGAGGATGCAACCGCGTTGACGGGCGGTGGGGAAGCCGATTCCCGCGGGCGGGAACAGCCATCGGCGGTGATCCTCGGCAGGCCGCTGCCGGTCACTGGCGAGGCGGGTGCGGCACGGTTGATCGAGCTGGAACGCCAGCGGCTGGAGGGCAACGGTGGCCTGCTGCAGACCTCGTTGATGGACCTGGTGCATGTCCAGTCGCGGCAGTTGCACGCGATCGCGGACGAGCTGACCGCAGCGCGCGAGGCGCTGGCCGAGCGCAAGCTGATCGAGCGGGCGAAGTCTCTGCTGATGAAGCACCGCAACCTGTCCGAGGAGCAGGCCTACCGTCTGCTGCGCCAGACGGCGATGAACCAGAACCGGAGGCTTGCCGAGGTCGCGGAAGCGACCGTGGCCATGGCCGATGTGCTGGCCTCCCCGGTCACGTAGACCAGCCCCCCAGCCGAACCGGCGGTGGCCGAATCCCCTTGGCCCGATGGTTCACACGCGACACCCCATTGGCGAGAGGGCTCGCTTCCTAAAGGTAGACATCCCCGCGCCTGCAAACGCGGCGGGGGCGCACCACAGGCGGGCACGGTGAAGGTAATGGCACCAGCCTAGTGCGGTGACTGCCATGTCCCGGCGGTGCGGCGCCTGCGGTGCCGCACTTCGTGTTCGACCGGCGTTACCGCGATTTCTGGCGCCAAGTCGTTGAAGGAACAATGAGCACCGTATGGCAACGGATTGTGTCGGCACGGCCGTGACCGAGTTGGCACGGTGTCTGCTTGGCTTATCGCGAGCAGGACCAACGGCGGTCCTTCGCTTTGGATTCGGACAAAGGCGTCCACCCGCAGGTTGCGTTCTTCGCGGCCTGCACGGTGCGACGCCTTTTTGTTGCGCAGGTTTTCCAACAGACAAGGGGGCAGTTCATGAACGATCAGAAGCAGCCGGGCAATCCTTCACGGCGTCGATTCCTCGGTGCGCTCGCCGCTGGTGCGGGCGCGATTACGTTGGGTACGCACCCGGACTTCTTCCGCGCCGCGGCCTGGGCGGGGGGTGCCGAAGGCCTGGAACGAACGAAGCTCAGCCTGGGGTTCATCCCGCTGACCGATTGTGCACCGCTGGTGATGGCCTACGAGAAGGGGTACTTCAGGAAATACGGCCTCGACGTGACGGTGGCGAAGGAGGCCTCCTGGGCCAATATCCGCGACAAGGTCTCCGTCGGAGAACTGGATGGCGGGCACATGTTGGCGGGCATGCCGATCGCGGCCAGTCTCGGCGTGGGCGCGACGCGCAGGCCGACCGTCACCGCGTTCAGCATGGACCTGAACGGCAATGCCATCACGGTCTCGAACGACCTGTACGACCGGATGCTGGAGGCCGACCCGGAGGCGATGGCCGAGCGCCCGATGACCGCCCGCGCGCTGAAGAAGGTGATCGACGCCGACAAGGCCGCGGGACGCGAGCCGATGACCTTCGCGATGGTGTTCCCGGTGTCGACTCACAACTACGAGCTGCGCTACTGGATGGCCGCCGCCGGCATCGACCCGGACCAGGACATCCGGCTGATCGTGATCCCGCCGCCGCAGATGGTCGCGAACCTGCGCGCGCGCAACATCGATGGCTACTGCGTCGGCGAGCCCTGGAACGAGCGCGCGGTGGACGCCGGGATCGGGCGGGTAGTGATCACCAACTACGAGATCTGGAACAACAATCCCGAGAAGGTGCTGGGGTTCAACCAGGACTGGGTGGAACGGTACCCGACCACCCACAAGGCGCTGCTGATGGCGCTGATCGAGACCAACCGCTGGATGGATGATCCGGCCAACCGCATGGAGGTGGTCGAGACGATCTCGCAGAGGCGCTGGGTGAATGCCCCGGTGGACGTGGTGAAGATGTCGATGACCGGCACCTTCAAGTACGCGCCCGACGAGGAACCGCGCCAGCTCCCGGACTTCAACGTCTTCTACCGCTATGCCGCCACCTTCCCCTGGCGCTCCCACGCCGAGTGGTTCCTGACCCAGATGATCCGCTGGGGCCAGGTCGAGACGCCGATCGACATCCGTGCCGAGGCGGCCCGCGTGTACCGCACCGACCTCTACCGCGAGGCGGCGCGGGCGCTGGGCATCGCGTATCCGACCGTGGACCACAAGACCGAGGGCGACCGTGCCGAGCCCTGGATGCTCGAGGCCGCGAGCGCGCCGATTGCGATGGGCCCGGACCGGTTCTTCGACGGCAACCGCTTCGACCCGACCGATCTGCTCGCGTACATCGACGGCTTCGCAGTGCACAACCGCAAGGTCGCGATGGCCGATCTCGCCGCGATGAACGCCTGAACCGGACCCGGATACTGGAGGAACACCCATGAGCCTCTCTCTTACCACCATTCCGGCCGCCGGATCCCCGCGGCCCGATGCCGTTCCGCGTCGGGACACGGTTTCGCCGGGCCCCGCGATTGCTGGGCCCGCTCGCGAGGAACCGGCCCGGCCTGCCGATGCCGCCGTGGGGCGGCCGCAGGAACGGATCGCGGTGGACCGGCGTTTCGAGACGATGGTCGAGAAACTGCGACCGCTGACCCTCGCGATCCTGCTGCCGACGATCACCTTCCTGATCGTGCTCGGCGCCTGGCTGTTCGTGCACCAGGAAATCGCCCCCGACTTCCCGTCGCCGGCCGCGACCTTCGAACACGGCGTCGAGATGCTGTCGGACCCCTTCTACGACTACGGTCCGAACGACAAGGGCGTGGGCTACCAGTTGCTGTACTCCATCGGCCGGGTCCTGGTCGGTTTCGGCATCGCGGTGGCGGTGGCGATCCCGATCGGCATCCTGATGGGACTGTCGCGGACCTTCGACCGCGCCTGGCAGCCGCTGATCCAGATCCTGCGCCCGGTGTCGCCGCTGGCCTGGCTGCCGATCGGGCTGCTGTTGTTCAAGGCGGTGGACCCGTCGGCGATCTTCGTGATCTTCATCACCAGCATCTGGCCCACACTGCTGAACACCGCGGCCGGGGTGCGCGCGATCCCGCAGGACTACATGAACGTGGCCCGGGTGCTGCGCCTGTCGCGGACCGAGCTGCTGTTCAAGGTCGTACTCCCGGCGATCCGGCCCTACGTGATCACCGGCATGAAGCTGTCGCTCGGCATCGCCTGGATGGTGATCGTCGCGGCCGAGATGCTGACCGGCGGCGTGGGCATCGGCTTCTACATCTGGGACGAGTGGAACAACCTCAAGGTGGAATCGATCATCGTCGCGATCCTGCTGATCGGCCTCGTCGGGATCGTGTTCGACACCGTCATGACCCTGATCCAGAACCATTTCGACTACGAGCGCAAGTGAGGTCCGACATGCAGGCACAGTTGCTGATCGAACGCGCGGGCATCGAGTTTCCCGCCCGCACCGGCCCGTTCCGGGCATTGGAAAACATCGATCTCCGTGTCGACAAGGGCGAGTTCCTGTCGATCATCGGCCACTCCGGCTGCGGCAAGTCGACGATCCTGAACATCGTCGCCGGCCTGCTGCGCGCCACCGAGGGCGTGGTGCTGATGGACGGCCGCGAGGTCTGCGAGCCGGGCCCGGAACGGGCGGTGGTGTTCCAGAACCACTCGCTGCTGCCCTGGCTGACGGTCTACGAGAACGTCCGGCTGGCCGTGGACAAGGTCTGGCGCGGCCGAAGCCGGGACGAACGCGACCAGTGGACCCGGCACAACCTCGAGCGGGTGCACATGGGGCATGCGCTGGACAAGCGTCCGAGCGAGATCTCCGGCGGCATGAAACAGCGCGTGGGTATCGCTCGGGCGCTGGCGATGGAGCCGCACCTGTTGCTGCTCGACGAGCCCTTCGGCGCGCTCGACGCGCTGACCCGGGCGCATCTGCAGGACACACTGATGCAGATCCATGCGGAACTGGGCAACACCGTGCTGATGGTCACTCACGACGTCGACGAGGCGGTGCTGCTGTCGGACCGCATCGTGATGATGACCAACGGCCCCGCCGCGACCATCGGCGAGATCCTGAGGATCGACCTGCCGCGCCCGCGCCGGCGCCTGGAGATGGCGGATTCCCCCGAATACAACCACTACCGGGCCGAAGTGCTGCGTTTCCTGTACGAACGCCACCGCCAGCCCCAGGAGGCCGCGTGATGCTGACCCGAACCGGACAAAAACCACGGCTGGTGCTGGTTGGCAACGGCATGGCCGGCATGCGCACCGTCGAGGAACTGCTGAAGCTGAAACCGGACATGTACGAGATCACCGTGTTCGGCGCCGAGCCGCATGGCAACTACAACCGCATCCTGCTCTCGCCGGTGCTCGCGGGCGAGAAGACCGTCGACGAGATCCTGCTGAATGACGACGGCTGGTACGCCGAGCGCGGCATCCGGCTGCACAAGGGCCGTCGGGTCGCGCACATCCACCGCGGCCGCCGCGAGGTGGTCGCGGAAGACGGCACCCGCGAACCCTATGACCGCCTGCTGCTCGCGACCGGATCGACGCCGTTCGTGATCCCGGTGCCGGGGCACGATCTGCCGGGCGTGGTCAGCTTCCGCGACCTGCAGGACGTCGATGCGATGCTTGCCGCGAGCCGCTCGCACCGCCGCGCGGTGGTGATCGGCGGCGGACTGCTTGGGCTCGAGGCCGCGAACGGCCTGCTGCGCCAGGGCATGGAGGTCACCGTGGTGCATCTGATGGACACCTTGATGGAGCGCCAGATCGATCCGCCGGCGGCGGCGCTGCTGCAGCGCTCGCTGGAGGCGAAGGGCCTGCAGTTCCGCCTCGCGGCGCAGACCGAGGCGATTCTGGGCGACGGGCGGGTCACCGGCGTGCGTTTCCGCGACGGCACCGAGGTCCCGGCCGACCTGGTGGTGATGGCGGTCGGCATCCGGCCCAACGTCGAGCTGGCGAAGGCCTCCGGGATCCATTGCGAGCGCGGCGTGGTGGTGAACGACACCCTGCAGACCTACGATCCGGTCGTGTACGCGGTCGGCGAGTGCGTGCAGCACCGTGGGCAGTGCTACGGGCTGGTGGCGCCATTGTGGGAGCAGGCGAAGGTCTGCGCGAACCACCTCGCCGAGTACGGCATCGCGCGCTACGAAGGCTCGGTGACCGCGACCCGGCTGAAGGTCACCGGCATCGACCTGTTCTCGGCCGGGGACTTCCTCGGGGACGAGCACAGCGAGGATCTCGTGTTCCAGGACGCGGCACGCGGCGTGTACAAGAAGCTGGTGCTGCGCGACGGCGTCGTGCGCGGCGCGGTGCTCTATGGCGACACGATCGACGGCTCCTGGTACTTCCAGCTGCTGCGCGAGGGCACACCGGTCAACGATCTGCGCGACGGCCTGCTGTTCGGGCAGGCGCACCTCGGCGATTCCGGGCACGGCGACGACAAGACCCGGGTCGCGGCATTGCCGGACGCCGCCGAGATCTGCGGCTGCAACGGCGTCTGCAAGGGCGCGATCGTGCAGGCGATCACCGAAAAGAAGCTGTTCACGCTCGACGACGTGCGCGCGCATACCAAGGCGTCGAGTTCCTGCGGCTCCTGCACTGGCCTGGTCGAGTCGCTGCTCGCGACCACGCTCGGTGGCGACTATTCGCAGACGCCCGCGAAGAAGCCGGTCTGCGCCTGCACCGAGCACAGCCACGACGAGGTCCGGGCCGCGATCACCGAGCAGGGTCTGAAGACGATGGCAGCGGTGTTCGAGGCGCTCGACTGGAAAACCCCGGACGGCTGTCACGTCTGCCGCCCGGCGCTGAACTACTACCTGCTCGCAGCGTGGCCAGGCGAGTACCGAGACGATGCCCAGTCGCGGTTCATCAACGAACGCGCGCACGGCAACATCCAGAAGGACGGGACCTACTCGGTGGTGCCGCGCATCTGGGGCGGGGTGACCACGCCGACCGAGTTGCGCGCGATCGCTGCCGTCGCGGAGAAGTACCGGGTGCCGACGGTCAAGTTCACCGGCGGTCAGCGCATCGACCTGCTCGGCGTGAAGAAAAAGGACCTCCCCGCGATGTGGCGCGACCTCGGTGCCGCAGGGTTCGTGTCCGGGCACGCCTACGGCAAGGCGCTGCGCACGGTGAAGACCTGCGTCGGTTCCGAATGGTGCCGCTTCGGCACCCAGGACTCGACCGGTCTCGGCATTCAGATGGAGAAACTGACCTGGGGATCCTGGACCCCGCACAAGTTCAAGATGGGCGTCTCGGGCTGCCCGCGCAACTGCGCGGAAGCGACGATCAAGGATCTCGGCGTCGTCTGTGTCGACTCGGGCTACGAGATCCATGTCGGCGGCAATGGCGGTGTGAAGGTGCGGGTCACCGACTTCCTCTGCAAGGTCGCGACCGAGGCCGAGGTGCTCGAGATGACCGGCGCGTTCATGCAGCTCTACCGCGAGGAGGCGCGCTACCTGGAGCGCACCGCGCCGTGGATCGAGCGGGTGGGGCTGACCCACGTGCAGCAGGCGATCGTCGAGGACGCGGACAACCGCGCGCGGCTGCACCGGCGCTTTCTGGAGTCCCAGGGTCCAGCGCAGGTGGACCCCTGGGCGGAACGGGCCGCGGGGCACGCGGCGCAGGAGTTCCAGCCGCTCACGCCGATCGCAGAACGCCACGAGGAGGTGCCGGCATGAACTGGGTGAAACTGGGCGCGCTGGAGACGATTCCGCGGCTCGGTGCGCGGGTGGTCGCAGGCCCGAACGGCGACATCGCGGTGTTCCGCACCGCGGCCGACGGGGTATTCGCACTGGCCGACCGCTGCCCGCACAAGGGCGGGCCGTTGTCGCAGGGCATTGTGCACGGCGAGCGGGTGACCTGCCCGCTGCACAACTGGGTGATCGATCTGGCCTCGGGATCCGCGACCGGCCCCGACACCGGCTGCACCGGTGCCTACCGGGTGCGGGTCGACCAGGGGCAGGTCTGGCTGGATCTCGACCCGGTCGTCTCCGCCCCGGTCCACGCGGCCGCGGCGGATCCAGAGGAGGCAGCCGAGGCGGGGACGCAGGCCCCGACCCCGGCGCAGCGGGAGGCGGTATGAGCCCGCGGCCGGAAAGCCCGATGACCCGCAGCACCTGCCCGTACTGCGGGGTGGGCTGCGGGGTCGTCGTGCAGCCCACACCCGGCACGACGGCAGCGGGCGACTGCGAGCCGTCCGCGCCACCGGTGCTCGTTTCGGGCGACCCCGAGCACCCGGCGAACCGCGGCCGGCTCTGCTCGAAGGGCGCGGCGCTGGCCGAGACCCTGGGCCGGGAGACCCGGCTGCTCGAGCCGCGCATCGGGGATCGGGCAGCGTCCTGGGACGAGGCGCTCGATCATGTCGCGCGCGGTTTTCTCGACGTGATCGAGTCGGACGGTCCGGAGGCGGTCGCGTTCTACGTCTCCGGGCAGTTGCTGACCGAGGACTACTATGTCGCGAACAAGCTGATGAAGGGCTTCATCGGTGCCGCGAACATCGATACCAATTCCCGGCTGTGCATGTCGAGCGCGGTCGCCGCCCATCTGCGCGCGTTCGGTGCCGATGCCGTTCCGGGCAACTACGAGGATCTGGAACTCGCCGATCTGGTGGTTCTCGCGGGGTCGAACCTCGCCTGGACGCACCCGGTGCTGTTCCAGCGCCTGCAGGCCGCCCGCGAACGGCGCCCGCAGATGCGCG
Organism: Thioalkalivibrio nitratireducens DSM 14787; assembly: GCF_000321415.2. NCBI lineage: Bacteria > Pseudomonadati > Pseudomonadota > Gammaproteobacteria > Chromatiales > Ectothiorhodospiraceae > Thioalkalivibrio > Thioalkalivibrio nitratireducens. Next base: position 2,487,979 of record NC_019902.2, on the reverse strand, counting down.
TGGTGGTGATCGACCCGCGCCGCACCGCCACCGCCGAGGCCGCCGATCTGCACCTCGCGCTGGCGCCGGGTACCGACGGCTGGCTGTTCAACGGCCTGTTGCACCACCTGTACCGCGAGGATCGGCTCGACCTGCAGTTCCTCGAGGACCATGTGGACGGCTTCGCCGCGACGCTGCGCGCGGCGCGGGACACCGCCGGCTCGGTGCCGCGCGTCGCCTCCGCCTGCGGGCTGCCCGAGGCCGACGTGGCGCAGTTCTTCCGCTGGTTCGCGCAGACCGAACGGACCGTCACATTGTTCTCGCAGGGAATCAACCAGTCCGACAGCGGCACCGACAAGGCCAACGCGATCCTGAACCTGCACCTCGCGACGGGTCGCATCGGCCAACCCGCACAGGCGCCGTTCTCGGTGACCGGACAGCCGAACGCAATGGGTGGGCGCGAGGTCGGCGGGCTCGCGAACCAGCTCGCCGCGCATATGGGCTTCGACGATCCCGGTGCGCACGATCGGCTGCGGCGTTTCTGGCGGGCGCCCCGGCTGGCGGCACGACCGGGCCTGAAAGCCGTCGAGCTGTTCCAGGCAATCGAAAGCGGGCGGGTGAAGGCGGTCTGGATCATGGGCACCAACCCGGCGTTCAGTCTGCCCGAGGCCGAACGGGTCTCCGATGCGCTGCGCCGCTGCCCGCTGGTGGTCGTGTCCGACTGCGTGGCCGACACCGAGACGACGCGGCTCGCCGACGTGCGGCTGCCCGCGTCGGCCTGGGGCGAGAAGGACGGCACGGTCACCAACTCGGAGCGGCGCATCTCGCGCCAGCGCGCGTTCCTGCCGCCGGCCGGGCAGGCGCGGCCGGACTGGTGGATCGTCTGCGAGGTCGCGCGGCGGATGGGCTTCGGCTCGGCTTTCCCCTACACCCGGCCGGTGGAAATCTTTCGCGAACACGCCCGCCTGTCGGCGTTCGAGAACGACGGGGAACGCGCGTTCGACATCGGCCCGCTGGCAGGGCTGAGCGACGCCGGCTATGACGCGCTGGCGCCGGTGCAATGGCCGGTGTTTGCGGCGCGTGCAGCCGGGGACCCGGCAATCGGATCGGCGCCAAGCGAGCCGGACCGTGCCGGCCTGCGGGGGACGGCCCGGCTCTTTTCGGACGGGCGTTTCTTCCATGCCGGAGGCCGCGCGCGGCTGATGCCGGTCGCGCCCCAGGGGCCGAGTCTGGCCATCGGCGCGGATTTCCCGCTGCGCATGAACACCGGCCGCATTCGGGATCACTGGCACAGCATGACGCGCACCGCGCTGTCGGCACGGCTCAGCGCACACCGGCCGGAGCCCTTCGTCGAGATTCACCCGACCGATGCCGCGGCCCATGGGATCGGCGACGGGCAGCTCGCACGCCTGTCCGGACCCGGCGGGCAGGCCGCGCTGCTGCGGGTCCGGGTCACCGCGGCGCAGCCGCCCGGCTCGGTGTTCGTGCCGATGCATTGGAGCGCGCCCCAGGCGCCGGCTGCACGGGTCAATGCGCTGGTGCCCGCGTCGACCGATCCGATCTCGGGGCAGCCGGCGTTCAAGGCGATACCAGTCGACCTGCGGCCGCTCGTCGCGGACTGGGTGGGATTCCTGCTGTCGCGCGAACGTCGGGTTCTGCCGGAACTGCCGTACCGAGCCGAATCCCGCGGCTTCGGTTTTTTCCGCTACGAACTGGCCGGAACGACAGCGGTGCCGGACTGGGTCCTCTGGGCCGACCGGATCCTCGGTTCCGCGGGCGATCGTCTGCAATTCTCCGATCAAGGGGCCGGCGTGTTCCGCGCGGCACGGATCCAGAGCGGGCGTTTGATGGCCGTGCTGTTCATCGGACCGGACCCGGCGCGGCTGCCGCCGCGCGAGGCACTGGGTCAGCTCTTCGGCCAGGCGGTGCTCGACGACCGGGCGCGAATCGGCCTGCTGTCGGGCCACCCGGAGACGGCCGCCCCGGCGCAGGGACGTCTGGTCTGTGCCTGCCATGGTGTGGGCGAAGAACGCATTCGCCAAGCGATCCGCGAGAGCGGGCTGTCCACGCAAGCGGAATTGGCCGACACCCTGGGTGCGGGAACCGGCTGCGGATCCTGCATCCCGGAACTGCGCGGTCTGCTCGGCGAGACGGTTTCAGCCGCTGGCGCGCGCGCCGGAATCCCGTGACCCGGTGCTCCAGTTTTTCGGCAGCCATTGGCCCCGTTTTCCAAGGCCAGTGCCGGGTTCCGCTGCGCCCTGCGCCTGGAACGCGGACCAGGGGCCGGAACCCATGGATCCCAGTGCCTGAGGGCGCCTACCCACTTGACGGACCCTGAAATCCGCACGGATACTGTGAATAATGCGACACAGTTCACATTGCGTTCGCGCGCGCTATGGTGGAGCGAAGTTATGCGGTCCGATTCCCGGGCGACTGTGCTGATCGTTGACGATGTCCCCGAGAATCTCGCGGTGCTCGGCGCGCTGCTGCGGCCCGAGTACCGGGTGCTGGCGGCGACTCGCGGCGAGGAGGCGCTGAAGCTCGTGCGGGGTCCGACCCGGCCCGACCTGATCCTGCTCGACGTGATGATGCCGGAGATGGACGGCTACAGCGTGCTTGCGTGCTTGCGCGGTGACTCGGCTACCAGCGATATCCCGGTGCTGTTTCTGACCGCTCTGGCCGACCCTGGCGAAGAGGAGCGTGGGCTCCGGGCCGGCGCCAGCGACTATCTGACCAAGCCGATCAAGCCGGCGGTGGTTCTGGCGCGTGTGCGTACCCAGCTCGAGGCAAAGCGTGCCCGGGACGGGCTGCTGGACCAGAACGCCGTGCTCGAGGCCGAGGTTGCGCGCCGCATGCGCGAGAACGACACAACCCAGTTGGTCGCGATCCGGGCGCTTGCCCATCTGGCCGAAACCCGGGATCCGGAAACCGGAAACCATATCCTGCGCACGCAGAGCTACGTGCAGCATCTCGCGAGCCGTCTCCAGTTCCATCCGCGTTTCGCCGCGACTCTCACCGATCATTACATCGATCTGCTGACCCGCTCGGCGCCTTTGCATGACATCGGCAAGGTCGGGATCCCCGATCACATCCTGCTGAAACCCGGCCCGCTGACGCCCAGCGAATGGGCGATCATGCAGACGCACGCGGCGCTGGGAAGCGATGCGATCGAGCACGCACAACAGGATGTCGGGGATCCGATCGAGTTTCTGTCGGCGGCGCAGCAGATCGCACGCTGGCATCACGAAAAATGGGACGGCAGCGGCTACCCGGACGGACTGGCCGGTGATGCGATCCCGGTCTCGGCCCGAATCATGGCCGTCGCCGACGTGTTCGATGCACTGATCTCGCCGCGGCCCTACAAGCCCGCATTACCCTTCGACGAGGCGCGCAGGATCATTGCCGAGGGTTCCGGGACTCACTTCGACCCCGATGTCGCCGCGGCCTTTCTCGACGGCTTCGATACCTTCTGCAATATCGCGCTGCGTTACCGGGATCCGGGAGAGGCCACCGCCAACCCCGCGCCCGCGGTCGCCCCGCGCGTTTGATCCCCGATGGCTGCGCCCGAGCCCAGCTCGAATCAGGCGGAGCCGCGCAGCGATCCTCAGGTAGCGGACGCACGCCTGCCGCCGAGGGACACCCCCGGCGACCCCTGGTGGGCGCTGCGCATCGCGCTGATCTATGCGGTGGGCGCGGGCCTGTGGATCCTGCTGTCGGACCAGGTGCTGGCGATCTGGCTGGGCGCGCCAGGGGAGGACGCGCTGGCGGCGACGCTGAAGGGCTGGCTGTTCGTCGCGGTGACCGCGGTGCTGCTGTTCCTGTTGTTGTCCCGTCCGCGTGCCGCGTCGCCGGCGCTGGGGCGGGTGCGGCTGCCCGATCGGGATCTGCGGCTGCCGTTGGTGCTGGCAGCGCTGGTGACCCTGGCGGTGACTGCGGGCATCGTGTTGCACCTCTATCACGAGCAGACAGAGCGCCTGCGCCAGGATGCCGGTACCGTGGCCGAGCTGAAGGCGCAGCAACTGGAGGCCTGGCTGACCGAGCGCCTGCTCAGTGCCGGCCTGCACGCAACGAGCTTCCCGCAGGCGAATCTGTACCGGAACTGGCAGGAGGAGGGTGACGAGGCCGCCCGCGACCGGTTGTTCCTGCGTCTGACCCCGTTTGCGGAGGCCGGGCGGTTCACATCCGTGCGCCTGCTGGCCCCGGATGGCGATCTGCTGTGGGAACAGGACTCGGACGCTACCGATTTCGCGCCGCCGGATCGGGTATCGGAGCGGATCCTGGAAGTTGCCCGGTCGGGCCAGACCGGCTTCGTCGGCCCGTACCTCGATCGGACCGGTGAATTGCACCTGGACTTCATTGCGACGCTGCCGGTCGAGGGGCCGGATTCGCCGATCGTGGTGCTGCACACCGGGGGCGCCGACTACCTCCCGAAGGGCCTGCTCGAATGGCCGCTCCCGAACATCCGGGGCAACGTGGTACTGGTACGCCGGGACGGCGACGCGGTCGTGTTGCTGGCTGTCACTGACGAGGATCCGGGTGTTCCGCTTCGGCGGATTCCATTGGCCGACGACACCGTATTGGCGGTCCAGCTTGCCCGCGAACCGGTGGAGCGTCCCGCCTGGGTTGAAGGAATCGGTCACCGCGGCGAGCCGGCGTTCGGTGCCGGGCGCGCGATCGCAAACACCGACTGGCACTTGCTGGCCAGCATGGACCGCAGCGCGCACTGGGCCTCGGTGGCCGCGAATCTGGTCTGGGTGGTCGTGGCCGGGCTCCTGTTCTACTTCGTCCTGGCGTCCGCGCTGTACCTGTCGCTGCAGCGGCGCCGAATGGCGGTCGCGCAGGTCGTGCAGGACGTATTGCGCGAAAGCGAGGCGCGGCTGCGCGCGATCAGCGACAACCTCCCCGACAGTTATATCTACCGCTACACGTTCGACGGGGACCGACCCCGATTCCTGTTTCTGAGTGCGAACTTCGAATCGGTGCACGGCGTTACGATCGAATCGGCCCTCGAGGACGCCCAGCAGATCCTGCGGCAGATGCTGCCCGAGGACCGGCTGCAGTGGCAGGCCGCGCAGGACCACAGCCGCGAAACGCTGAGCGACATGAGCTGCGAGATAAGATTCCGCGTTGCCGACGGTCGGGTGCGCTGGCTGCGCAACCGCACCCGACCGACCCGTGCCCCCGACGGCCGGTTGATCTGGGACGGGGTGGTGATGGATGTCACATCCTTGAAGGAATCCGAGCAGCAGCTGCGCAAGCTGGCGCAGGCGGTCGAGCAGAGCCCGGACAGCATCGTGATCGCAAACCTCGATGCCGAGATCGAATACGTGAACGAAGCCTTCGAGCGCGTGACCGGGTACCGGCGCGACGAAGTGGTCGGCGAGAATCCGCGCATCCTGCATTCGGGCAAGACGCCGGAGTCGACCTACGAGGCGCTGTGGTCCACCGTGACCCGCGGCGAGGTCTGGAAGGGCGAGTTCGTGAACCAGCGCAAGGACGGCAGCGAGTACACCGAGTTCGCGATCGTCGCACCGTTACGCCAGCCGGATGGGCGCATCACCCATTACGTGGCGGTGAAGGAGGACATCACCGAGAAGAAACGCGTCGCCCGAGAACTCGACCGCCACCGCCATCACCTGGAGGAAATGGTCGAGCGGCGCACCGCGGAGCTTCGCGACGCGCGCGAGCAGGCCGAGGCCGCGAATCGTGCCAAAAGCGCGTTTCTGGCCAACATGAGCCACGAGATCCGCACGCCATTGAACGCGATCGTCGGCCTCACGCACCTGCTGCGCCGCGATGGGGTGCGCCCTGAACAGGTTGCCCGGCTGGATCGGATCGACAACGCGGGCCGCCATCTGTTGTCGATCATCAACGACATCCTCGACCTGTCGAAGATCGAGGCCGGCCGGTTGGAACTCGAAACGACCGACTTCCACCTATCGGCAATCCTGGACAACGTGGCGTCGATCATCGGCGATCCGGCCCGGGAGAAGGGCCTTGCGATCGAAATCGACCCCGATGCCGTGCCGGTCTGGCTGCGGGGCGATCCGACCCGGCTGCGCCAGGCGTTGTTGAACTACGCCGGTAATGCGGTCAAGTTCACCGACGCGGGCTCGATCACGCTGCGTGCCGAATTGCTCGAGGAGAACGAACAGGGCCTGCAGGTGCGTTTCGAGGTCGTCGACACCGGCATCGGGGTGCCGGAAGGCGAGTTGCAACGTCTTTTCCACGAGGACTTCGCGCAGGTCGCGAACGCGGGGGATCGCGCACGGGGCGGTACCGGTCTCGGGCTGTCCATCGTGCGCCGTCTGGCCGAGATGATGGGAGGCGAAGTCGGTGCCGACAGCGAGCCGGGAACCGGCAGCCGCTTCTGGTTCACCGTGCGCCTGCAGCGCGGGCGCGGTGCGGTACCGGAGGTGAGACACGCCGTTCGTGCCGATGCCGATGCCGACCTGCGCGCCCGGTACGCGGGCGCGCGCGTGCTGCTGGCCGAGGACAACCCGATCAACCGGGAGGTCGCGCTCGAGCTGTTGCACGCGGTCGGGTTCGCGGTCGACACCGCGGACGACGGGCGCGAGGCGGTGCACAAGGCACAGGAGCAGGTGTACGACCTCGTGTTGATGGACTTGCAGATGCCGCAGATGGATGGCCTGGAAGCGGCGCGGCTGATCCGCGCGCTGCCGGGCTGGGAGAGGCAACCGATCCTCGCGATGACCGCGAACGCCTTTGAGGAGGATCGCAAGGCCTGCGAGCAGGCCGGGATGGACGGCTTCCTCCCCAAGCCGGTCGATCCGGAGGATCTCTATGCCACGTTGCTCGACTGGCTGGAACGGCGCCCGCCGACGTCGCATGGCGCGGGCACGGTCGGGAAGAGTTGGGAACCGCGTGCCGGGAAACCAGACGCCGAACCCGCGGCCGGGCCGGTGCTCGAGCAGCTGAGCGAGCGGCTCCCCTGGCTCGATGCTGTGCGGGGCGTCGCGGCACTCGGCGGCGACGCGGCGAAGTATCTCGCGCTGCTTCGCAAACTGGTCGAGCGCCACGCGGACGACGCCAGGCAGGCCGCCGCGGCCGTTGCCGATGAACGCAGGCAAGACGCGCGTGCGATCGTCCACGGTCTCAAAGGGGCGGCGGCCACCCTGGGAGCGAAGTCCGTGTCCGATGCCTGCGGGCGCATCGAGCGTGCGCTCGATTACGCCCCTGCCGCGCCTGAAGCGCTGCGCGCCGAGATCGAATCGCTGAGCCACGTCCTTGCGGATCTTGCGGGCGCGCTGGACGAGACTACGAAGATCCAGGAAACCGGGGCGCTCGAGCAGGGAACGTCCGTTCCCGAACACCGCGCGCGGGCGTCGGTCGATGAACTCGCAGTGCTGCTGGAGGCGGCCGACACTGCGGCGCTGGAGCTGCTTGAGCGTCAGGAAACCGAGCTGCGGGCCGGGCTTGGTGCCGATTTCGATGCGGTCGCGCGGGAAATTCATGCGTTCCGGTTCGTGAACGCGCTCGGGATCCTGCGCGAGCGGAACGCGCGGTGAGGCGGATTCCGGCGGGGGGCTGAGCCGCGTTCCCGGGTCGGGTCGGCCGATGATTGCGGCGCAATGTGCCGCAGGTCGCATTTCCGCGCGCCGGTATGCGTCTAGACTCGCTCCAGGGTGCTTGGCGTCCGACGCCCGGTACCCGGCCCGCATTCCGCTTCCCCGCTGGAAGGAGATCGTTGATCGTGCACCGAGTCGTCGCCGTTGTGCTGTTGGTCGCTGCGTCCTTTGCCTGTGCGAAGCCGATGCCGCCCGATCCGGGGCCGTCGCCGTTCGAATTCGAGCGGGTCAACGAGCTGGAGCGAGCGATGGTCGAGCGCATCTGGAGTCAGATCGACGACCCGGTGTCCCCCGGAGAATGCGGTCGAGAACTATGCCCGCGCGCAGGCCTTTTTGCACACGCTGACGTCGCGACCCGCAACGCGCAGCGGCGCGGTGCATCCCGCGGTGCTGGGTCGGGGGCCGGTAACGTCGCCACTGATGGAGCAGCGGCTCGGGCCGGCCTATACGACCGAGCTGTATCAGCGGGCGCTGGCCTGGCGCGAGCGCAACAAGCCCGCGCTGATGGAACGCCTGCAGCTCAGCGAGCGCGAGGTCGACCGCGTGCTGAACGGGGCTTTCCGGGTCGGGGATCCCTGGGAGTACGCGGTGATCGCCTGGGGCAGCCCCAACCGCGTGAATCGAAACGCCGCCCGGTCCGGGGCGGGTCTGGAACTGCTCTATGCCAACGGCAAACTGCGCCGGGTGCTCGTGGCCGACGGCGTGGTCGCCCGCGTCGTGGACTGAACTCCCGAGCCGGACGCACACCGGCTTCCGCGACTGGGCTGCGTCCTAGATCAGCGACAGCTGCCCGTTACGGTTGCTGAGCGCGCCGCGTCTCGGCAGTGGACCGGGAGGACGAACCATGGTCGTTCAGAGCGCGATGCGCACCGGTTCGGCGACCGAGCCGCGCGCCTCGATGGCGCCGATCACCGCGGCGGCCGGGTAGCCCAGGCGGCGCAGTTCGTCGACACAGGCGGCAGCGCGCTCGGCCGGCACGCCGGCGAGCAGGCCGCCGGCGGTCTGCGGGTCGAACAGCAGCGGAAAATGCGGGTGCTTCGCCGCCCGTTCCAGGTCGGCGACGCCGCGCCGCAGGCGCAGGTTCTGCGGCTGGAGCGACGACACGATGCCGGCGGCCACGGTCTCGCCGGCCCCGTCCAGCAGCGGCACAGCGCCGACCTCCAGCACCGCGTCGACGTTGGAGGCGCGGGTCATCTCCAGCAGGTGACCAAGCAGCCCGAACCCGGTCACGTCGGTGCAGGCGGTGGCGCCGAAGCGCCGCAGGCAGTCTCCCGCCTGCTGGTTGCTGACGCACATCGACGCGATCGCATCGCTGATCCAGCGGCCCTTGGCCTTGCCGCGCATGTCGGCCGCGAACAGCGTGCCGGTGCCCAGCGGTTTCGTCAGCACCAACGCGTCGCCGGCCTGCAGTCCGCCCTTGCGCCAGATCGCATCCGGGTCGACCAGTCCGTTCACCGTCAGGCCGAAGGCGAGTTCTGCGCCCTCGCTGGAATGCCCGCCGGCAAGGACCGCTCCGGCCGGTTCGAGCACCGCCAGTGCGCCGGCCAGCAGTTCGTACAGCGCCTCCTCGACCACGCGTTCGCGCCCGTAGGGCACGGTTGCGATCGCCAGCGCCGACTGCGCCTCGGCGCCCATCGCGAACAGGTCGCCGAGGGCGTGGTTGGCCGCAATCCGGCCGAAGGTGTAGCTGTCGTCGATGAACGCCCGGAAGTAGTCGACACTCTGCACCAGCAACCGACCCTCCGGCACCGAGAGTACGGTTGCGTCGTCCGGTGCGTCGATGCCGAGGACGACGTCGTCTCGACGGGTCACCGGCAGGCGCTGCATCACCCGGGTCAGCACGGTGCTGCCGACTTTCGCCCCACAGCCGCCGCAGCGCATCGCCAGCGTCGAGAGTTCCCGGATGGCCTGTTCGTCCGCGACACCCGAGGCCAGTTCAGGGCCTTTTGTTTCATCCATTTGTGGAAGGTTGTTATATCGCTCCATGAAGCGACGGTCGATCCGGTCCTTCAGTCGCCAGAGCCACGCCCCTTCCATCGACCAGGCGCCGCGCGACGCTACCGCGTAACGGTCGCCGGTGCTGATCAGCCCGAGGAAACGACGCTGCGCGCGGTAGGGACGCAGCGGCCGTCCGGTGGCGGCACGGCGCAGGTTGTCGGTCAGGACCGGCCCCTGACGGACCGCGAAGACGCCCGACTTCGGGCGGGGATCGGGCAGCGCGGCGACATCGCCGGCGGCGAACACGCCGGGGTGCGACAGCGACTGCAGCCGATCGTCGACCCGGATGAAGCCGGCCGCGTCGACCGCCAGCCCGGACTCGCGCGGCCAGGCCGGCGCAGAGGCCGAGGTCACCCACAGCACCGCGTCGGCGTTCACCTCCGGTCGACCGTCCGCCCGCACCGTTCCCTCGCGGACCTCGACCACGGTGTGCCCGGTGAGCACGCGGATGCCGCGCTCGCCGAGCACCCGCTGGAAACGGCGGCGCACGCCCGGGCTGTGCGTCGGCAGGATCTCGGGGCCCTGGGTCAGCAGCAGGTATTCCAGGCGGTTCGGGTCGTCGCCGTGCTCGGCCAGTAGGCGGCGCAGCCGGTACCGGGTCGCGAGGGCAAGCTCGACGCCGCCTGCGCCACCACCGACCACCGCAACGCGGAACCGGCCCTGGCTCGCGGCGACACGATCGATCAGGCGCTCCCAGCCTTCGAGGAACCGATCGATCGGCTTCACCGGCAGCGTGTGTTCCGCGGCGCCGGGCACCTGCATCGTGCCCGGCCGGGAGCCCGTGTTGATCGACAGCAGGTCGAAGGCGACCGGAGGCCGACCGGCGACCCGGACGCTGCGCTGTTCCAGGTCCAGCGCTTCCACCTCGCCGTGGTAGAGCCGGGCGCCGGCGAAGCGGGCCAGCGGCCCGAGGTCGATGTGGCACTCGTCGAAGTCGTAGTGGCCGGCGACGTAGCCCGGGAGCATGCCGGAATAGGGCGTGTGGATGTCCCGAGTGATCAGCGTCAGGCGCAGGCCGGGCAGCGGCCGCATGCCGAAGCGGCGCAGCACCGCGACATGCGAGTGGCCACCGCCGACGAGCACCAGATCCTTCGCGACGGGGGCGGACGAAGTCTGCATCAGGAACCCTCCACCGCGAGGAGTTGCACGCTGAACAGCGCGTCGGGATCGAGCCAGACCGCGTCGGGCCAGAACCCGGCCCGGCGAGCCAGCGCCTGGAACTCGTCGACGTGATACTTGTAGGAATTCTCGGTGTGAATGGTCTCGCCGGCGTCGAACTCGAAGCGCTCCCCGGCCAGCTGCACGGCCTGCGGCCGGACGCTGGCCAGGTGCATCTCGACGCGTCCGTGTTCCGCGTTGTAACGAACCTGGTGTCGCCAGGCCTGCAGGTCGAAGTCTGCCCCGAGTTCCCGGTTGATCCGTCGCAGCAGGTTCAGGTTGAATGCCGCGGTCACGCCGTCGGCGTCGTCGTAGGCGGCCTCGAGCCGCTCCGGATCCTTCTTCAGGTCGACGCCGATCAGCAGGTATCCGCCCGGGCCCACCAGTTCGGCGACGGTGGTCAGAAACGCAACCGCGTCGTCGGGGTTGAAGTTGCCGATGCTCGAGCCCGGGAAAAACGCGACCCGGACCCCGGGAGGGGTGTTCGGCGGCAGCTCGAGCAGGCGCGTGAAGTCGGTACACGCCGCGTGGACCTCGAGCCAGGGATACTCGGCCGCGACCTGCTCGGCCGCGACCCACAGATGATCCCGGGAGATGTCCATCGGCACGTAGGCGCAGGGCTGCAGCCCATCGAACAGCAGGCGGGCTTTCGCTGGAGTGGCCCCGCCAGGCTCGACCAGCAGTGCGCCGGTCCCGACGCGCGCGGCGATCTCGGGGGCATGGGTTTGCAGGATGCCCATCTCGGTCCGGGTCGGGTAATACTCGGGCAGCCGGGTGATTGCGTCGAACAGGCGCGAACCCTCGGCGTCGTAGAAGAACTTCGGCGGAATGCAGCGCGGTTTCTGCCGCAGCCCGGCCAGCACCTCGGCGGCGAGATCGGCGGGCGTGGGATGGAGGTCGTGATACTGGATCCGTGGCGTCGGCACCTGGCGGTTCTCCTCGTTCGCGGCAGGACGGGACGGTTTCGCGGAACGGTCAGCGATCGGCCGCACAGGTCCGGAACCCGGCGAACACGTCGTTGCGCTCCGGACCATAGTAGTTGCGCCAGGTATTGCGGATCAGCCTCGATCGGGTCGCCCACGCGCCTCCGCGCAGCACCCGGGTCTGGCCGAACAGCGGCTGCGAATAGTCCTGGTACATATCCGGGGTGAAGCCGGGGTAGGGCGCGAACACGGTGTCGGTCCATTCCCAGGCGTTTCCGAGCATCTGGCGACAACCGAAGGCGCTGTCGCCAGCAGGCAGCGCGCCCACGTCGAGCGTATCCAGCGCGCCGCCGTCCAGGTTCGCTCTCGAAGGATCGGGTGCCGCCTCGCCCCAAGGGTACCGCCGCTTCACCGGAGCCAGCTGCGTGCCGTTTGCAGCCGGTTCGCCGGCAGCCGCGACCTCCCACTCGAGTTCCGTCGGCAGCCGCCGGCCCGCCCAGCGGCACCAGGCCCTCGCTTCGTACCAGCTGACGTGGATCACCGCGGCATCGGGGGGCAGCGGCTCCCAGCGGTCGAAGCGTCGCCGTTCCCAACCGTCGCTGCCTGGCCGCCAGTAGACCGGATGCTCGAGGCCCGTCGCCTCGCGCCAGCGCCAGCCGTCCTCGTCCCAGTACTCGCGCCTGCGGTATCCGCCATCCTCGACGAAGGCGGCGAACTCGGCATTGCTGACCGCCGCGCGGGCAATGCGGAACGGCGCCACCTCCATCGGGTGCGCCCATTTCTCGTTGTCGAACGCGAACGCGCCGTCCGGGGATGCGCCGAGCTGGAACAGCCCGCCCGGTATCTCGGCGTCGCCGGCGAGTCCCCCGGCGGTCCACGCGCGATCGCGCGGGCGTCCGATCTCCGGTGGCGGGTAGGCCAACGTCTGGCGGGTGTAGGTGAAAGCCTCGGTGTGCATGTCCTCGTGGAACACCGCGTACTGCACCAGGTAGTCGCGCCGGGGCGCCGCGCCGCCCTGCTCGAGGTGGGTACAGACCCTCCGCTGCACGTCGTCCATGTAGGCGAGGGTGTCATCGAGTGTGGGCAACGGCAGATCCCAGCGGCTGTCGTGCGCAATGCTGATCGAATCGAACAGCCGGTCGACGTCCGGCCGCGCGGGAGCCTCTCCGAAGTGGTGGCGCAGCACCCAATACTCGTGAAAATAGGCGGCATGGCCGATTTCCCACCGCAGGGGGTTCACGACCGGCAGTCGCGGGCCCATCAGCTGCCGGTCGTCCAGGCCGCGGATCAGCGTCAGCGTCCGGGCCCGGGCGTCTTTGATCTGCGCGATCAGTTGCTGTGGGTCGGGCAGGTCCATGGCATATCTCGTGGGGTTCGGTCGAAGGGCGCGACGCTTGGGCACGGCCCCAGGGGTTGCTGTCGTGTTTCCTGCGTCGGCACAACCTACGGGGTATCGCTGCCGATGGCCAGCATTGTAGAGTCGGCGCGCACGTTCCGGTACGCCGAAATATCGCGCATCATACGTCCCAGATGCGAATACACTTGATCACGCCGTCTCCGTCGCCGTCCCGGGGAGGGAACTGGACGACCGCGGCACGCTGGGCCCGGATCCTGCGAGGGCTTGGGCACCGCGTGCGGGTCGCGCGAACCTACCGGGGGGAGGCGGCGGACCTGATGGTGGCCCTGCACGCATGGCGCAGCGCGGATTCGATCGCGGGTTTCGCCGATCGGCATCCCTCGCGCCCGCTGGTGGTGGCCCTGACCGGGACCGACGCCTACCGCTTCATCCACAGCCACCCGGAGCCGACGCTGCGCTCGCTGGAGTTGGCCGACCGCCTGGTCGGGCTGCACGACCGGATCGGGGACGTGCTGCCGCCCGAGCAGATCGGCAAGCTGCGGGTCATTTTCCAATCGGCTCCGCCCGGACTGCCGCGCGATCCGTACCGGCGTGGGTTTCGCGTCTGCGTGGCCGGGCACCTGCGCGAGGAGAAGGATCCGCTGCGCCCGGCCCTGGCGCTGCGCGGGCTGCCCACCGCCAGCCGCCTGCGCGTCGACCATTACGGCGGCGCACACAGCCCCGACTGGGCCGATGCGGCCCGTGCCGAGATGGCCGCCAACCCGCGCTACCGCTGGCACGGGGAGGTGCCGCACCATCGCCTGCGGCGGGTGTTCGCCCGGTCCCAGCTGCTGGTGTTGCCCTCGCGCATGGAGGGCGGGGCGAACGTGATCTCGGAAGCGGTGATGGCAGGCCTGCCGGTGATCGCTTCGCGCATCGCCGGGTCTGTCGGGCTGCTGGGAGACGATTATCCCGGCTACTACCCGGTGGCCGACACCGGGGCGCTGCGCGCACTGTTGCTGCGCGCGGAGTCGGACAAGCAGTTCCTCCAAATGCTGGAACGGGCCTGCGCCGCGTGCCGGCCGCGGTTCGAGCCACGGCGTGAACACCGTGCCTGGGAGGCACTGCTGCGTGACATAGGCTGTTATTAATCTTTGCGAAAGTTCGCGCAGTTTGAATGATCGCTTGATCGGATTCCAAGTTACTGATTGCGAAGAGTATTGTGCGGGCGCGATCGATCATCCTATGACGCACCACCCTGCGGGCACTTACGCAAACATTGATAGCGTGAAAATACGGCCACGGAAGCACACGGAAGGCACGGACAAGGGCCGAAAGGCGTTCGTTGCCACGGATGAACACGGATGAACACGGATGTTTATTGGTTGAAACCCTATCCGTGTTCATCCGTGGCTCGCTTTTTCATCCTGCAGGGTGGCCGCTGGCCATGGTAGTTAGCGTGAAAGAACCTGACGTTGGGGCGAGCGAGATTCTGGCGTGACGCATGCCGGTGCGCAAATGCCTGCTTGCGGGACTCGAAGAGCCTGTGTGGCGGCTCAGGTGGCGGTGAGATAGCCGTGCTTTTCCAGCATCTTCAGCCAGCGCGGCGCGTTGCGCTGCACGACGAGAGCCTCGTAATCGACGGTGCGGTCCTGGTAGGGGGTCGCATGATTGAGCATGGCGTAGACGATGCGCAGGAGCTTGTGCGCCAGGGCCACGATGGAGCGCTTGTGTCCCTTGCGGATGGACAAGGCCGAAAACTTGTCCTTGAGCGCACAGCGGGTGCGGAGGCGGCTTGCGCGAACTCGCACAGCAGGCGACGGACCCAGGCGTTGCCCTTGCGCGTGCGTCCGCTTTTGCGTTTGCCGGCGCTCTCGTGGTTGCCGGGGCAGATGCCGACCCAGGACGCGAGGCGTTCGGCGCTGCCGAAGCTCGCCATGTCGGTACCGATTTCGACGAGCAGCATGGCGGCGCCAATGCGGTCGATGCCGGGCACGGTTTCCAGCAGGCACACCTGCGGCTCCCAGGGGGCCAGACCCGCAAGCAGTTCCTGTTCGAAGCGGGCGATCATGGCCTCGAGGTACTCGATGTGCGCCAGAACCTCGTTGAGCACGAAGCGGTGCCTGGTGCTCAGTTCCTCCGGTTGCAGGGCTTCGAACAGTTCTTCGCGGGAAGCCCGCAGGCGGCCGGCGAGGTCGAGGATTGCGTGCATGGGGGCATCGGCGAGCAGGGCCTTGATCATGGCCCGTGCCGACGCGCCGTGTACGTCGGAGACCAGCACGTTCAGGCGAATCCCGGCATCGGTCAGCACCTTGTGCAGCCGGTTCTTCTCCGCGGCCAGCATCCCGACCAGCTTCTGGCGCTGCCGGGCGATCAGGCGCAGATGGCGGATCTCGGCCGGAGGAATGAACGAAGCCCGCAGCAGACCGGCACGGGCCAGCGTGGCCAGCCACTGGGCATCGGAGAGGTCGGTCTTGCGGCCAGGCACGTTTCGGGCGTGACGGGCATTGACCACCCAGGCCATGACGCCCACACGCTCAAGGGCCGCATAGGGGCTCTTCCAGTAGATCCCAGTGCTCTCCATCACCACGACCTCGGGGTCAAACCCGCGAACCCACTCGGCCAACGCCCGCCGATCGCGCTTGAAACCACCAAACTCCCGGTGCTCCACCGCCACACTGCCATCGGGCTGCTCGATCAGCGCACAGGCCGTGATCTTGCTCTGGTGCACATCCAGACCGACAACGCGCCGGTGAATCGGGGTAATGTCCATGCTGACCTCCTCGGGCAAACGCACTATCCTTCACGATGTGCTGTCGCCAAGGGCGCCGTCCTTCAACGGCCTGTCGGGACTCGACGGCTCTTTTTAGCGTGCGCTGTCCATGACCCTTCCAGGCCATGCCAGGCAATCCGGGGTACGAGTGAAGGGCAGCGGGTCGAGTTAGCGTGCGCGGTCAGGCGCCATCAAGAATTATCGCGACCTCAGCCCGACGCGACAGCACGCCCATTATCTTTCATCATCGGGGGTGCCGCGCGCCCGGCGGCATGACAGTTAGCGTGAAAGTCACGGCCTGTCTCGTGTCCCTGGCGACCCGTAGGGCGGAAAAGCGCAGAGACCGTGAAAGAATGGGCACCGATGCTAGGGAGCAGGCGTGAAACGCACTGGGACGAACGGAGCCGCGCGTGGACGGTGCGAGCCGCTAACGGTCCCGGCCATGGGCCACGGGTCATCGCGACCCCAGAACGGCTGGCAGAGGCGCTCGAGGAGCCCGTACCAAGCCGCAAGAAAGCCGCGCGCAACGCCCCGCGCCTGGCAGTAGGCGATGAAGGCCGCAACCCCCAGGATGCTGAGCACGCGGCGGAAGTTGTAACTGTGCACGATCATCGCCATCTCACCGCGCACCTTGTCAAACCCCCGTACCAGGAAGTGGTCCCACCCCAGCCAGCGCTTCAGGGTTCCGAACGGGTGTTCGCAGAGCGCCGCGCGCTGGCGCATCACCTGCGGCGCCGCCGCCATCCGTTCCCGATGCCGCTCCACCGCCTCGGCGTGCTCGGAGCGGAGAATCTCCCGACGCTTGCCGGCCGGCGGCAGGCACTGCGCCTTCAGAGGACAGGACTGGCAGACCGACGCGCGGCTGCGATAGCGCCGGTAGTTCACGCCGTTACGGGTATCCGGCTGGCCGTACGGATGCAGGGCTTCCCCACCCGGACAGCGGTACCGGTCCTGCTCGGCGTCGTAGACAAACTCCCGGGCGCTCAGACGGCCGGCCCGCTCGGCCGCACCGGTCTTCTCCGGAACCGGCACATACGGCACGATGCCCCGCGACGCGCAGGCCGCGATGTCGGACTCGGTGAAATAACCGGCATCCGCCAACACCTCGAGCGGCTGTGCGGCTTCCGTGGTCTGCCCATCGAGCAGCATCTGCCGGGCCTGTTCCGCCATCGGCACCAGTTGGCCCAGGTCGTTTCCGGCGTTGGTGACCTCGTGGGTCAGGATCAGGTGGTGCTGGTCATCGACCACGCTCTGCACGTTGTAGCCGGTCACTTTCTGCCCGTTCTTGCTCAGGCGCCGGGCGTCCGGATCGGTCCGCGAGATCTGGGTCTCGCCGGTCCGGGCCAACTCCTCGAGTTGCTCTCGCCGGCGCTGCGCGCGCGCCTGCAGATCCGCAAGCTGCTGCGCGCTGACCGTTGTCGCTTCGGCCGCCGCTGCGTCGGCGTCCCCTCGCTCCAGCGCTGCCAAGTAGCCGTCGATGTCCTGTTCCAGTGCGGCCAGCTCCGCTTCCAACTGCTTCTTGGTCTTGACGCTGGCGGCACTCGCATTGCCGTGGAAGAAGCTCCCGTCCACCCCCACCCGGGTCCCGCTGATCAGCCCCAGCTCCCGGCACAGCAGCACAAACTCCCGGTTCGCCGCCTTCAGTGCCGCGGCGTTGTTCTTACGAAAATCAGCGATCGTGTGATAGTTTGGGCGCAGCCCGTTCAGCAACCACATCACCTCGAGGTTGCGGCGGCACTCGGCCTCCAGACGCCGGCTGGAATGCACCCGCTCCTGATAGCCATAGAGATACAACTTCAGCAGATCGCCGGGCGCGTACGCCGGCTGCCCCACCGTGAGCGCACCCCCGGCATGCCGAAAGCCCAACCGCTCCAGGTCCAGCATCTCCACGTAGGCCGCGATCGCCCGCACCGGATGGTTCGCCGCCACGTAGTCGTCCACGCACGCCGGCAGCAGCAGCGGCTGCTCTCCCGACGGCCCTTCCTTGTACCGCCGCGACCGGGGCAACGGCGGGCGCGGCTCCGGACCGGCCGCCGCCGGGGGTCCACCGTCCTCCGGGGACGGCCACAGGGTCAACGCTTCCGGTGGTGCAGACTCAGGCTCGCTCAGCATCGGCTTTCCTCAATCGCCCCATGCACGTGGGGGGGGCATCACAGCGTGCGCCAATTCTACCAAGCCCCCACCCCCGAACCGAGACTCGGGGCGAATACTTTCACAGTCTCGCAGCGTCATCCGCCACATGGCGTTCGCAGTGCCCAGACGCCCGCGGCACCCCGGGCGCCGGCTGGCGGATGACGGCCTTCGGCCTTTTCCGCCCTACGCCACTTTCATCCTCAGGGGTGGCCGCGTGTGCCATGAGAGTTAGCGCTGGTGTTCATCGTCGATCGCGTGAGCCTGATTCGGCACGCGCCGGCTCCCGGATACATCGCGCTGCGAGGGTATTTGACCCTGGGGGCGATGCTTTCCCTATCATCTGGCGCGATTGCCAGCCTGGTATTGCCCTGATGTCTGCCGCCCATACCTGGCGTCGACAAGGAGATTGTGATGACTGCCGTAACCCGACCGATTAAGATCGAGCAAAACGAGACCGAGCCGATGACCGTTCCGCTGGCCAGCGTGGAGACCCTTTCCGAGCACTATCGGCAGCTCCTTCGGGGGTTGGGCGAAGATGTCGAGCGCGAGGGGTTGCTGGATACACCCGCTCGCGCGGTGAAGGCGATGAAATACCTGACCCGTGGGTACCACCAGAATCTCGATGAAATCGTGAACAACGCGCTGTTCACCTCCGAGAACGACGAGATGGTGCTGCTGAAGGACATCGAGCTCTATTCGCTGTGCGAGCATCACGTACTGCCGATCATCGGCAAGGCGCACGTCGCCTACCTGCCGAATGGCCGGGTGATTGGCCTGTCGAAGATCGCCCGCATCGTGGACATGTTCGCGGCCCGCCTGCAGATCCAGGAGAACCTGACCCGGCAGGTCGCCGAGGCGCTGATGAAGGTGACCAACGCCCGCGGTGTCGGGGTGGTGATCGATGCCAAGCACATGTGCATGACCATGCGCGGGGTCGAGAAGCAGAATTCGTCGATGGCCACTTCGGTGATGCTCGGCGCGTTCCGCGAGGATCAGCGCACTCGCGAGGAATTCCTTGATCTGATTCGGCGCTGAATCCCCGCGGCCACCGGCTGGCAGCGGGCGTTCCTTTGCCCGGTGGGACCGGTTCCGGCGGGTGCACGGCGAAGATCCTGTCGAATCCCGATGGTTCCTGCCGCCGCTTCGGGTGTCAGGGCGAGTGCACGATGATTGACCCCAACACCCGCGGGTGCTACGAGTAGGTTGGGAACCGTCTCGGCTCCCGGGCTCGTGGCGGCTGCTTGCCTCCCCGGGTCCCCACACACCCTTGGAGACAGGTGATGGACAACAGAACATTCAGGCGCAGCGGGATGCTGGTCCTTGCGATTCTCGGCATGGCCGTGATGGCGCCTGCGCAGGCGATCAACTTCGGCGACGTGATGAGTCCGGGCCGCTGGTTCGGCGGTCAGGACCACGACCGGGACTATGGCTACGGCCACCCCTACGGCGCACCGGGTTACTATGGGCACCCCTATGGTCAACCCTACGGTCAACCGCACGGCTACCAACAACCCTATGGGCAGCCGGGCCTGCCGATGGAGGGCGCAGCACCCTACGGCTATGGCACTCCGCCGATGGGTCTGCCGGAGGAATACCGCGGAATCGACCCCGGCTACGGCTACCCGGGTCTCTACGGGGATCCGGGCATGGGTCTGCCGGGCGAGTACCGTGATCCCTGGGCAGCCGACGATGCCGCGCAGCAGCGCATCCGCGAACTCGAGAAACGGATCGAGGAGCTCGAGCGAAGACAGTGGGAGGGACGTCAGCCCGAGGGCCCCGCCTACCAGCCCGTCTATCCGCCACTGCGCTGACACGGGTGTTCGGGCTTCCCGCTGTCTGCCGGCCCAGTCCCGCGCTTGCTGCTGACGCCACCGGGATCGTGGCCACGCAGTGGTACCGTCGGGTGGTGGTCCCGGAGTCCGTCCCCACCTGGGGGCGTTGATGACAGGTGCCCGGGTCGCGTTCCTGATCGCGCTGCTGGCAGCGCTGTTGCTCCTCGTTTCGGGCCCGGGTACCCGGCTGAGCCTCTGGGAGTTCTCCACCGGCTTCCTGTTGATGCGCTGGTCCGTCCACCTGGGCCTCGCGGCATTGGCATTGGTCGTCGTTTTTACGCTGGCGCCCCGGCTCAGGCGGCGCGACGTGGGGTGGCGGGCAGCGGCCCTGGTACTGGCGCTGGGGAGCGTCTATATCCCTTGGCAGGCGCTGGAGCGTGCGCGGGAAGTCCCACCGATCCACGACATCACGACCGATACTGCCGATCCCCCGCGTTTCGAGGCGATCCTCGAACTGCGCGCAACTGCGCCGAATCCCGCCGCATATCCCGGCGAGACCGTGGCGCAACAGCAGCGCCAGGCCTATCCCGATATCCGGACCTTGGTTCTCGAGGCCCCACCGGAACGCGTGTTGGAGCAGGCGCTGGATGCGGCGCAGACCATGGGCTGGGACATCGTCGCAGTCGACCCGCGGGAAGGGCGCATCGAGGCAGTGGCCACCACCTTCTGGTACGGTTTCAAGGACGACGTCGTGATCCGGGTCACTCCGGATGGCGCGACCACCCGTGTCGATGTGCGCTCGGTGTCGCGAGTCGGGCGCAGCGATGCGGGCACCAACGCGCGGCGTATCCGCACCTATTTCGAACGGCTGCAGGAATCCAACTGAGCCGAACGCTTCGTTTGTCCGTGAGGCCAACGGCCGGGTGTGGTTCCCGGGCAGTACTGCGGCCCGGAATTGGAATGAAAAAGCCTTCCCAAGAGGATGATCATGACAGAGCGCAGGCCGGAAGCGGGCGGGAACTCGGATCCGTGGCATCACCTGAGCCCGGATGAGGTAGAACGGCGCCTCGAAAGCGGCGAGGACGGGCTCGACGAGGGTGAAGTCAAGCGCCGGCGTGAGCGTTACGGCCAGAACAAATTGCCGCCGCCCCAGGTGCGCGGCCCGCTGCGCCGGTTCCTTGCCCAGTTCAACAACCTGCTGATCTACGTGCTCCTCGGTGCGGCCTTCGTGACCGCTATGATGCAGCACTGGGTCGACACCGGCGTGATCCTGGCCGTGGTGCTGGTCAACTCCATCATCGGCTTCATCCAGGAGGGCAAGGCGGAGAAGGCACTGGAGGCAATCCGCGAAATGCTTTCACCCCAGGCCTCGGTGATCCGCGGCGGGCACCGTATCACGATCCCGGCCGAGGACCTGGTACCGGGTGACCGGGTACTGCTGGAGGCGGGGGACAAGGTCCCAGCTGACGTGCGCTTGCTTCGCGTCAAGGGGCTGCAGGTGCAGGAAGCCGCCCTTACAGGAGAGTCGGTGCCCGTGGAGAAACGGGTCGACCCGGTCGACGAGGACACCGCTCTCGGGGATCGTTTCAGCATGGCCTACTCGAGCACGCTGGTCACCAGCGGGCGGGGTACCGGGCTGGTGGTTGCAACCGGTGTAGAGACCGAGATCGGGCGCATCAGCACCATGCTCGCCGAGGTGGAGCCGCTGACCACGCCGCTACTGCGGGCGATGAACGTGTTCGCCCGCTGGCTGACGGTCGCGATCATCGGTTTCGCGGCATTGGTGTTCTTCTTCGCGTTCGTGCTTCGCGATTTCGGCGCGGTGGACAGTTTCATGGCCTCGGTCGCGCTGGCGGTGGCGGCGATCCCCGAGGGGCTGCCCGCGATCCTGACCGTGACGCTGGCGATCGGGGTGCAGCGCATGGCCTCGCGCAACGCGATCATCCGCCGCCTGCCTGCGGTCGAGACGCTGGGCTCGGTGTCGATCATCTGTTCCGACAAGACCGGTACCCTCACCCGCAACGAGATGACGGTGCGCTCAGTCGCGGTCGGCGAGAGAACCTACGAGGTCACCGGGGTCGGGTATGCACCCCGTGGGGGGTTCGAGCACGAGGGGCGTGAACTCGAACCCGACAGCGACCCGGCGCTTGAATTCGCACTACGGGCGATGATCCTCTGCAACGACGCGACCCTGCGCGAGAACGGGGGCGAATGGACCGTGGACGGCGACCCGATGGAAGGCGCGCTGCTGACGGTGGGGTACAAGGCGGCACTCGACGCCGAGTTCGAACACAAGGCGTGGCCACGGATCGACGTGATCCCGTTCGAGTCCGAACACCAGTTCATGGCCACCCTGAATCATGATCACGAGGGCCATGCGCATGTCTATGTAAAGGGCGCACCGGAAAAGGTGCTGGAGATGTGCGCCTCGGTGCATGCGGCCGACGAATGCACGACGCTCGATCGAGATGCCTGGATGCGCCGTGTCGACGAACTCGCCGCGAAAGGGGAACGGGTGCTGGCAGTGGCCTACCGCCCGGCCGACGAGGGTCAGCGGGAACTGCGCTTCGATGGGATTGGCGAGGATTTCCGGCTGCTGGGGCTGTTTGGACTGATCGACCCGCCGCGTGATGAGGCCATCAGCGCAGTGGCCGAATGCCAGTCGGCGGGCATCAATGTCAAGATGATCACCGGAGACCATGCCGGTACCGCGCAGGCGATCGGCCGGCAGCTGGGCCTGGCACGCCCGGATAAGGTGCTGACCGGCCGCGAACTCGACACACTCAGCGACGAGGCATTGCGCAAGACGGTGCCCGAGGTCGACGTGTTCGCGCGCACCACGCCCGAACACAAGCTGCGGCTGGTGCGCGCATTGCAGTCGCACGGACTGGTGGTCGCGATGACCGGGGACGGGGTCAATGACGCACCGGCGCTGAAACAGGCCGACGTGGGCGTGGCGATGGGCAACAACGGTACCGAAACCGCGAAGGAGGCGGCGGAGATGGTGCTGGCCGACGACAACTTCGCCTCGATCGCGAACGCGGTCCGCGAGGGACGGACCGTCTACGATAACCTGAAGAAAGCCATCACCTTCCTGTTGCCGATCAACGGCGGCGAGTCGGGGTCGATCATCGCGGCGATCATGCTGGGTCTGGCGCTGCCGATCACGCCGCTTCAGGTGCTGTGGGTCAACATGGTCAGCTCGGTCGGTCTGGCGATGGCTCTGGCCTTCGAGCCGGCCGAGAAGGACATCATGCAGCGGCCCCCGCGACCGCCCGGCGAGCCGATCCTGTCCGCGTTCGTGGTCTGGCGCATCGTGTTCGTGTCCCTGCTCTTCCTGGTCGGCATATTCGGGATGTACACCTGGTCCATCGGGCAAGGCTTCAGCGTGGAGATGGCCCGCACCCACGCGGTCAACACGCTGGTGGTGATGGAGGTCTTCTACCTGTTCAGCGTGCGCTCGCTGCGCACGCGCACGCTGACCGTGACCGGGATCATTGGCACCAAGGCGGTGCTGATCGCGGTAGTCGTCGTGTCCACGCTGCAGCTGATCTTCACTTACGCCCCGTTCATGCAGTTCTTCTTCGACAGCCGTCCGATGGCACTGCGCGAGGGCTTGATCATTCTGGGGGTGGGGGTCCTGGTGTTCGCAGTGCTGGAACTGGAGAAGTCGGTGCGCAATCGGCTCACGGCCCATCGCGCCCGGGCACGAGGCTTGTCGGACACCCCGTAGATCCATGGATTGCGTCGAAGAACGGGGAATCTCCGGAACTGGCCAATATCGGCACCCGAAAAAGAGTTTCTGGGACAAATGGTTGCGATGCAGTCCGTATCAGGGTGGAACCGCGCAGCGGTCATCCACCTGCGGTGCCAGGAAGAACCAGGCGCTCCTGTGTAACCCCGGGCGCCGCAATGGAGGATGGTGGCCTGCACGCTGACCGTCGCACGCGTCTTGCGTGGTCGGGGGCTGGCCCAGGCGGGTGATCATCAGGCCGGAGCGTCTTCGTCCAGCCACTCGAGCAGGTAGTAGAGGTACTGGCCCTCGGAGGACTTCGACGGCCCGAGGACGATGGCCGCGAACTGCCGTTGGGCGGCATCCGCTTCGGCCAGGGCCTGCTCGCGGGATTCCAGCACGCGCACACAGCCGGCCGGGAACCGCTTGCGGGTGCGACCGGGCATGAAGACCACCGCGTAGCTGGGGGTCGAGACGCCGCCTTCGGGATCAGGAGGTACGAGTCCGCGCATGCGAGCAAGGATAGCAGGGCCTGACTCCGAACGGGGCCACGGTGCTCGGCCGGGCTGCTCGTGCAACCGGCCGGCGGACTGCGCCACAGTGGCTGAGGTGTGCGTCGGACCCCTACGGCCGCGCAGGCAGTATGATGTCCCATCCCTTGTCGCTTCGTTGACCCCGATGCGTTGGACGCCTATTCGCTGAACGAGATCCTGGTTGCGCTGCTGGTCGTCGCCTTCGCCGGTGCGGTTCACGGCACCTTCGGTCTCGGATTCCCGATGGTGGCCACGCCAGTGCTGGCGCTGCTGACCGATGTTCAGACCGCAATCCTGCTGACGCTGGCGCCGAATATTGCGGTGAACCTGTGGAGCATGCTGCGGGGCGGCAATCTGGGGGCCAGCATCGGGCGTTTCTGGTTCGTGGCAGTATGGATGCTGGCGGGGTCGGCCGTGGGCACCCTGATCCTGGTCGCGCTCGATCCGAATCCGTTCCGCCTGCTGCTGGCGCTGGTGATCGTGCTGTATCTGCTCGGGGACCGCCTGACGCAGGTCGACTGGAACGGAATTCGCCGCTATCCGCGCGCCAGTGGCGCCGGGGCGGGGCTGCTCGGCGGGCTGCTGGGCGGTACCGTGAACGTCGGTGGTCCGGCACTGATGGTCTACTTCCTCGAGATGCGGGTGCCAGCGCTGGTGGTGGTGCAGGCGATCAACCTGGCGTTCCTGCTCGGCAAGTCCACCCAGGCGGTGACGTTTGCCGCGCTGGGCGCGCTGACTCCGGCGCTGCTGCTCGTGTCGCTGCCGCTCGGGGTGTTCGCGCTGGCCGGGTTGCGTGCCGGCATGTGGCTGAGCGACCGGTTCTCCGCCGAAGCCTACCGTCACTGGCTGCGCGGCCTGCTGTGGCTCCTGGCCGGCCTGCTCGTGGTGCAGTTCCTGCGTGATCTCTAGCGGGCGGCCCGGGCCGGCGCGGCGACCGCGTACCGGCGGTACACTGTTCTGGCGGTTTGCCTTGACGGTGGTCCGGGTGTTGCCTACGTTCAGAGGGTATACCGGGTTCAAGAATCGACGATCTGCGTGGAATCGCCGCAAGGCGTGAACAGGCGGTGTCGTGCCGCCAGGGTTGAGGAGGTGAATGATGTCACGAGTGAAACATCTGAAGACGCTGCTGTTGGTGCCGCTGTTGCTGCTTGCATGGAGTGCCCAGGCGGTGGCCAGCGAGGTGCAGACGCGGGGCGGTGCCTTCTACCTGTATCTGTCCCCCGCGGTCGAGTTCAGCGAGGTGCTGGAGCGCTTGTACACTGAAATCGAGGCCCAGAGTTGGGAGGTGTTGCGGGTCCAGGATATCGACGATGGCCTGCGCGAGCACTATGGGATCGATATCCAGAACAAGGTCATCTACGCCTGCAGGTCCAAGTATCTCGCGGAGGCGATCAAGGAGAACCCCAACGTCACGCTGTTGGTGCCCTGCCGCATCGCGATTTACCGGGTCGATTACGCCGGCCGTGCAGCCGGGGCCGGGGCCGAGGGCGGCAAGATCGTGATCGGCGTGGCGAATCCGATGCACGAGGCCGACTTGTTGGGCATCGAGGAACGCGAGACGATCAAGATCGTCGCGGACGAACTGCGCGGCATGCTGGAGGGCGTGGCCGAATTCTACCGCTGATTCCCTCGAAACCGCTGCTCGGTTTCTGACGTCGCATCCCGACCCAGGGTAGGGCGGACAAGGCCTCGGGCCGTCATCCGCCATCCGGGTTCGGGTTGCGCGCCAGATGGAACTTCGGCTGGCGCCGGTCGGACACTGCGCTCCTGCGCCCTCCAGGTGATGGTCCACGGGGGCACGAGCCCGAAGAGCCGTTATCTGCCGTGCGCACCTGGTGTGGGGAAGCGCCCATGGGGCCCGCTCCAAGGTCGTCAGCCGCTTCTGCTCCACCGGCGTCGGGAGGAGCCCCGCTCAGCCCCCGGCGTCGACCACGAGTTCCCCAAAGCGCCGCAACACGTGCCGGCTCTGCGGCGCTGGGCGGATCGCAGCGTGCAGCGCGTCCGCCGAGGCTCCCTGTTCCGCAAGGATCTCGCGGTAGTGTTCCACGAAACAGCCGACGATCCGGTGGTCGAACTCGGGATGGAACTGAACGCCCCAGGCCCGCGGGCCGAACGCGAAGCCCTGATGCGCCTCCATCGCGCTGCGACCGAGCAATCGTGCACCCGGCGGCAGCGCCAGCACGGACTGGCGGTGGCTCAGTTGCGCGGGCATCCGTTCGGGCAGGACAGAGAACAGGGGGTCGTCGGCGGCTTCCCGCGACAGCTTGAGATCCACCGTGCCGACCTCGACCCCCTGCGGGTTGTAGCCCACCCGGCCGCCGAGCGCATGGGCGAGCAGCTGGTGGCCGAAGCAGATGCCCAGGACCGGAACCTGCTGCTCGACCGCCTGCGCCAGCCATTCCGATGCCCTCGAGATCCATAGAGCCTGATCGGTGACCATCGCGCCGGAACCGGTGATCGCGATCCCCGAGATGCGATGCAGGTCAGGGAGCATGTCGCCAGCGGCTGCGTCGACCACGCGGACCTGCGCCGGATCCCAGCCCATGCCGGCGGCAATCCAGTCCTCGTAGTCGCCGGGGAGCGGGTTCAGGCAGGGGGTCTTGCGCCCGGTCTTGAGAATCAGCAGCGGTCTGTCGGCACTCATCCGCGAAACGCCTCCTTCGACGCGAGCCATGCGACTTCTTCCGGTGTGTTGACCCGCCCCAGCGCGGTGTTGCGGTGTGGAAAGCGTCCGAAGCGGCGAATGATGCCGCGGTGGTGCCCGGCCCAGCGCAGGCTGCCGGTCAGGCCGGCCTCGCGGTAGAGCCGGACCGAGCGGTCCTGATCGTCGAGCGACTCGCTATGCATGAACGGGAGATACAGAAATCCCTTGCGAGCATCGTCCATCGCGCGATCCCAGCCCTGCCGGATCGCGTGGTCTGCCGCGTCCCGCGCGCGCGCCTCGGTCGAGAACGCCTTTGCGTGGCCCCGGAACATGTTCAGCGGGAACTGATCCAGCACGATCACCAGCGCCAGCGTCCCGTCCGCGCTGCCGAGCCAGGCCTCGAGCCCACCCCGTGCCGCGGTCTCCCAGACCCCCCGGAAACGCCCGCGCAGCTGCTGGTCGAACTCGGGAGTCGACCGAAACCAGAATGGCCGTACGTCTTCCGAGAACCAGAACTCGAGGATCTCGCGACAATCCTGCTGCACCGTGCGCATCTCCTTCCGGTTTGCAGCAGCCATTGTACGTGGACGGCGCAATGCGATGCTGCCTGTCGCGCCGCTTGAGCCTTTCCGCCACCGCGAATGATAGTCCAGCGCAGGGTGCGTGTGCGGTTGCGGACGCGTGTCCGTCGCGATTCTTTTCTTGGAATATGTTTCTTTTCTGATTCATTCCCCGTATGCTGCAGCGCATCGAACGCCCCGCCCGTCGGCGTCCGTTCACCCGATCGTTTCGATCACCCCGATTTCGTCTGCCTCGATGGGCGCCTCTCCCCGGTGGAGTGGCGGGCCGCCGTTGGAGATGTCCATGTCTGCTGTTTCCCCGTTTGCCAGCCTCGGGTTGGCCGATCCCCTGTTGCGCGCACTCGCCGAGGCCGGCTATGCGGCGCCCACGCCGATCCAGGCCAAGGCCGTTCCCGAGATCCTGAGAGGCCGGGATCTGCTCGCCGCCGCCCAGACCGGCACCGGCAAGACCGCTGCGTTCACGCTGCCGATCCTGCAACGGCTGTCCGAGCGGTCGGCAGCGGCCGCCCGTGCCGGCCGCCCGCGCTGTCTGGTGCTGACCCCGACGCGCGAACTGGCGGCCCAGGTCCAGGCGTCGGTCACCGACTACGGCCGCTACCTGAAGATGCGCTCGATGGTCGTTTTCGGTGGAGTGAACATCAATCCCCAGATCAAGGCGCTGCGCGGGCCGATGGACATCGTCGTCGCGACCCCGGGCCGCCTGCTCGACCACGTGGGCCAGAAAACCCTCGACCTGTCCGGCATCGAGATCCTGGTGCTGGACGAGGCCGATCGGATGCTGGACATGGGCTTCATTCACGATATCCGTCGGATCCTGAAGCTGCTCCCCGGCAAGCGCCAGAACTTGCTGTTCTCGGCGACGTTCTCCGACGAGATCCGCCGCCTGTCCGACGGTATCCTGAACAGCCCGGTCCAGGTCGAAGTTGCGCCGCGAAACACCGCTTCCGAACTCGTGCGGCAGTCCGTCCACCTCGTCCAATCCGACCAGAAACGCGATCTCCTGAGCCATCTGATCCGCAAGCACAGCTGGGAGCAGGTGCTGGTGTTTACGCGTACCAAGCACGGCGCGAACCGGCTCGCCGATAAGCTCTCGAAAGACGGCATCCCGGCCGCCGCAATCCACGGCAACAAGAGCCAGGCTGCGCGCACCAAGGCGCTGGACCAGTTCAAGAGCAGACGGATTCCGGTGCTGGTGGCCACCGACATTGCCGCACGCGGGTTGGATATCGACCAGTTGCCGCAGGTGGTCAACTTCGAGCTGCCGAACGTACCCGAAGACTACGTGCACCGCATTGGCCGTACCGGCCGTGCGGGCAGTGCCGGTTCTGCGCTGTCGCTGGTCGATGCCGGCGAGCTGAAACTACTCTCCGGAATCGAGCGCCTGATCCGGCGTCCGATCGACCGGGTCCAGACCGAGGGGTTCGAGGCGCCTGCGGTGTCTGTCGGGGCCGCTGCGTCCCGTCCCAACAGCGCTGCCGGCCGCGGCGCGCCGAAGGCTGCGCCCCGCAGCGCCCGGTCTGGTAATCCCGGCAAGGGGCCCCGGCCTGGCAACGCGGGCGCCCGGCGCCCGCCACGGGGCACCGGCCGCGGTGGTGCGTCACGCGGCACTCGCGCCCGCTGAGCCGCCGGCAGGGCTGTGGGTGTCCCCGGTCGGCGGGGCGGTCGCCGGGACGGTCTCGGTCGCCAGGAGTCGATCGTCGCGGGGATCCCCGCGCTATCACCAGGCGCATTCAGGCGCGGCGGCAGCCGTTGGGCGCCGATTCCGAGAGCCTCTCAGAGGAACCGCACGGTCAGAAACAGCGCCACCATCATGAAGCCCAGTGCAACCTTCGCGGCGGTCCCGAGCACCAGTCCGATCGTCGCGCCCCAGCCGGCGCGGCCCGCGGCCAGTAGATCCCTGCGGGCCGAGAGTTCGCCCAGCAGGGCGCCGATGAACGGGCCGAGCAGCAGGCCGGCCAGGCCGAAGAACAGGCCGACCACGGCCCCGATGGCGGCACCTGCCACCGAGCGCGGCGACGCGCCGTAGCGGCGCGCGCCGAACGCGCCAGCGATGAAGTCCGCCAGCGAGGCCAGCGCGGCCATGCCCCCGAGCACGATCAGGGTCTTCGCACCCACGTATGCGAATCCTTCGGCCCAGGCGGCCGCCCATAGGCCGGCGAACAGCAGCAGCGGGCCCGGAAGCGCGGGTAGCACCAGTCCGGCTAGGCCGGCGATCACCAGCAGGGCGGCGAGCAGCCAGGTGAGGAGCGTCATGCCTGCGCACTATAGCCGACCGGAGACCCTGGCGCGGGGCAGTGCTGCCGGGGTCGTGCATGCCCGAAGCGAGACCGGCGCTGCCGGTTTCCGCGCGGGTCGCCACGGCGCGGGGCTGGGTCCACGATGCGTGATTGCAATGGCCTGCGGTGTCGCGGCTGGTCGTGCTGTGGCTATTCGGTAACCGGGGCGATGCGCACCTCGCCGGTATTACGTTCGATCTCGAGGTCGATCTCGCAATACTCGGCGTTCTCGTTCTCCGGCGTAGGGTCGTCGGCGCAGGCACAGCCCGAAAGGATGCTGTTGAAGAAGATGCCGGCACGCACGCATATGGCCGCCGGGGAGTCGGTCACACGCAGCGGCATCACGCCCAGGTTCTCGCCAAGACTGATGCTGCCCGCGGTCAGCCCCTGCTGCAGGCCCAGCACGTCCGGACCGAGGGCCGCGAGTTCCTCTTTCAGCGTCGCCTCGAAATCGGGGGTTCCGTAGGCCTGAAGACTGCGGTTCAAACGTGGCATCGCGGTTCGCTTCCCGGTGGGTTCTCAGGGAGTCTAGACTGCTTTCCCGTCGGTCCGAAGGGCCAGATGGTCGACAGGCGATCCTCCCGTTCTTCGGGGCCGGTTTTCGTTGTGTGGCAGTGTGATAGGGGGACAATCTCGAAATTCACTTCAGGATTCGGTCTTGAGTGCCCATAAAACTGATGCTTGTTGAAGAAATCGAATAGATAACCTCAGGTGGTGGCTGGGTTGGAGCACGCCGGTCAGTGCCGCCTGCCGATCCTGGACCGGGTCGACCCGGGTCCGGTACTGGGCAGGGCACTGTGCCTGGGCTACGGTGGAGTCCTGACGGAATCGGGGAGCGGGGGCATGGAACCGGACCGAAAGCCAGTCGACGTCGCACTGCAGGACGGCGGGGCTCACGGAGCGCTGACCTCGGGCGTGCTCGACCGGCTGCTTGAGGACGCGCGCATCCGCATTGCCAGCGTCAGTGGAACCAGCGCGGGAGCGATGAACGCGGTGGTGATGGCCGATGGGCTTGACCGGCCCGGCCGTGACCGCACCCGCGAGGCACTCTCGGGTTTCTGGAAAGCGACCAGGTCCCGCAGCGGGTTGAGATTCAGAGGGTTCAACTCGTAGGGCGAGAACTGCCGCGTCAGATGTTCGAAGAACAGGTAGCCCGGGGACTGGTCCATGCTGTAGTTGTTCGTAAGCCGGTCCCAGAGCGAGCGCAGGATTGGCGAGAACAGCGCTGCTGCACCAGTTGATCGAGGCGGAAGGCCTGGAGTCCGAGCGCTACCGGGACGTCTACGTGCACCTGATCCATGCCCACGAGGAACTGAAGGATCTGGCCGCGTCGAGCAAGATGAACGCCGAGTGGGGTTACCTGGTGCACCTGAAGGACCGCGGCCGCGCCTGGGCCGACCGCTTCCTGAAACGCCGTTTCGACGACCTCGGGGTCCGGTCGACCTTCGACCTCGGCAGCCTGTTCACCGACAGCTTCCGGCCGCCGGGCGCTGTCAACGCTCGGCGAGACCTACCTGGAGATGGCCCGGACCCACGGCATCAGCCCCGAGCTGCTGCACCGCGTTGCCGCGGTGGCCACCGGGGGCCTCGACACCCTGCCACAGAACGGCGCGGTGATCACCCTGCTCGCGATCACCGGCGCGTCAAGACCGGCCCGCGCCGGGCGGCGGCAATCGCCTGAAGGCTTCCAGGGCCGCTTCCCGGCTCTGCCGCAGGTCGACGATCGGGGACGGATAGTCGTGCATGAGCGCCGGATCCAACGATCGTCCCCGGCCTGCGCGGGGCGCGTGAATGGCGCTGGCGGGTACCCGCCCGAGCTCGGGCACGTAGCGGCGCACGTAGCAGCCGTCGGGGTCGAACCGCTCGCCCTGGAGCACCGGGTTGAACACCCGGAAGTAGGGTGCGGCATCGGCGCCGCTGCCGGCGGTCCACTGCCAGCCCAGCGTGTTCGAGGCGAGGTCGGCATCCACCAGCGTGTCCCAGAACCAGCGTGCGCCGTGCAGCCAGTGCATGCGCAGGTTCTTCGTGAGCAACGATGCAACGATCATCCGGGTGCGGTTGTGCATCCAGCCGGTCTGCCACAGTTCGCGCATGCCGGCGTCGACGATCGGTATCCCGGTCCGGCCCTGCTGCCAGGCGTGCAGGTCCCGGTCCGATTCGCGCCAGGGAAACGCCTCGAAACGTGGGTTCAGCGGTGCCCCCGTGGTGTGCGGGAAGTGGAACAGCAGGTGATGGGCGAACTCGCGCCAGCCGATCTCGCTCAGGAACTGATCGGCACCGCCGGAATCCGGGTCGAACCCCGCGTCGCGCAGCGCGCGCACGATCTGGCGCGGCGAGATCTCGCCGAAGTGCAGGTGCGGCGACACCCGCGACGTGCCCGGCTGCCCAGGGAGATCCCGCATCGCGTGGTAACGCTCCGCTGAGGTCTCGAGAAAATCCCGCAGGCGCACCAGCGCCCCGGCTTCCCCGGGTGTCCAGGTCTCGGCGAGACCCGCGTCCCAGCGGATCCGGGGCAGGAGTGCGAGCGCGGCGAGCGGTTCCGACGCGGGCCAGCGCGCGGCGCGCGGTTGCGTTCCGGCCGTGGACGCGGAAGGTGCCGGGATCGCCTGCGGTTCGGGCAGCGGAGTGTCATCGATGCCCGCCTGCCGGCAGGATTTCCAGAACGGCGAGAACACCCGGTAGGGGTTTCCGCTGCCGGATCGGATGCACCAGGGTTCGTGCAACAACGCAGCGTTGAAGCTCTCGACCCGCAGACCCGA
Source organism: Thioalkalivibrio nitratireducens DSM 14787 (assembly GCF_000321415.2). Lineage (NCBI taxonomy): Bacteria > Pseudomonadati > Pseudomonadota > Gammaproteobacteria > Chromatiales > Ectothiorhodospiraceae > Thioalkalivibrio > Thioalkalivibrio nitratireducens. The sequence goes on along the minus strand of NC_019902.2, from coordinate 2,455,792 downwards.
TTCACGCAGGTGGTGCTTGATCTCGCGGTCGCGCGGGATCAGCGCGGGTTCGTAGAGGCGGTTCCAGAATACCGCGTCGGCCCCGGTGTCCCGCACCAGTTCGCGAAGGGTTCCCAGAGTGGGCCCGCGGCGCAGGATCAGCTGGCTGCCGCGGCGCTCCAGCGCTTCTGACAGCCGCGCAAGACTATGATGCAGCCACCAGTTGGAGGCAGCACCGGGCTGCCATGGGGTCTCTTCTTCCGGGGCGTGAACGAACACCGGAATCACCGGCGCCCCGCGTTCGACTGCCGCGTGCAGCGCCGGCTGGTCCGCGAGGCGCAGATCACGGCGCAGCCAGACCAGGGTCGCGGTCATCGGTGCCCCAGCGACCGAAGGCCTGTCCTGGTCGGCGGCGCGACGGGTTGCGGTCCTCGACCGCGGCCGTCAGGCGCGTGCCGGACCCAGGAGCGCACGGGTAAGGACATCTGCTGCCTCCAGCGGAGATTCGGGCAACAGGGACAGCTGCCGGTTGCCGTGCAGCGGGGAGAGCTCGCGGGCACCCGGTCCGGCCGCGAAGCAGGGGATGCCGTCCTGGTCCAGCAGTTCGCGGACTCGGTCCCGATCGAGACCCTGAGCGGAGAGGGACGGAAGGTATACCGTGATGGCCGGCGCCGCGACCCCGTCGACCAGCCGCTGCAGCGCCTCCGGCGACACGACGTCGAGCAGCGGCAGCACCCGCAGGCCCTGGCGCGCACTGGCGAGCAGGAACAGCATCCCGGCGACCCGCCGGTGGCCGCTGCCCAGGGTCAGGGCGGGGCAGGTAGGGCCCTCACAGAGTAGCAGGGCCGAACGCAGCTGCTCGGCGAACGAGGCGTTGGCCCAGGTCGCGAACACCGCCAGGCGCGCTTCCGCCGCAGGATCGCGCCGGGCCTCCTCGCGCAGCGCGTGGTAGGCGTTCAGGAAGGCGTGTTCATGCACGCCCTCCCAGCCGTGACGCATGACCAGGCGCGCGTAGCTGCGCTCAAGCCGAACCGTGGTCAGTTCCCGACTTGCGTCGAGCAGGGCGCCGGCGACCGGATCCTGCAGCGAAATCGTCGAACCTTTATCCGGCGCCGTGCCGGCATCCTGCCCGTTGCCGTTTCGCCGGTCGGGGTGCGGCGGCGCTGCGGGGCCGGACCGCGGGTTGCGTTCGAGCACCCGGCCGACCTGTGACACCGCCACCCCCTCGTCGAGAAGCGCGAGGATGCGCTTGATACGCGCGATGTCCTCAGTGCTGTAGAGCCGGTGACCCTTGGGGGTGCGCAGGGGGCGGATCAGACCGTACCGACGCTCCCAGGCGCGCAGCGTGACCGGGTTGACACCGGTCTCCGCGCACACATGGCGGATCGGGAAGAGGCCATCGTCGGGCGGCAGGTCAGGATCGGTTGGTCGCGACATGCGCATCAGTGTATAACATTTGTACATTCTTTCCATCGACGGGCCGCTGGATGCCGAGCTCCGGTGTGGCCGTTCGGCACATGCACCCGATTCAATCGGGACACGGAATTTTTCGTGCTCGCGGGGAATCCATAGCAGCAAGTCCCCGAGGAGTGCCGGCATGTCCCAGGCCCGTATCCTTTCGGCATCGGCGGCGCCGTGCCTGCGGCCCGGCCTGGCGCTGCTGACGCTGCTGCTGGTGCTGATCCTTGGCGCTCCTGTGGCGGTCGCCGCCGACGCCCGGTCGCCGCTGGCCGAGAGCATCTCGCCCTACCTGCGGCTGCACGCGGACGACCCGGTACGCTGGCGGGATTGGAGCCCGGAATTGTTCGACGAGGCGCAGACCACCGGCCGCCCACTGCTGATCTCCAGCGGCTACTACGCCTGCCACTGGTGCCACGTAATGCAGGAGGAGAGCTTCAAGGATGCCGGTATCGGGGAACGTCTGAACCGGGACTTCATCCCGGTGAAGATCGACCGCGAATTGCACGGAGCGCTCGACCACTACCTGCTCGAGTTCCTGCGGGCGACCCGAGGCAGCGCCGGCTGGCCGCTGAACGTCGTGGTGTTGCCGACCGGCGATGCGCTGACCGGGGTGGTCTACGCTCCCCGGGACGATTTCGCTGCCTTCCTGGACCGGATCAGCGCGCGCCTGAGCGCCGAACGCGAGGCGCTGACTGCGCTTGCACGGGAGGGACGCCTGGAGTTGATCGCGCGGATGCGGGCCGGCGAAGAGCCGTTGTCGGCATCCCGGGCGGCGCGGTTGCCGCAGGCGCTCTGGACCGCGATGGAGCGCGAGGCCGATCTGCTCGGCGGTGGGTTCGGCATGCAGTCGAAGTTTCCCCGTGCGCCGGCGCTGGCGGCGCTGCTCCAGGCCCGCGACCAGGGCAGGGCGCCCGGGTGGGCCGACGAGTTCCTCGCCGTGACGCTGGACGAGATGGCGCGGGCGGGCCTTCGGGACGTGATCGGCGGTGGTTTCTTCCGGTACTCGGAAACGCCGGACTGGGCCCGGCCGCATTTCGAGATCATGCTCGACGACCAGGCCCAGCTGGCGCGTCTCTACCTGCGCGCCGGCCGCTCATTCGACCGGCCGGACTGGATCCGCGTGGGCCGTGAGACCCTGCAGTTCGTGTTGCGGGAGATGGCGCTGGATGCACCGGCGGCCTTTGCGTCTGGACTCTCGGCACTGGATGGCGACGGGCGCGAGGGCGGGGTGTACTTGTGGACTCCGCAACAGGTCGAAGCGGCACTCGCAGGGCATCCCGAACCGGCGCTTGTGAAGGCGTACTTCGGGCTGGAAAGCGCCCCGACCTTCGACCATGGCCACCTTCCGAAGTGGCGGGGAACGGTGGCGGAGCTGGCCGGGCGCTTCGGCCTGACCGAAACGCAGGCCGGTGCGCAGCTGGAGCAGGGCCGTGCCCTGCTGCTCGAAGCCCGCGGGACGCGCGGGCGGCCGCGCGACGACAAGCAGGTTACCGGCCTGCACGGGCTATTGCTGTCGGCACTGGCCGAGGTGGCCGAGGTGGCCGGGGAGCCCGCATTCGCCGCTGCGGGCACCGAGCTTGCGCAGAGGCTGTGCGACCTGGGACGGCATCCGCAGGATCTTTCACGGCTATTGGATCTCTCGGCCGATGTTGCCGGCGCGGCCGAACTCGCCGACTACGCCTGGCTTGCGCAGGGCCTGCACGACTGGGCACGGGCCACCGGAGAGGAAGGCGTCGAAAAGGCCGTGATTCCGTTGCTGGAGACGGCCTGGGAGACCTTCGCCGACCCGCACGGCTGGCGTGCCGCGCGCGATCAACCGCTGCCCGGGATGGTGTCCCGGCGTTTCCATCCCGGAGTGCACGAGCCATCGCCCACCACGACGCTGCTGGCGCTGACCCGCAGCTACCGCGAGCAAAGCGAAACGCTGAACGACCGGCTGGCGGCGTTCGACCTGCGGCCCGGTCGCGAGATCGAGGCCGAACCGATACCGCATGCAGACCTGATCCTGCTCGTCGCCAGCGACGACTGAGCCGACGATGGGGTCGCAGCGTTTGCCGGGGATCCCGCATCCGGTGCCGCGTCCCGCTGCGGGAAGCGGCTGGTGCGCGGCGGAAACGTGCACCGGCGCCGTGGCTGCGGGATAATCGCGGCCGATTTCAAAGAAGGACAGAACGGCATGACGACCTCCGTCGAGGCCGGGATCGGCGACGAATTCCTGGAACGATTCAACGGCGGCTTCACCGGCATTCTGCACTGGCATCAGCTGGACGCCCTTTGGGAGCGCTTGCGGGCGCAGCTGGACGGCACCTGGCACGTCTACGCGATTGGCGAGCCGCCGCCGGTCGAGCCGGTCACTGCCGCGGAACTCGACCGGTTCATCCGCGAGCTGGACGCGCTGCTGCGCGCGGAGCACGACGAGGAGTACTGCGGCGTGGTCTATGTCGATTCCACCGATGTGCCGAGCCTGGTGAAGATCTTTGATCCCAACAATCTCGGCTCGAGCTGCGGTTCCTCCGGGCTGCGGGTGCTGCCGGGCTGGGTGCTGTCACGCGACATTCCGGTCGACCTGGAAGCCGCGATGCCGCCGACCCGCAGCCGTCGCCGTTGGTGGCGCTCGTTGTTCCCGGGCTGAGCAGCCCCTGCACGGGTTGCCTCCGCCACTCCGTCGCAAGCCTCAACGCCGGGAGAAGCCCCGACAGTCGTGGGTTGTGCCGCCAGGCACCACGCCGCGTCACAAACCTCACCGCCCGGTTCCCCCGGGGCAGAACGCGGGCCGGACACCAGCGCTCAGCCGTCGATGCGGCGCAGGCACTCCAGGTAGGCACGCTCGTCCGGCATCGCGCCGGCCCGCTGTGCTTCCCAGAGCACCTGCCCCAGGCATTCGAGCATCCGGTGCTCCGCCTCCATCACACCGAGGTGCCGGCCCAGGCGCCGGTGGATCTCGCGGATGCCCGCGGGGCGGTCGGTTGCCGCCTGTTCGCGGATGCTGAGGTGCATGGCCAGATGCAGGAAAGGGTTGCTCTGGCCCGCCTCGGGGGGGAACTCGGCCTGCAGTGCCTTCTCGGGCTCCGCGAGCAGGTCGTGGTACTCGGGGTGCTCGCGGATGATCTGTGCGAGCTGCGCGTCAAGGCCATCAAGCGACCGACCGTCGCGTGCCTTCGCCCAGGCTTCGATGAACTGCCGGCGGAGCTGGTCCCGGTTGCCGAACATGTTGCCTCCCGATCGTCCTGGCCGATGGCTCAGCCGGCGGGCGTCTTGTTGCGGAATTCGCAGAGATCCATGATCACGCACTCGCCGCAGAGCGGACGTCGGGCCCGGCAGGTGTAGCGGCCGTGCAGGATCAGCCAGTGATGGGCTTCCTTGCGGAACTCCGCCGGCGTGAACCGCAGCAGTTTGTGTTCGACCTCCAGCGGCGTCTTGCCGGGCGCTAGCCCGGTCCGGTTCGCCACCCGGAAGATATGGGTGTCCACCGCGATGGTGGGTTCCCCAAACGCGGTGTTCAGCACCACGTTTGCGGTCTTGCGGCCGACTCCCGGCAGCGCCTCCAGCGCCGCGCGGTCCCGTGGAACCTCGCTGCGATGGTCGCGCACCAGGATTTCGCAGGCCTTCAGGATGTTCTCGGCCTTGGCGTTGTACAGCCCGATCGTGCGGATGTGGGATTTCAGCCCGTCGAGTCCCAGGTGCAGCATGGCCTCGGGGGTGTTCGCGGCGGCGAACAGCCCACGCGTGGCGCGGTTTACGCCGACATCGGTCGCCTGCGCCGACAAGATCACCGCCACCAGCAGTTCGAACGGCGTGCGGTATTCGAGTTCCGTGGTCGGTGCCGGGTTGCGCGCGCGCAGGCGCTCGAAGATCGCGCGCCGCTTCGTGGCATTCACGGGTCCCCCCGGGCACCACCAGCGGTGCACTCAGACGTGCCGGAACAGGCCGACATCCGGGGGCGCCTCGCGCGGGTTGGTCTTGGCCTCCTCCCGGAGGGTATCCAGCAGTGCCCGGTGTTTTGCCTCGAGCCCGTGCAGGGTATCGGCGTCGAGTTTCGGCAGGATCAGGTTGCTGATGAACGATCCTAGCTCCTCCATGTTCACAGCCCAGAACTTGCCGTTCAGGTGGAACGAATGCCGCGCGTGGGTGCCCATCGGGTAGAAGTGGAAGCGCACGCCGACCGTGGCGGAAAGATCGGGATCATTCGCCACGAAATCATTCGCGTAGTCGTACCACCAGCGGTAGTACTTCTCCTGCAGTTCGTCGTTGAACCCGTGGTTCTCGAAAAACGCGGCGAGGGTTCCGCGCGGCGCCAGGCCGTAGCGCGTTCCCCGTTCGCCGGCAAAGGGGAAATGTCCTGACATGCCATTCTCCTGCGGTCGGAACCCCGGGCCACGGGGCCCGCGCCGGTCCATCGTTGGGACCGGTATTCTAGCGCCCGCCCGGGGCCGGTCGGCCATGACCCCAGTCGGCATCCGGAAGCCGGGCCGCGGGCGGGGGTGGGAACGACGCGCTCTGCCGTAGCAGGTACCGGAGTGGCATCAGCGTCCATCAGGTCGCGGATTCCACGGGCCGCGGTTCCGGTGCCGGGGATCCGACCGGTTTCTGCTCCAGACGCGCATCGATCAGGTTCTTCAGTGCGATCAAGAGACCCATCGCGAGAAAAGCGCCCGGCGGCAGCAGCGCGAGCAGGAAGCCGTGTTCCTCGGGGAAGATCTCGATGCGCAACCCGCGTCCCCATTCGCCGAACAGCAAATGGGCGTTGACGAGCAGGCTGCCCTGTCCCACGACCTCGCGCATTGCTCCGATCGCGACCAGTACGCCGGTGAAGCCGACGCCCATCGCGAGCCCGTCCAGGCCCGCGCGCGGGACCGAGTTGCGCGAGGCAAAGGCCTCGGCGCGGCCGATGATCGCGCAGTTGGTCACGATCAGCGGGATGAAGATGCCCAGGACCAGGAACAGGCCGTGGAAATACGCGTTCATCACCAGTTCGATCGCGGTGACGACCGAGGCGATGATCAGCACGTAGACCGGGATCCGGATCTCCGGCCGCACATACTCGCGCAGCAGCGAGACCAGCGAGTTCGATAGCACCAGCGTGGCGATGGTCGCAATCCCGAGCCCGAGCGCATTGACCACCGTGCCGGAGATCGCCAGCAGCGGGCACAGCCCCAGCAGCTGTACCAGTCCCGGGTTGTTGGTCCAGAGCCCCTCGCGGAGGATGTCGGTGTAGCTCTCGTTCATGGCGGGGCTATCTCAGTCGGGTTCTGAGCAGGAGCTGCGCCCGGGACTTCGGCGGCGCCCGCAGGCGTCATCGGATCCGTCGCGCCGGTCGCCGGTTCGAGCGGCTGGGGCTCGGCCGGACGCTCCGGTGGCGGAGTGGCCAGCAGTGGGTCGGCATGATCCCTGAAATATAGCAGGGCGTCGCGCACGGCCTGCACGACTGCACGTGGGGTGATAGTGGCGCCGGTGAACTGGTCGAAGATGCCGCCGTCGCGGCGCACCCGCCAAAGCTCGATCGGCGGGTTCTCCAGCGAGCGTCCCCGGAAGCCCAGGATCCAGTCCGAGCGGTCGACTTCGATGTCATCGCCCAGACCCGGGGTCTCCCGGTGCTGGGTGACACGGACGCCCAGCAGGTTGCCGGCGGTATCCAGGCCCACGAGCAGGTGGATGTTGCCGCTGTAGCCTTGCGCGGTGACTGCCGACAGCACCAGCCCTACCACGTCGTCGCCTTTGCGCGCGAACCAGACCGGAAGGTCCTCTCCGCCGAGCAGGGGATCGCTCACGGTCGTGTGGTCGCCGACCGGGTCGTTGTCGTAGTCAAGGCCCTCCAGCGCCGCGGTCACGCGCAAGCGTGTGACCGCGAGCCGGTTCTCGGCAATCCGCGCCTCGGTGCCGGAATGGACCCAGGCCACCAGACCCGTCCCGGCGGCCGCGAACAGACCCAGCAGCAGCGTGGTGATGATCACATCCCGGGCAATGATCCTAGCCATGCCGGTCCCGCGAGTGGCCGAAGATCCGGGGACGGGTGTAATGATCCAGCGTCGGCGCGACCATGTTCATGAGCAGCACCGCGAACGCAACCGCGTCGGGATATCCGCCCCAGGTGCGGATCACGTAGGTCAGCAGGCCGATTCCGGCGCCGTAGAGGATGCGTCCGAGCGGGGTGGTCGCGGCGGACACCGGGTCGGTGGCGATGAAGAAGGCGCCGATGATCGCGGCGCCGCTGAACACATGGAACGCGGGCGACGCGAACTGGTCTGGATCGATCACCCAGAACACGCCGGCGGTGGTGGCCAGCGTCAGCACCATCGCCGCGGGGATGTGCCAGGTGATCACGCGCCGGTACAGCAGCCAGAGCCCACCCAGCAGGAACAGGTTCCCGGTCCATTCCCAGCCGGTCTCGGAGAACGAGCCGAACACCGGGCTGCGGGTCACCTCGCCGACGGTTTGGCCGGCAACCAGGCCGTCCCGCATCAGGTCCAGGGGCGACGCTCGCGTGATCGCATCCCACTCCATTCCGTCGGGCAGTCTCCCGGTCAGCGAGGTCTGCAGCGTCTGCAACAGCGTCAGCGATCCGTGCAGCAGGCCTTCGGGAGCGGGCCAGAGCGAGATCTCGCGCGGGAACGAGACCAGCACCACGACGTAACCGACCATCGCCGGGTTGAACGGGTTGTAGCCGAGTCCCCCGTAGAGGTGCTTCGCGACCACGATCGCGAACGCGGTGCCGGTGAGCAGCACCCAGAACGGCGCCAGCGGCGGGATCGCGAGTGCGAACAGCCACCCGGCCAGGATTGCGCTGGAATCCGCCAGCGTTGCCCCGACCGGGCGCCGGCGCAGCGCCACCATCAACGCCTCGAAGCCGACCGCGAATAGAACGGCGAGCATCACGTTGACCAGTACCCCCCAGCCGAAGAACCAGGTCATCGCCAGCGTGCCGGGTACCAGCGCATACAGCACCTGGCGCATCACGCCGCCCACGCTGTGACTGGGAATCAGATGCGGAGACGTGCGGGTCTCGAAGCGCATCAGGTGTCGGGCCTTCCGTTGTCCGCCGGGTTCTCGCCAGTCTGGGCGGCCTTCTTCGCGCGCGCCCGCTCCAGCGCGGCATCGATCGCCGCCTTCTTCTCGCCTTCGGGCGCCTGTTTCGCGACCGCGGCCTTCTTGCGCGCGAGCCGCTCGGCCTTCTCCTGTTCCTCGCGCTGTTGGCGCAGCTGCCGGAACTCGAAGCGCTCGCGGGCGAGGTCGGCTTTCTGCCGTTCCTTCTCGCGCGCCCAGATCTCGTTCTTCGCAAAACGGTAGTACTGCACCAGCGGAATGTTGCTGGGGCAGACCCGGGCACAGCAGCCGCATTCGATGCAGTCGAACAGCCCGTAATCCTGGATCGCGTCGAAGTTCTTGCTCTTGGCGAACCAGTACAGCTGTTGCGGCAGCAGGTTGGCCGGACAGACCCGGGTGCATTCGCCGCAGCGGATGCATGGCATCAGCGGTCCCGGCTCCGGCGTATCCTGGGGGCGGGTCGCCAGCAGGCAGTTGGTGCCCTTGATCACCGGCACTGCATCGTCGCCGACCGCAAAGCCCATCATCGGGCCGCCCATCACCAGCCGGTTCACCTCGGGTGCGTAGCCGCCGGCTGCGGCAACCAGATCGGCGAACGGGGTTCCGATCAGCGCCTCGACGTTGCGCGGTTCGCGCACGCCGGGGCCGGTCACGGTCACGATCCGCGAAATCAGCGGGTGGCCGTCGAGCACCGCGTCCGCTACAGCCTTCAGCGTGCCGGGATTGTGGCAGACGATGCCCAGGTCCGCCGGCAGGCCGGCGCTGGGCACCTCGCGCCCGGTGAGCACCCGGATCAGCTGGCGTTCGCCGCCAGTGGGGTAAATGCTTGGAATCCCCACCAGTTGAATTCGGCTGCGATCATGGCTGGAAAGGGCGTCGCGCAAGGCGCGCAGGGCTTCGGGCTTGTTGTCCTCGACCGCGAACAGCACCCGTTCCACGCCTAGCAGGTGAGCGACGATGCGGACGCCGGCCAGCACCGATTTGGGGCGCTCGCGCATCAGGGTGTCGTCGCAGCTGATGTAGGGTTCGCACTCGGCGCCGTTGACCACCAGGGTGTGGATGGCTTTCCCGGGACGCGGGTTCAGTTTCACCGCGGTCGGGAAGGCCGCGCCGCCGAGCCCGACGATTCCTGCATCGCGGATGCGTTCGCGCAGGCTCCGGGCGTCGCGTTCATGCCAGTCCGGCCAGCCCCGCAGCCGGTCGTCGTGCCAGCGGTCGTCGCCGTCGGCTTCGATCACGATGCAAGGCGCGGTGAGGCCGGACGGGTGCGGCACTGGGTATTCCGCGATCTCGCGCACCCGGCCCGACGTCGGCGCATGCAGGTGGGCGGCGATGTAGTCGTTGGCGTGGCCGATCCGCTGGCCCTTCAGCACGGTATCGCCGGGACCGACCAGGGGTTCGGCGGGTTCGCCGATGTGCTGCGACAACGGCAGGAAAAGAACTTGCGGGATGTCCAGCGCCAGCAGGGGGCGGACGGTACTTTCGGTCTTGTGGTCGGGCAGCTTCAGGCCGCCGTGAAAACGGTGCAGGTGCATGGTGCGCATTGTAGGGGAATCGCGCCGTCAGGCGGATTCCCCCCCGGCGTCGGCGGGCCTGCGCGAGGGCCGCGGCGCTTCGATCGGCGAGGGGGGCGGCTGCGCCCAGCGCCAGTCCCGGATGTCGCGGTGCACGGGGACCATTTCGACGCAGTCCACCGGGCAGGGTTCCAAGCACAGCTCGCAGCCGGTGCATTCGCTCTCGATCACGGTATGCATCTGCTTCGCCGCGCCGACGATCGCGTCCACCGGGCAGGCCTGGATGCACAGCGTGCAGCCGATGCAGGTGTTCTCGTCGATCACGGCCACCGCCTTTTCGCGGACCTCGGCCTCCAGAGGTTTCGGGTCGCGGCCGAGCAGGTCGGCGAGCGCCAGCACCGTAGCCTCGCCACCGGGTGGGCAGTGGTTGATGTCGGCCTGGTTTCCGGCGATGGCCTCGGCGTAAGGCCGGCAGCCGGGATAGCCGCACTGTCCGCACTGGGTCTGCGGCAGTAATGCGTCGACCTGGTCTGCGATCGGGTCTCCTTCAACACGGAAGCGCTGCGCCGAGTAGCCCAGGATCAATCCGAAGGCAGTAGCGAGGCCGGCAATGGTCAGGACGGCGGCGAGCATCGCTAGAGGCGCACCAGCCCGTAGAAGCCCATGAACCCGAGTGACATCAGGCCGGCGGTGATCATCGCGATGGCGCTGCCTCGGAACGGAGCGGGAACGTCGGCGGCGGCGATGCGCTCGCGGATCGCGGAGAACAGGATCAGCACGATGGAGAAGCCCACCGCAGCGCCGAAACCGTACAGAGCCGATTCGACGAAGCCGTGCGCTTCCTGCACGTTCAAGAGCGCGACGCCGAGCACGGCACAGTTGGTGGTGATCAGCGGCAGGAAGATTCCCAGCACGTTGTACAGCAGCGGGCTGGTCTTGTGCACGACCATCTCGGTGAACTGGACGACCGCGGCGATGACCAGGATGAACGCGATCGTGCGCAGGTACTCGAGCCCGAGCGGGATCAGCAGGTATTCGTTGATCAAGTAGCTGCTCACCGCCGACAGGGTCAGCACGAAGGTGGTGGCCAGGCCCATGCCGGTGGCGGTCTCGACCTTCCGGGAAACGCCCATGAACGGGCACAGGCCCAGGAACTTCACCAGCACGAAGTTGTTGACCAGGATCGTACTAACGAGGATCAGGGCATATTCCACGGCAATTCCGAGTGGGAAAGTCAACGATAGTATCGGCCAGCCCGCCGGCTGGGCTCAACCCGACGCGACGCGTGCCTTTCGGGGCGTGTCCGGGGCTCTGCGAGGATCCGGTGGCCACTCCAACCCTTCACCGGGATGTGCTGCCCGGAGCCGGTCGCCCCGGGCGTTACCCGTCATTCTAGTGCATCGGCTCGGGGGTGCCGGGTAGATCCAGCGCGGTGAAGTCGGGGACCGTTCGATGCGGGCCGAACGGGCCGTGCACGCCCTCGCGCAGCACCGCCGCGGTGGCCATGCGGACCTGCGCCGCGGCATCGAGCTCGTGGCGGCGGTCTGACAGGAACAGGATCTGTTCGGGCGGCAGGCCGATCTGAGCGGCGATCCGGCGGTAGCTGTCGGCGTCTCGCTTCCCGCCGATCCGGGTGTCGAAGTGGCCGGAGAACAGCGGATTCAAGTCGCCCGCCGGCGTATGTCCGAACAGTAGTTTCTGTGCGTGTACCGACCCCGACGAGAACACGTACAGGCGAATACCGGCCTGTGCCCAGCGGTGCAGGCTTTCGGGAACATCGGGGTAGACGTGTCCGTGGAAGTGGCCCTGGCGATAGCCGTCTTCCCAGATCAGGCCCTGCAGGCCCTTCAGCGGGGTGATCTGCTGATCGGCCGCGATCCAGGCCCGCATCCGCTCGACCAGCGCGTCGTCGTCGAGGTCGCCACCGGCATAGGCGCGCGCATCTGCCAGCAGCCGGGCGACCTCGGGCACGTTCCGGTGTCTGCGCACGTAGTCCCCGAGGTGCTCGGCCGCATACGGAAACAGCGTGTCGTGGACAAACGAGAGGCTGGTCGTGGTGCCCTCGATGTCCAGCAGCACCGCACGAATCACGACATCGGTCCGGGGGGCTGGCCCCGTGTCGGAAAGCGCCGGATGATCCCGGCCGGGTCGGCAACGCGGGCGCACGGGCGCGGGTCGGTGTCCGGGTTTGCGTGGCGCGTGGTCATGGGCTCAGCCTCCTGGAGAGGATCTCGCACTCGAACAGGAACTCGAAGGCCTCGACGTGCTGTATCGCCGCTTCCACCGAGCGTCCCCAGGTGTAGAGCCCGTGGCCGCTGACCAGGTAGCCGGAGACGCCGGGGTGCCGATTCATGTAGTCGTCCACCTGGGCGGCCAGCTGTGGTACGTCCTGGGTATTGGGGAACACCGGGACGGGCAGCGAGGTCTCGTGCGACGTGATTGCGGGAAATGCCTTCAGCACCACGTAGTCGTTCAGCGTGAGGCCATAAGGGAACAGCCGGGAGAGCACCGTAGCGTTTGCCGAGTGGGTATGCAGCACCGCCCCGATGCTCGGGTCGCGCCGGTACATGATGATGTGCAGGAAGGTTTCGGCGGACGGTGTCTTTCCGGGCGACAGGATGTTGCCCTCGAGATCGACCACCATGAACCCGCTGTCGTCCAGGTGCCCCTTGTGGCGCCCGGAGACGGTGATCACGATCTGCTCCTCGTTCAGCCGCGCGGAGAAGTTGCCGGCGGTCGCGGGAACCCATCCGCGCTGGGCAAACAGCCGGCCAGCGTCGGCGAGAAGCCGCACCTGCGCCTTGTATTCCAGGGAATCTTCAATCATGCATATGCCGGCAAAAGGGCAGAAGCTTACGCGAGCCCGGGACGTAAGAAAACATCTGAGAAAACTCCCGCGGCTGGCAAGCCCCCCGGAGGTGCGCGCAAACGCAGCGATTCGCATCGCCGCCCGGCTTTGCCAATGCCGATTCCAGCATGCTGGCCGTCGAACGGCTCCATCAGAACCCTACTTCACGCGCATGCCGGGCCGGGCGCCTTCGTCGGGGGCGAGCAGGAAGAGATCCCCGCCACCCGGCCCGGCTGCGAGCACCATTCCCTCGGACACGCCGAAGCGCATTTTCCGCGGCGCCAGGTTCGCAACCATCACCGTCAGCCGGCCATTGAGATCCTCCGGGCGGTAGGCCGAGCGGATGCCGGCGAACACCTGGCGCTGCTCCGCCCCCAGATCCAGCGTCAGGCGCAGCAGCTTGTCCGCACCTTCGACGTACTCGGCAGTCGCGATGCGGGCGATGCGCAGGTCGACTCGGGCGAAGGTCTCGAAATCGATGGTCTCGGCGATCGGGTCCATGGCGGGAGTCTCTCCGGCGCGGGGGGTGGGCGCGGGTTTTGTCGGCGCCAGATTGGAACTCGAGGCCGCGAGCAGGCCTTCGACCGCAGCCGGCTCGATCCGGGTCATCAGAGGTTCGTAGGGCTGGATGCTGCCGCCGGTCAGCGCCTGCGCGCGCGAGGCCCAGTCGAGTTCGGGCCGGTTCAGGAACGCGCCGGCGCGGGCCGCCAGCCGGGGCAGTACCGGCGCGAGATAGATGGCCAGGATGCGGAACAGCTCCAGCCCCTGGGTGCAGATCGCCTGCACCTCGCTGGCACGCTCTGGATCCTTTGCGAGCACCCACGGGCGGGCCTCGTCGATGTACTGGTTGGCCTGGTCGGCCAGCGCCATGATCTGGCGCATCGCCTGGGCGTACTCGCGTGTTTCGTAGTGTTCCGCGATCTCGGCGCCTTCTGCCGCGAAAAGCTCGTGCAGGTCGGGGCGGGGCAGGGTACCGGCAAGGCGGCCGTCGAAGCGCTTGGTGATGAAGCCCGCGCAGCGGCTGGCGATGTTCACCACCTTGCCGACCAGGTCGGCGTTCACGCGCTGCACGAAGTCGTCGAGGCTCAGGTCGATGTCGTCGACGCCGGCGCTGAGCTTCGCCGCGAAGTAGTAACGCAGCGCCTCCGGGTTCAGGTGGCCGAGGTAGTCGCGCGCGCGGATGAAGGTGCCGCGCGACTTGCTCATCTTCTGGCCGTTCACGGTCAGGAAGCCGTGGCAGAAGACCGCAGTCGGCGTGCGAAAGCCGGCGCCGTGCAGCATCGCCGGCCAGAACAGGGTATGGAAATAGGCGATGTCCTTGCCGATGAAGTGGTACATCTCGGTATCGGAGTCCGGGCCCCACCAGGCGTCGAAATCAAGCCCGTGCTTTTCCGCGTAGGCCTTGAAGCTCGCCATATAGCCGATCGGCGCGTCGAGCCAGACGTAGAAGAACTTGCCTGGCGCATCCGGGATCTCGAAGCCGAAGTAGGGCGCATCGCGGGAGATGTCCCAGTCCGCGAGACCGGCCTCGAACCACTCGTTCAGCTTGTTGCGGATCGCGCTTTGCAGCCGGCCGGAGCCGGTCCAGTCGCGCAGAAAGGCCGCGAAGTCGGTGAGCCGGAAGAAGTAGTGCTTGGAGTCGCGCGCGACCGGGCGGGCGCCGCTGATCGCCGAGACCGGGTCGATCAGGTCGGTCGGGCTGTAGGTCGCGCCGCAGACCTCGCAGGAGTCTCCGTACTGGTCAGCCGCGCCACACTTCGGGCAGGTCCCCTTGATGAAACGGTCCGGCAGGAACATGCCGGCCTCGGGATCGAAGGCCTGCTGAATCGTGCGCGTCGCGATGTGACCGCCGGCCTTCAGCCCTTCGTAGATTCGCGTTGCGCAGTAGCGGTTCTCTTCCGAGTGGGTGCTGTGGTAATGGTCGAAGTCGACGAGGAACTCGGCGAAGTCGGCCTCGTGTTCCTCGCGGACCCGTGCGATCAGCTCTTCCGGCTCGATGCCCTCGGCACGGGCTTTCAGCATGATCGGCGTTCCGTGGGCGTCGTCGGCGCAGACGTAGATCGCCTCGTGGCCGCGCGCGCGCTGGAACCGGGCCCAGATGTCGGTCTGAATGTACTCGACCAGGTGCCCGAGGTGGATCGGGCCGTTTGCATACGGCAGCGCGCTGGTGATCAGGATCCTGCGCGGGGTTACGGGATTCACGGGCGTCATCGCGGGGGGCTGATCCTCGGTGGGAGCGGGGGCGCTGAGCGGAACCCGATATTTTCGGGTCTGCGGGCAGTCTTGTCGAGCCACGGGGTCCCGGTGCCGCTTTCCGGCCCGGGGTTCGCATCGCGGGGCGCCCATTTTGCCCCGGCATGTGCGTGATTTGGCGGCGCCCTTGACGCCCGGTACTATGCGCGTCCTACACAAATATCAGGAAACCACGCAACCATGTCCGAGCTATCGCGTCTGCAGATCGAAACGGCCCTGAAAACGGTTCAGGACAGGTACATCGAGAAGGACCTGATGGCCGCTGGCGAGGTCAAGGATATCCAGATCGACGGCGCCCGTGCTACGGTCATGATCGAGCTCGGTTACCCGGCCGCGGGTTACTTCGACGAGTTGCTTGCGGAGGTCGAGAAGGCCTTGCAGACCGTGCGTGACCTCGAGGGCGCGGAGGTGCAGATCTCCAGCCGCGTGGTCTCGCATGCGGTGCAGAAGAGCCTGCAACCGATGCCGGGCATCAAGAACATCATTGCGGTGGCCTCCGGCAAGGGTGGCGTCGGCAAGTCGACTACCGCAGTAAACCTCGCGCTCGCGCTGGCCGCTGAGGGCGGCAAGGTCGGTGTGCTGGATGCAGACATCTACGGCCCCAGCCAGCCGCGGATGCTGGGCATCAAGGACCAGCCGGAGTCGAAGGACGGCAAGACCATGGAGCCCCTGCAGAAGTACGACCTGCAGGCGATGTCCATCGGTTTTCTGATCGAGGAAGACACTCCGATGATCTGGCGTGGGCCGATGGTCACGCAGGCGCTGGAGCAACTGCTGCGCGACACCAACTGGCACGATCTCGACTACCTGGTTGTCGACCTGCCGCCGGGCACCGGTGATGTGCAGCTGACGCTGTCGCAGAAGATCCCGGTCAGCGGCGCGCTGATCGTGACCACGCCGCAGGACATCGCGCTGCTGGACGCCCGCAAAGGATTAAAGATGTTCGAGAAAGTCGACGTTCCGGTGCTCGGTATCGTCGAGAACATGAGTATCCACATCTGCTCGAACTGCGGTCACGAGGAGCACATTTTCGGTCACGGCGGCGGCGAGCAGATGGCGAAGGACTTCGGGGTCGACCTGCTCGGCGCGCTGCCGCTCGACATCCAGATCCGCGAGCAGGCGGATGGGGGCGAGCCGACCGTGGTGCGCGAGCCCGACAGCAGGATCGCCGAGATCTACCGGGAAATCGCCCGCCGCACCGGCGCGAAGCTGGCCGAGCAGAGCAAGGACTACAGCGGCAAGTTCCCGAACATCGTGATCAAGAACACCTGACCGATGCCGATCAAGTCGGACCGGTGGATCCGGCGCATGGCCGAATCCACCGGCATGATCGAGCCGTTCGAGCCGGGGCAGGTGCGGTTCCGCGGGGATCACCGCATCGTGTCCTACGGCACCTCGAGCTACGGCTACGACGTGCGCTGTGCTGATGAATTCAAGATCTTCACCAACATCAACAGTTCGGTGGTCGACCCGAAGTCCTTCGACGAACGCAGCTTCGTCGACGTGAAGGCCGATGTCTGCATCATCCCGCCGAATTCCTTCGCGCTCGCGCGCACCGTCGAGTATTTCCGCATCCCGCGCAACGTGCTGACCATCTGCCTTGGGAAATCGACCTATGCTCGCTGCGGTATCATCGTGAACGTGACCCCGCTGGAGCCCGAGTGGGAGGGACATGTAACGTTGGAGTTCTCGAACACCACGCCGCTGCCGGCCAAGATCTACGCCAACGAGGGCATTGCCCAGATGCTGTTTCTGGAGTCCGACGAGGTCTGCGAGACGTCGTACCGCGACCGTGGCGGAAAGTACCAGGGCCAGCGGGGCGTCACGCTCCCGAAGACCTGAGCGCGCCAAGCGCGGGCTGCCGCCGCGGGCTGGCCCGGAGGGCGGGCGCAGCGTCATCCACCGCTCGGCGCTTACGCCGATCCCGTTCCGGCACCACGCGACTGCCCCGGTGTGGGAACGGCGGTGACGGCCTTCGGCGGCCGGGTCAGAAATTCTCGGTCGAGGTGAACAGGCCGACCCGCAGGTCCTTGGCGACGTAGATCTCGCGGTCGTCCACCCGCACCGAGCCGTCGCCGATCCCCAGCACCAGCTTGCGGGTGATCACCCGCTTCATCTCGACATGGTAGGTCACCTTCTTTGCGGTGGGCAGTACCTGGCCCGTGAACTTCACCTCGCCGACGCCGAGCGCCCGCCCACGCCCGGGGTTGCCCAGCCACGCCAGGTAGAACCCGACCAGTTGCCACATCGCGTCCAGGCCCAGGCATCCCGGCATCACCGGATCGCCGGGGAAATGGCAGGCGAAGAACCAGAGATCGGGGTGGATGTCGAGTTCCGCGACCATCTCGCCCTTGCCGTACTGCCCGCCGTCGCTGTTGATCCTCAGCACCCGGTCCATCATCAGCATGTTCGGAACGGGCAACTGGGCGTTGCCCGGGCCGAACATGTTGCCGTAGCCACAGGCCAGTAGCTCGTCGCGGTCGTATTGATCCTTTTGCATCACTGATCCCGGCGGAAACCGGGTATTGGACCGAAACCGGCCGGCAAAAGCAATTATCGACCCGGCTCCGGCCCATCCCGCCCGTTCAAGGATGGCGAGTGGGCCATGCGGGAGGCTCACCATCAGACCGCGTTGCCAGACACGCCGGCGCGGCAGTGCCCCAAACCGGCCGTCGACCCTGCATCGGGGTCCCGGATCGGCCATACTTCGCGGTCCGATGGGGCGGTTGGGGAGGTTGCGTGACGGTAACGGTTCTGATCTGGGTTGCGGCTGTGGTCGCCGCCATCGTGCTGCTGGACCTGGCGCGCCACCCGATCCGGCGTTTCCTGGTGGCCACCGCGACGCTGCTCGCCCGGATCACCTGCGGTCTGCGGACCCAGTTCGTCCGGTTGCGCGACCGCGTTGGCCGCTGGCACGGCGCCCACCTCGCGCGCCTGGAAGCGGGCCAGCTTGTGGATGCCATCGATGCGCTGGAGCG
Organism: Thioalkalivibrio nitratireducens DSM 14787; assembly: GCF_000321415.2. NCBI lineage: Bacteria > Pseudomonadati > Pseudomonadota > Gammaproteobacteria > Chromatiales > Ectothiorhodospiraceae > Thioalkalivibrio > Thioalkalivibrio nitratireducens. The sequence goes on along the minus strand of NC_019902.2, from coordinate 2,437,718 downwards.
CGATTACGCGCGCCTGATCGGCCACGACCTCGCGCAGTTGCCGGCATTGCGGCAGGACACCCACCAGGTGCTCAGGGAACTGGAGGCGGCCTACGCACGGGAGGAGACCGGGCTCACCGACGAGCCCCCCTGGGTGCAGCGACTCGAGGTGCTCGCCCGGACACCGGCAGGGGACCAGCCGCAGAGCCAGCGGCTTGCACGGGACATGCAGGAAACCGTGCTGCGTATCGCGCGCCTGGCCCTGGAGGAGCACCGGCAGCACGCGCGGGCACTGGTGAACACGCGGCGGCGGCTGCGGGAGCCGCTCGGAGAACTGGTGTCTCGCCTGGCTTCGCTGCAGGAACGCCTCGCACAGCTGCAACAACAGGCGCAGGGTCTGGACGACACGCTGCAGCGTTTCGAACGCCATCGCGGGCACCGGTCCCTGCGCCTCCCGGTCTATGCCCACGCCGGGAGCCAGTGGGTATTGCACGCTGCGGGTCTCGCGCTTGCCGGGCTGGCCGTGTATGTGTACCAGCAGGTGTTTGCAGGCTCGTTCGAACTGCTGTTCCCGGGCGCTTCCGGTACCGAGGTCAGGACCGCTGATCTCGCGATCTGGGCGCTGCTCGGCACCGCGGGCCTCAGCGGCTGGATCCTGGCCGAGACGCGCGTCGCGGCCCCGCCCGGGATCACCCCGCTCGGTAGCCTGGGGGCGCTGCCGAGGGCCGTGGTCGGCGTTCTGGCCGGAGGGGTGTTGCTGGCTACGGTGATCGTGTCGATGGTGAACGGTTATCTGCGCGACTGGCTGATCTACCGCGTGGAATTGATCGACGTACTGATGGCGGGTAACGACGCCCCCCCGGTTCCGGACGTGAACTGGGTGGCGCAACTGCTCGGCGGGCTGCTCGGGCTGGTGCTGCCGCTGGTGGTCGCGCTCGCGCCGCTCTGGCTGGTCGGCTTGATGGCCGCCACGCGCGTGCTGTTCGGCGCCGCCCTCTGGTTCCTGCTCGCGCTGCTGGCCGGGCTGCTGCAATGGCTGGCGGGGGTCTCCTGCCACCTGCGTCGTTGGCTGCCGGCAGGCTTCGATCTGCTGATCGTCCTGCCCGAAGCGGTACGGCGCTGGCGCTACGGAGGTGCGGAGTTCCGCAGCTGACGGTTCCCGATGGGGAGGCACCGCGCGCGATGGCTGGTAGACTGGCGCGCGTTTGACTGGATACGGCAGGCAACGGCCGGGAGAGAGATGCCATGGGTTTAAGGTTCGCCGTCGTCGCGATCGTCGCAGGGCTTGTCGTGGCGTTTTCCATGCAGGCAGCGGCGCAGGACGCGACGCGCTATGTCAGCGAGGAACTCGAGGTCGGTGTGCGCGCCGGCAAGACGCTGCAGCACCGGATCATCCGCAGCGCGCGCAGCGGCCAGGAAGTGACGGTGCTGCAGCAGGATGCAGACGGTCACTCGCTGATCCGTTTTGCCAATGGCACCGAGGGCTGGATCCTGACCCGGTACCTGCAGGACGAACCCCACTCGCGCGAGCGGCTCGCCGCGGTCCAGGCCGAACTCGACGAGATCCGGTCGGGTACCGATGACCAGGCCGGACGCATCGCCGAGTTGCTGGAGACGCGGCGCGACCTCGAGGCCGAACGCGAGTCGTTGCAGCGCCACATCGCTGGCCTGGAGAATGAGTTGGAGGAACTGCGCGACGTTGCGGCCCGTCCCCAGGAGATCCGCGCGCAGAACGCGCAGCTGCGCAGCGCGCTGCTCGAGGCGCAGGACTCGGCCGAGGACTATCGGCGGCGGGTCGAGGTGATGCGGGCGGACAACCACCGCAAGTGGTTCATGACTGGCGCACTGGTCACCGTGGGGTCGCTGATTCTCGGGATCCTGCTTACCCGGATTCCCCGGCGTCGGCGCAGCAGCGAGTGGTGAGCCGCTCGGACCCAGCGCCAGCGAGGTCGCTTGCGCGGGCGCGGATCCGCCGCTAGCCTTCGCGGGGTTCTGGGGGCAGTCGTGTAACCCCCTGCTCTCTGCTTCGCGGCCAGGCTGGTGTTGGCCGTTGCTGCCGGGTGAGGCCCGGGTCCATCACCAAGGAATCCTGACTGGATGCTTTACGCGATTCTGTCGACCTTTCTGCTGGCTGCGCTCGCGCCCTGGGTGCACCGGCTGACCGGCCGGTACAGCGGCTGGGTGCTCGCGCTGCTCCCGGCGTCGCTGTTCGTCTATTTCTTGAGCTTCCTGCCCGAGGTGGCCGCCGGCGGGACGGTGGTGCTCGGTCCGTCGGCCGGAGGATGGGCGCCGGCCTGGCTGGACGCGGCGCTGGGCCGAATGCTCTGGATGCCGGGGCTGGAGATTCAGCTGTCGTTCCTGGTCGACGGCCTGTCGCTGCTGTTCGCACTGCTGATCTCGGGGATCGGCTTCTTCATCGTCAGTTATGCGGGGCGCTATCTCGAAAAGAGCCGGGATCTGGGCCGGTTCTATGTCGTGATCCTCGCGTTCATGGGCTCGATGCTCGGGCTGGTGCTCGCGGACAACCTGATTGCGATGTTCATCTTCTGGGAGTTGACCAGCGTCACCTCCTATTTGTTGATCGGCTACAACCACGAGGATGCTAAGGCGCGCAAGGCCGCGTTGCAGGGCCTGATCGTGACCGTCGCCGGCGGACTCGCGCTGCTTGCGGGCATCGTGATGCTCGCGCTGGCCAGCGGCAGTTACGAGCTCTCCGAGATCCTGAATTCCGGCGATGCGGTCCGTGAGCACGCGCTGTACCTGCCGCTGCTGCTGCTGATCCTGCTCGGGGCGTTCACCAAGTCGGCGCAGGTGCCGTTCCATTTCTGGCTGCCGAACGCGATGGCGGCGCCGACCCCGGTCTCCGCTTATCTGCATTCCGCGACCATGGTGAAGGCGGGCGTGTACCTGCTGGCGCGCCTGAATCCGTCGCTGGGGGGCACCGAGGTCTGGTTCACGCTGCTCGCGCTGTTCGGTGCGGTAACGATGTTCGTCGGGGTGTTCCTGTCGTTCCGCAGCACCGGCATCAAGAGCGTGCTGGCGTATTCGACCGTGATGGCGCTGGGCACGCTGACGATGCTGATCGGCATCGGCACCGATACCGCATTGCTCGCGGCGATGGCGTTCCTGCTCGCGCATTCGCTGTACAAGGGCGCGTTGTTCCTGGTCGCGGGCATTCTCGACCACAAGGCAGGCGCGAAGGATTTCCTGCAAACCGGCGGGTTACGAGCGGCGCTGCCGGTCACATCGGCGTTCGCGATTCTCGCGGCATTGTCGATGGCCGGTGTATTGCCGCTGTTCGGTTTCGTCGCCAAGGAACTGATGCTCGAGTCGGTGCTCGGTGCTCCGGGCCTGGTGCCGCTGCTGGCGCTGCTCGCGATCGCCTCGGCAATCCTCGGGGTTGGCGTCGCGGCGATTGTCGGTATCCGGCCATGGTTCGGCCCGCGCGTGGAGACGCCGAAGACACCGCACGAGGCGCCGCCGGCACTGATCGCGGGTCCGGCGGTGCTGGCGAGCCTCGGGCTGGTGTTCGGTCTCGGCACGGGCCTCGCCGAGGACGGCATCCTCGCCGCCGCGGCGCAGGCGGTGAACGGCGGCGTGCCGGTGGATGCGTACCTGGCGCTGTGGCATGGGCTCAACTGGCCGCTCGCGATCAGCGTGCTCGCGCTGGTGGGCGGGCTGTTCCTGTACAGCCGCTGGGACCGCGTGCGCGAGCAGCTGGCCTGGGTCGATACCGCGTCGCGCTACGGTCCCGAGCGCGGCTACGACAAGATGATGGACGGCATCGTCGGCGTCTCGGACTGGCAGACGCGGGTGCTGCAGAGCGGCTATCTGCGCTTCTACATCATGTTCGTGATCGTCTCCACCGCGCTGATGGTCGGCGTGACTGCGCAGATCTTCGGCGTTTCCGTCGGCCCGCTGGCGATTGCCGATCTGCGCCTTTACGAGATGGCGATCGTCGCGATCATGGCGTTGTCCGCGCTGTACGCGATTCTTACCCGCTCGCGCCTGGGCGCGGTCGCGGCGCTGGGTTCGTTCGGCTTTACCGTCGCGTTGGTGTTCGTGCTGTTCAGCGCGCTGGATGTGGGCATCACCCAGATCCTGGTCGAGACGCTGACGGTGATCCTGCTGGTGCTGGTGCTGTTCCGCTTGCCCGGCTTCCTCGGCCTGTCGCCGTGGTGGGTGAAGCTGCGGGATGCGACGATCGCGCTTGCGGCCGGCGGCATGGTGACATTGCTGATCCTCAGCACGCACAGCGCGCGCGAGTTCGATTCTATTGCGCGGGAACTGATCGAGTGGTCGGTGCCCGAGGGCTATGGCCGCAACGTGGTGAACGTGATCCTGGTGGATTTCCGGACGCTGGATACGCTGGGTGAGATCTTCGTGCTGGCGCTGGCCGCCGTGGGCGTCTACGCGATGATCCGATTCCGCGCGGAGGACCGTCGATGAACATGTATTCGCTGATCCTGCGTACCGCAGGAAATTTCCTGCTGCCGCTGCTGCTGCTGTTCTCGGTGTTCCTGCTGTTGCGCGGCCACGACGAGCCCGGTGGCGGATTCATCGCCGGGCTGGTCGCCGCCGGTGCAATCGTGCTGTACGTCTTCTCGATGGACATCGCGTCCGCGCGCCGGCTGCTGCGCGTCGATCCGCGTGATCTGCTCGGTGCGGGGATGGTGATCGCGGTGCTCAGCGGCGCGCCGGCGGCGTTTCTGGGTCAGCCGTACTTCACCGCGCAGTGGTGGGAGTTTGCGCTGCCCGGTGGTGGCGAGCTGAAGCTGAGTACGGTGCTGATCTTCGACATCGGCGTGTATCTGGTGGTCGTCGGCGCGGTGCTGACGATCATTCTCAACCTGGCCGAGGCGGAGGACTGACGATGGAAGTCGTGATGGCCGTCACCGTCGGCTTCCTGTACGCCGCGGCGCTGTACATGATGCTGCGCCGGTCGATCGTCAAGCTCGTGATCGGCCTGGTGCTGTTGTCGAACGCAGCGAACCTGTTGATCTTTACCGCTGCCGGCATGGTGCGCGGCGCGCCCCCGCTGATCTACCCGGGCGAACTCCTGCCGCCCGGCGTCAGCGCCGACCCGCTCGCGCAGGCGCTGATCCTGACCGCGATCGTGATCGGGTTCGGGGTGCTGGCGTTCGCGGTGGTGCTGATTCACCGCGCCTACGAAGTGGTCGGCGCCGATGACATGGATCAGATGAAGGACACCGATACATGAGCGCGTACATGGACGCGCTGGTTGCGCTTCCCGTCATCCTCCCGCTGCTGATCGGGGCACTGTCGCTGGCGCTCTGGCGCTCGCATGCCGCGCAGAAGCTGCTGGGCGTGTTCGGCACGCTGGCGCTGCTGGCGGTGTCGGTGCACCTGCTGTTCGAGACCTGGGAGCATGACCATCTGGTGATGCACATGGGAAGCTGGCAGGCGCCGTTCGGCATCGTGCTGGTTTCCGACATGCTCTCGGCGATCATGGTCGTGCTGACCGGGATCATCGGTCTTGCGACCGCGATCTATTCGCTGTCCGACATCGGCAGCCGGCACGAGCGCTTTGGCTACTACCCGCTGTTCCACCTGCTGCTCGCGGGCGTGAACGGCGCGTTCCTGACCGGCGACATCTTCAACCTCTACGTGTGGTTCGAGGTGATGCTGGTCGCGTCGTTCGCGTTGCTGATCCTTGGCGGCGAACGCGCGCAGATGGAAGGCGCGATCAAGTACGTGACGCTGAACCTCGTCTCGTCGATGCTGTTCCTGACCGCGATCGGTCTGCTCTATGGCCTGACCGGCACGCTGAACATGGCCGACATCGCGGTGCGGCTGGGCGAGGTGGAAGACACCGGCCTGGTGACCGTGATCGCGATGCTGTTCATGGTGTCGTTCGGGATCAAGGCCGCGGCGTTCCCGTTCTTTTTCTGGTTGCCGGCGTCGTATCACACGCCGAAGGTCGCGGTCTCGGCGCTGTTCGCGGGCATGCTGACCAAGGTCGGGGTGTACGCGCTGTTCCGGGTGTTCACGCTGATCTTCAACCAGGACGTCGACTACACGCACGAAATCCTGCTGTGGATCGCGATGCTGACCATGCTCACCGGCGTGCTCGGCGCGGCGGCGCAGTTCGAGTTCCGGCGGATCCTGTCGTTCCACATCATCAGCCAGATCGGCTACATGATTCTCGGCCTCGCGCTGTTCACTCCGCTCGCGATCGTCGGCGGGGTGTTCTACATCATGCACCACATTATCGTGAAGGCGAACCTGTTCCTGATCAGTGGCCTGACGTATCAACTGAAGGGATCGCACGAACTCAAGGAACTGGGCGGGCTGTACCGTTCGCATCCGATGCTCGGGGTGCTGTTCATGGTGCCCGCGCTGTCGCTCGCAGGTCTGCCGCCGTTATCCGGGTTCTTCGCGAAGTTCATCATCATCCGTGCCGGCATCGAGGTCGAAGCCTGGCTGGCGGTAACGGTGGCGCTGGTCGTCGGTCTGCTGACCCTGTATTCGATGGTCAAGATCTGGAACGAGGTGTTCTGGAAGGCGCAGCCCGAGCCTGCCGGCCGCGCCGCCGGCAGCGGTGCGCCGGCCGGGTCGCTGTTCTGGATGTGGCCGCCGATCGTCGGCCTCGCGCTGATGACGGTGATGATCGGGCTCTATGGCCAGCCGATCTTCGAAATGGCCGAACTGTCCGCCGAGCAACTGCTGGATACCTCGCGCTATATCGACGCGGTGCTCGGTGCCGACTACGTCGAGTCCCTGCAGGAGATGCGGCGATGATTGCGCTGATCTGGAACATCGCGCTGGCGCTGATCTGGATGGCGCTCACCGGCTCCTTCACCGGCGCGAACCTCCTCCTTGGATTCGTCCTGGGCTATCTCGTGCTCGCGCTGACGCTGGGGCGCAAACCTGACGTTCGCAAATACCTGTTGAAGGTGCCGCGGTTCTTCGGGTTCGTCGGCTATTTCTTCTGGGAACTGCTGCTGTCGAATCTCCGGGTCGCCTACGACGTGCTGACGCCGACGCATCACATGAGCCCCGGCGTGATCGCGATGCCGCTGGACGCCGAAACCGACGGCGAGATCACCATCGTCGCGAACCTGATCTCGTTGACGCCCGGGACACTGAGCCTGGACGTGTCGAGCGACAAGAAGGTGCTCTATATCCACGTGATGTACCTGGACGACCGCGACGCGGTGATCCGGAGTATCAAGGTCCTGGAGGCCCGCGCGCTCCAGGTGTTGCGCTGAGGGACCGGTATGTTCGATTACGCGATCTTTCTCGCCTACGCGCTTCTCAGTCTGGCACTGGTGTTGAGTTTTATACGCCTCGTTCTCGGGCCCACGCTACCCGATCGCGTGGTGGCGCTGGAGCTACTCGCGTCGCTGACCGTCGGCTTCATCGGCGTTGCGGTGGTGGCCACGGGTCGATCCGCGTACCTGGACGTGGCACTGGTGCTGGCGCTGACCGCGTTCCTCGCTGCGATCGCCTTTGCACGCTATCTCGAGAAGGGAGGGCACCGCGTCGATGATTGAATTCTCGATGATTGAGTTACTGACCGCGGTGTTTCTGGTGGCTGGAGCCGGCTTCATGCTGATTGCCGCGATGGGTTTGCTGCGCATGCCGGATCTGCTTACACGCATGCACGCTACAACCAAGGCGGGCGTGCTCGGTGCCGGTCTGATCATGGTGGGTGCCGCGATCTACATTGGCCAACTGACGGTGGTGGTTAAGGCCATTGCGGTGGTTGCTTTCCTGATTCTCACCGCGCCGGTAGCCGCGCACGCGATCGGCCGCGCCGGCTACTTCGTCGGAGTGCCGCTCTGGTCGCAGACGCACACCGATGAGTTGAAAGGCCGCTACGATCAGAAAACCCACACGCTGGCATCGTCGGGCGAGAAGGGGTCTGCCCAGCGGGACCAGGGGGCGCGCGGTAACCGTTCGGAATCGTGAGTGTCACGGGGCAGGGGCGGCAGTTGCCGCCCCTGCGATCGTGGGCGATGGTCAGGCCGCGTAGCGCGCCTTGGCTTCCCGGGCCGCCTGCGCCTCCTCGGCCGAGTAGGCCTTGCCCGACCAGAGCATTTCGTACGCGATTTCCTCGTTGCCGTTCTCGCACAGGTCGAGTACTTCGCGGAACAGTGGCTGGAACGTCTCGCTCCGGTGCGAGGCCTCGTGGTCCTCGAAGGATCTCCAGAACGTGATGATCAGGGCCTCGCGATCCTTCAGCGGGCTGTCCACGGCCTGGCCGACGGTCGAGCCCTCGTTCGATACGGCGCCGGAATTCAGCGCGACGAAGCCGCCGACGAATCCCGTGTCCGAATGGTAGGTCTTCACATTCTCGCACAGTACCGCGACCCGCTCCTGCAGATCGTCCACCGTGTACTCGGGCTTGATGATCACGCGGTTGAGGGTCACGACACCATCGGTAGGGAAGTTGCTGATGAGCTGACTCATGACTGCCTCCTGGGCTGGATACCGCCCCGGGACGGGGCGTTTCGGTACATCGTTGAACGCTAATCTATATTCCTGAGTGAAATAGTCAAGAATAGCCCTGCCCGGCGTACCCCGATTGACCGGAAGGCCGCGCTGGCGGCGAGCGCCGCCGACGATCAACGGCGGCGCTGGAATCCCCGGATTGCGCCGGCGATCCCGGCGAGCATGCCGCCGAAGGCCACCGCGTAGGCGAGCAGCGACAGCGCGAGGCCGGGTTCGAGCGCCCGGGTCGCCTGTGCGAGCAGCAGTGCGAGCCCGGCAAGCGCCACGGCAACACCCACGATCAGCAGCCGCATCGACGCCACCTCAACGGTGCAGCCAGCAGGCGGCACGGTGCCCGGGGCGCGGTTCGAAATTGGGCGGATCCTCCCGCTCGCAGGTGCCTTGAATCATCTGCGGGCAGCGCGGGTGGAAACGGCAGCCGGAGGGCGGGTTCATCAGGCTGGGGGCCTCGCCCGGGGGTACCGCCCGTTCCCGTTCGGCATTGTCCGGGTCGGGATCGGCGATCGCGGCGAGCAGCGCCTGTGTGTACGGATGCTGCGGGTGGTTCAGCAGATCGTCGACCGCTGCCTGCTCGACGATCCGCCCGGCGTACATCACGAAGATCCGTTCCGCGAAATGGCGCACGGTGGAGAGGTCGTGGGTGATGAACGCCAGGGTCAGGCCGTATTCCTGCTGGATCTGGCGCAGCAGCTGCAGGATCTCGACGCGCACCGACGCGTCGAGCATCGACACCGGTTCGTCGGCGATGATCACCTGCGGGCGCAGGATCAGCGCCCGTGCGATCACCACGCGCTGCTGCTGGCCGCCGCTCAGCATGTGCGGGAACTTCGCCAGAAAGTCCTCCGGCGGTGTCAGGCGCACCTCCTCGAGGACTGCCCGCGCGCGCCGGTCGCGTTCGCTGCGGTCACGCACGCCATGCACGATCAGCGGCTCGTGCAGGATGCGGCGGACGTCCATGAACGGCGGCAGTGCGCCGTACGGATCCTGCTGAACGTAGCCGACGCGCGCGAGATAATCGTTGCGCTCCGAGGGGCGCATCTCCTGCAGCGGGCGGCCCTCGAACACCACCTCGCCGCGGGTCGGCGGGTGCAGGCCCAGCAATGTCCGGGCGAGCGAACTCTTGCCGCAGCCGCTCTCGCCGACGAAGGCCACCGACTCGCTGCGGCCGAGTTCGAAGCTGACCCCGTCGACCGCGCGCACCGAACCCACGCGCAGGAATCCCCACTGGCGCAGGTCGAACCAGGTGTGCAGATCGTGCACGGCCAGCACGGGGCCGGACGCCGGCGGCATCGTGGACGGTTCGGCGCTCATCGGCGTATCCCCGCGGCATGGAGCCAGCAGCGTACCCGGTGCCGGTCGCCGACAGCGATCGGCTCCGGGTCGAGGCCGCAGCGTTCGAAGCGGAAGGGGCAGCGCTCGGCGAACCGGCAGCCCTCCGGCGGATTCAGCAGGCTCGGCGGCTGTCCCGGAATGTGTTCGGGCCGCTGGCGCTGGTGCAGGCGCGGGACGCTCGCCATCAGCAACTGCGAATAGGGGTGCGCCGGTTCCCGGAAGAAGTCCCGCGCATCGGCGAACTCGACGATCTGGCCCGCGTACATCAGCGCGACCCGCTCGGCGATCTCGCTGGACGTGGCCACGTCGTGGGTGATCAGCAGGAAGCTGGTGCCGAGCTCGCGCTTGATGCGCTTCAGCGCATTCATGATCCCCGCCTGCGTCAGTACGTCGAGCGCCGAGGTCGGCTCGTCCATGATCACGAGATCCGGTTCGGTCACCAGCGCCATTGCCAGTACCGCGCGCTGGCGCATCCCGCCCGAGAGTTCGAACGGGTAGCGCTGCAGGAAGTCCGGTGAGATGCCGACCAGGCCGAAGACCTCGGCGGCGCGGGCCAGCGCCCGTTTGCGCGGCCAACCCCGGTGTACCCGCAGCGGCTCGGCGACCTGTTCGCCGACCCGCACGACCGGGTTCAGCGCGTTCATCGCCGCCTGCATCACCAGCGACAGCCGCACCCAGCGCACCTCGCGCCGGAACCGCTCCTCCGAGTAGCCCATCGTTTCGGTGCCGTCGACCTTTACGCTGCCGCTGAACTGCTGCACGTTGCGCGGCAGCACGCGCGTCAGCGCCTTCGCCAGCGAACTCTTGCCGCAGCCCGACTCGCCGAGCACCACCAACGCCTCGTTGCGCCGCAGGTCGAAGCTGACGCCGTCGACCGCACGCACCACGCCGCGCCCGCTGCGGTAATGCAGCCGGAGATCCTCGACCTGCAGCAGGGGTTCGCCGGCCATCGTCTACATGGCCCTCAGACGTGGGTTGAAGACCCGGTCCAGCGCGAAGCCGAGCATCGCGAAGCCGAGACCGGTCAGCATCAGCAATGCCGCCGGCGACAACACCCAGTAGTAGAAACCGTGGTACAGCGCGCTCTGGGTCTGGGCGTCGTTCATCACCTTGCCCCAGGTGGGCAGAACCGGGTCGCCGAGCCCGAGCAGCGCGAGCGACGCCTCGAGGAACACGAACGACGGGATCAGCGTGACGAACGTCGGGATCAGCACCGGCAGGATGCGCGGGATCATGTAGCGCAGCACGATGCGCGCGTTGCCGGCGCCGTAGGCGCGGGCGGCCTCGATGTACGGCGCCTCGCGGATCGGCAGCAGCATCGCGCGGTACATCTTGATCCCGGCGCTGAAGATGCCGAGCGCGATCACCACGCCGAGCATCACCCAGATGCTGGTCGAGTACAGCGTGCCGACCATCACCAGCACCGGCAGCAGCGGCAGGATGATATTCACCTCGGTGAGCCGCTGGATCACCGCGTCGACCCAGCCGCCGTACCAGACCCCGGCGGCGGCGATGACCAGCGTCGTCACCGTGGTGCCGACGGCTGCGAGCAGGCCGAACGCCAGTGCGACCGGGATCCCCCAGAGCAGTGCCACCATCAGGTCGCGGCGCTGATGATCAGTGCCGGCGAGGCCGTGCACCCGGCCGTAGACGACCAGGTCGGCGTCGATCGTGGCCTGTTCCTCGAACACGATCGCGTCCAGCACCAGCCGGTAGCGCCCGGGCAGCGCTTCCGGAACATCCTCGGCCCCGGGTTCGGCGAACAGGCCCACGTGTGGAACCCGGCCGAGGCGCCGCTCGAGGCCCCAGTCCTGCGAGATCGAAATGCGCTCGTCGCGTGCGAGCCGGCGTCCGCCGAGTATGAACTCGCGCCCGTCGGGGGTTTCCCAGGTCAGGCGCACGAACGGCTCGCGTTCGGCGAACTCCGAGGTCAGGAACAGGTTGAGTTCGCTCGGGAAGCCCTTGTGGGCGTAGTCGAACTCCAGCGGAATGCGCACACGGCTGCCGCCCTCGAAAGGCTCGTGGTCGGTGGCCGCGTCGCGGCTCGAGATGACCTGGGTGCGCGGCAGGTCGCCGCCCGCGATCCGGTCCACCCAGACCGGCCGGGCGTTCACCGGGTGCATGCGCCAGACCTCGCCCCCGCGCCAGAGCTCCAGTGCCTGCCCGTACGGAATCGTGACCACGGTGAACACCGCAGTCCCGACCAGCGCCGCGATGATCAGAAGCCCGACCAGCGCCGACGGATAGCGCGCAAGCTGGCGCAGGCCTTCCAGGATCGGCCTCATGTCGCCACCTCTGCCATGGTGCCGGCGCGGCTCATCGTCCCGCTCCCACGCGCACCCGCGGATCGAGCATCGCGTAGAGGATGTCGAGCAGGAAGACCGTGATCGCAAGCAGGTAGGCGAAGATCACGACCGTGCCGATGATCACCGGCGTGTCCCGGTGTCCGATCGCCTGGAACAGCAGCGTGCCGAGCCCCGGCCAGTTGAAGACCTGCTCGAGGATGATCGCGCCGCTCCACAGCCCGATCAGCATCAGCGCGAAGCTGGTGATGATCGGCGACAGCGTGGGCCGCAGGATGTACCGCTGTTCGATCAGCCGCGAAGGCAGCCCCTTGGCCCGGGCCATCTCCACGTAGTCCTCGCTCGAGTGGATCAGGAAGAACGTGCGCCACGAGTAGATCGAGATGAAGATCGTCGAGATGAACATTGCCGCGAGTGGCAGCAGCATGTGCCGCAGCAGGCTCGCGGCGTACTCCAGCGTACCCTCCGGAGGCGGCACGTCGACCATGCCGCCCGCGGGCAGCACCGGAATCAGGAACGCGAAGATCAGGATCAGGAAGATTCCATAGAACCAGCCCGGCGCCGCGGAAGTCGGGGCCAGCGCGATCACGCTGCGGTCGAGTGCGCTGCCGTAGCGTCGCGACAGCCCGAGCGCGATGAACACCGAGGTGAAGAACACCAGCAGGTTCGCGGTGCCGAACAGCAGCAGTGTCGCCGGCAGCCGCTCGACGATGATCCAGTACACCTCGCGGGCGCCGCGGTCGCTGTGCATGTGTTCGGCGCGGCCGAGATCGAGGCGGATTGCCTGCTGCAGGTAGTCGACGCTGCGCACGATGAACGGCTGGTCCAGGCGCAGCCGTTCCACTTCGAACTGCGCCTGGCGTTCGATCAGCTCGTTGCGTTCCTGCAGGCTCATGTCGAAGAACGCCGGGTCCGCCCGCACCTGCTCCGCGACCGTGCTCTGGATCTGTACCAGCCGCAGCTCGTCGACCTGTCCGCCCATGTTCGCGATCAGGATCGTCAGGTACACCCCGACCAGCACGGTCAGGAACAGCGCGATCAGCCGCTTGGAGGTGAACAGCACCAGCTGGCGGATATCGCGCAGCAGGCCCCGTGCCGGTGCCGCCGCGGTGCCGGTCATCGCGAGCCTCCGTTGCGCGCGGCCGACGGCGCCGGCAATGTCGCGAACACCTGCGACGCGAACGAGGGCAGGGCCACGCGCCGGGAAATCACCGCGAACTCGAGGCTGTTCGCGCCGGTGCCCAGCGCGGCGATGGTGTCCGGCTCCAGGCGCAGGCGCCAGCTACCCGGCCCGTCCGCCTCCGGCGACCCGCGCCGGACCAGCGAGCCGACGCCGTCGAACAGCAGGTACTGCACGTTCTCGATGTCGTCCAGTGGGTACGGCTCGCCGTCGAAGGTCGCGCGCAGCGTGAATTCGGCGGCCGCGCCGGCTTCCACGACCATCGGCCCGTCGAGCTCGAGTTCCGGGATCGCCGGTCGGGTGAAGCGCAGCCATTTGTCGGAGCGGTCGGGGAAGTCCTCGAAGCGCCGCAGCACCAGCGTCCGCTCGAGTGCATGCACCGAGTGCAGGTAGAACGGTCCGTCGCCGACCCAGAAGTGGCCGCGGGCTTCCCGCCAGTCGGCGAGCGCCCGGAACCGCGCGCCGGCCTCGTCCGCGCCGACGAAATCGGCCAGCGCCTCGGGGAACGGCACGAAGCCGTCGTGCAGCGCCGCGTCGAGGTGCCGGTCGAGGATCGCGAGGCTCGGGCCGGCCACCAGGCTCATCCAGGTCAGGCGTTCCCGGTCGGCCTTCAGCGAGGAGAACGCGAGATCGCCGGCCGCCTCGGCACGGATGCCGAGCGCCAGCGTGTGCCACGGCGAGGCCGAAGGCGTGCGCGCGGCGACGATGGTCTCCGCGTCAGGATAGATCTGGTCGCTGTAGATCTCGATCACCAGCGGATCCTGCGAGACGATGCGCCAGCCCCGAAAATGGCGCTGGAAGACCTCGAAGGTCGGTACATGGCTGGGGTCGAACAGCGCGCTGTTCTCATCGGCCCGCTCGAAGCTCAGGATCCACGGCAGCACCATGTCGGCGAGCGAGACCGGCGAACCGTCGTGCCACTGCCGTTCCAGGTATCCCGGCTCGTAGAGTACGCGGGTGCGGGTGCGGGCGGTGACGCCTTCGGGATGGCGTTCGGCGACGGTGACAAAACGCCCGGCAGCGCCGTCCCAGTCGATCCAGGTGTCTTCGGGCACCTCGATGCGCTCGGCGGTTTCGAGACTCAGCCAGTCATGGCTGCGTACCACCGGAACGCCCTCCTGGACGGTCAGTTCCGCGCGCTCGATTCGCTGCGGCCAGTACAGCCCGGTGAACGGATCGGGGATCAGCTCGATGTCGCCGAGCGCGCGCATGATCATCGTATCGAAGATCCAGTTGCTGCCTGCGACCGGGTTCCAGGGCTCGGTCAGCAGGTTCGGCACCGCGAACACCACGCGACCGCCGACCCGGTCGCGGAAACGGATCGTATATGGCCACAGGCGCGATCCGGAGATGCCGCCGGCAAGATCCACCGCGAGTTCGACTTCCCGGGCGTGCGGCAGCACGTTCAGCTGATCGGCGACCCAGACCCGCACCGAGTCCTGCATCGCCAGCTCCAGCGCGCGCGTCATCAGCGCCTCGCGTTCGTCCCAGCTTTCGTAGTCGCGGCGCTGCAGCCGGTCAGCGGCCTCGTCGAACTCGGGATCGGGCGTGTAGACCTGCCAGAGCGGGTCCGGGCGCCCGCGCGGCGTGTAGTAATAGCTGAAGTTCTCGGCCAGATCGCGGTTGATCACGGTCGAGATCCAGCCACCGGTGTACAGGTGCCAGCGCCCGGCGTGCGGATCGCCGGCGATCCAGATGCGCGAGGCCTCCTCTGCGGTGCGGTACAGGCGCTCCACCCGAAATCCGAGATCCTCCATCAGGTTCGCCACGTAATCGCCGACGCGCTTGCGCGCGTCCTCGGTGCGGATCAGCACGCTCACCCGGACCGGCTGCCCCTGATAGACCCAGCGTCCGTCTTCGCGCGTGGCCCCGAGCCGTTCCATCTCGCGCTGAATCACGCGTTCGGCGCGCACCGGGTCGTGCTGGTAGCGCAGCTCCAGCGCGCGCGCCGCCTCGGCAAGCCGCGCATAGTCCGGGAATACGGTGTTCAGCGGCAGGAAACGCGGCACGGCCAGCCCGCCGTAGAGCTCCTCGGCGACGTAGCGGCGGTTGATCAGCCAGTTCAGCGCTTCGCGGACCTCGCGCACGTAAAAGGGGTTGAGTTCGCCGCTGGCGAAATGCGGCCCCGCGGGATTCACGGTCAGTTCCATCGACGAGCCGAACGCGAGATCGTACGCCGCGCGTTCGGAGTCGCGCAGGCGCTGGAACACCGTGGTGCTGGTGACGCCCTGCCCGAACACGTGGTGCGTGCCGGCCTCGATCAGCCCGGTGACCTTGCCGACATCGGACTCCTGCGTGAATACGATCTGATCGACCAGCGCCCCAGTGCGCTCGGCCGGATCCCCCGGCACACCACGGTCTGCGGGCGCCCCGGTACCGGTACTCTCGGGGCGCAGGAAGAGGAGGGCCGCGATGCCTGCGAGAAGCAGCGCGGCTGCGGCAAGTCCGAATCGGTTCATCGTGACTGGGCCAGGGCCCCTGTGGTCGGAAAGCTGCGGACACGATAGTCAACGCGTCCGGGCGCGACAAGGGTGGGGGTGGTCCGGGGGCTTGGAAGGCCGATCGAGTTCAGGCGGCGGCGAAGTCGCGCGCCGCTCGACGATCCGATATAGTCCTGGACTGTCGGATGATGGAACCTTCGTGGCGAGCGCGGTGGTCGACGCTGGGGGAGTTCAGGGGGGCGCGGTGGAGTACCGACCACTCAAGGCATTCCGGGTCCTGGTGTCTGTGATCGGCCTGATCGCCGTGGCCAGCCCGTTCGCTTCGGCGCAGGCGCAAACGTCGCCGGCCCCACCGTCCCTCGGCCCCTCCGACCTTCCGGCGGAACTCCTCGAGCTCGCCCGGCGCGATGCGCTGACGGTGCACGCATTGCGTGCCTGGGGCCTGTTACCCGAACGGTTTACCGGGCTCGCTCTGGCGCTTCGCGCGCAGGACATCGACCTGCTCAGGGCCGACCTCCCCGCGCTTAACCGCTTGGTGCAGGACGCGGCGGTGGCCGGGAGCGTTCTGGCCCCGTACCGCGATGACCTGGGGGCACTGGTGGATGTTTTGAAGCGGATGCTGCAGGCCGCGGCTGTCGCCAGCACCGCGGAGGTGGATGCTGGCCCGGGCGCAGTGACGGTGGCCGACCGCCTGTCAGGGGAGATCCGTGCTCCGATCGACCGGGTGGCCGCTCACGTCGAGGATGCGTTGCTGGCCCAAGATCTGGACGCCTTGCTTGGGTTGACCCATCCGGACCGACGCGAGGCGATCTGGGCAGAGCTGGCCGGCGTCGAGGCGGACATGCTGATCCTGGGCCGCTGGCTGCAGGAGCGGAATCTGGTGCGAGCCTCGGGCGATGCCGCGGAGTTCGATATCGCCATCGGTGACGCAGTCCTGATGATGCGACTGGTTCGGGAGGGCGATCAGTGGTTGCTCTGGGATCTGTGAGGCCCGCCGTCCTGCTTCCAGCCCCTTCCGGCACCCGGGATGCTGTGTGATGCGCGGTCGTCGCTTTGACTGCCATGGCAGCATGGGCCCCGATACCGGCGCCAGCGCGTATGAAGGCAGGAGCACTGGCTTCCCTCGCGATGCTGTGCGGAGGCACAGCCTGATCATGGCGTGCGCGCTCCTGTTGCGGCGCGGGCGGTGGCTTCTTGCGGTCCTGCTGCTCCTGGCCTCGCCGGGCATCGTCCCTCCGGCATCCGCCTACGACGACGTCACCGCGCATCCGGCGATCAACGAGAGCGCGTTCCGGATCTGGTGGAGCGAAACCCATCGCCAGACCCGGCCGGTCGACATGAGTGCCTACGTGCTGGGCCGGGACGACTGGCCGCTGTTGCGGCGCCTGGAGGGTTATACGGTGTTCGAGGCCGGCCGCTGGCATTCCGACATGGTGACCGGGCCGACATCCCGGAACCTCGTCGATTGGATCAAGGACGGTGGCCGTACGGCCGACGCTCCCCATTGGTTTCAGTCTCTGCGCCATTTCTACGATCCCACGAAACCGGAGGGTGAGCGCTACCTGACCGACGTGCCGGAAATGGCGCGCCTGTATGCGAAGTTCCAGGCTGCCGCCGGGCTGGGCGACGGCGTGGCGATCGAGAATCCCCGAATCGATGCACGCCACTGGGCGCTGGACGGCACCGCGCGCGCGCCAGATACTCCGGACAACCGCTATGCGTGGCCGAGGGGACTGGAGGCGATGCGCGCCGCCTTCCGGGAACGGGATCCCGAAACCAAGGAGGAGCTGTTCGCGTTCGCCTGGCGCGTTCTAGGGGAAACGATGCACCTGCTCGCGGACATGACCGTGCCGGCCCATGTCCGCGACGACGCGCATCCTCAACCCGAGTACGTCACCGCCTTCAACCTCCGCGGCGACCCTTATGAGGAACGGATCTTCGGACCCCATGTGATGCAGGTATTCGAAGGCCTGTCGCGTGGGCACATGGGCGGTATCTTCATCGACGACGACATCGATGCACGCCTGGCCGCTTCGGTCCGCCGGGCTGAGCCCGAGGAACTGTTCCACCTCGTCGCCAGTTATGTGAACCGGAACTTCTTCTCGGCAGATACGGTGACTGGAACCCGCAACGGTGAAGAAGTCCTGCCGGCCAACGGTCGGGTCTACCCCTCGCCGCGGCTCGAGGAGCTGACCTGGGAGCAGCACGGGAATACCGGTGGCTACTACGCCGACATCCCGGTGGGGACGAGGGGTTCCCGGCGCGTGCTCCTGCTGCGCGAAGGTACCGATCGGGCGACTCTGGTCGATTACCTACGCGGTCGCTGGCACGATCGCCGCACCTTCGAAACCACCGCAGAGAGCGCGATGAGCCAGGCCCGCGTGCTGCTGCCGATCGCGTTCCTCGGCTCGGCGCGCCTGCTCGATCTGTACATGCCGCGGGTGGAGGTGACCCTGGCCGACTACGATCCCGAGGACCGCAGGCTGGTCGGCGAGGTGATCCACCACCCGTACGGTGCCCACACCGAGAAAATGGTGTTCAACGCAACCGAAAGCGACAAGCGAGTGTTCGACCTGTACCTGAACGGGCGCCTGCAGAGCCCGGCGGCGCACGCCCTCGAGGTCCATGCTGGAATCCTCCAGGGCACCCTGCACGGCCTGCAGGTCAACGCGGGCGACCAAATTCAACTCGTCGTCCACGTCGGCGGAATCCCGATCCGTTCCAACGCGCTGCGTGTCGAGGCGGTGCCCACACCACGGGAAGGCGACCCCATCGCCAGCGGCTGCCCGGGGATCGATCACTCTGGTCTGCGCGTGGTGACCGACGAGTACAGCTTCCGGCCGGGTCGATACCATGTCAACGACCGTGGCGAGAAACATGGTCTGGAGCAGAACTGGTTCGACGCGGCGCGGACTCGGCTGGCCATGCAGAGCTGCTATCGCGACGGACAGCGCCATGGCCAGCAGAAGTCCTGGTACGAGAACGGCAACCCGAGGGACGAGTACCACTGGGTCGGTGGAAAATACCACGGAAGCTATACCCGCTGGGACGAGAGCGGCAACCGGCGCAGCGAGGGAGGCTTCCAGAACGGCATCCCGCACGGAGCTCTGCGCGTCTGGAACGCGTCCGGGCTGCTGGTCGTCGAGCGTCACTACGATGCCGCCTATGGCAAGCGCTACGACCAGGGGGGGCTGCACGGTTCCAACCGGGAATGGTTCGGCAACGGAAATCTGCGTCTCAGCGAACAGTGGGAACGCAATACCCGCCACGGGCCGGCTGTGTACGGGTACGAGAACGGCAACCGGGAATCCGAGGGCGCGTTCCAGCACGGGAGCAAAGACGGCCCCTGGAACTACTGGTCGGAGAACGGAAACAAGGCTGCAGAGGGCGCGTATGCCGAGGGCCAGCGCGTCGGCGTATGGACGTTGTGGAACCGGGATGGTCGCTGCATCACGGTGCGCGACCACAGCACGGGCGAGATCCTCGGGTGTCCGTGAAGGCCGCGCGATGCCTTCCCCACGGCGTCGTCCGGCGGACCGTCCAAGGCAGAATGGACATCGACGGATCGGGCCTTCGCCAGCACACCCGGCCGAGCGAACGGTCGCCAGTGGAGCGGTGCCCGCAGACCTGTCAGTCCGGCTGTCGTCGCAGCGCTGGAGACAGCGAGAGGGCGCACGAACCGGAACGATTCAGATGACGATTGAATGGTCGTCCTGGCGCAGGGCACTGTGGTGCCTGCCACTGGTCCTGGTCTGCGTCCCGGCCGGCATCGCCAGCGCCGGTGTCGTGCAGCTACTGCTTACCTCCGACGACTGTCTGCTGGTGCTGACGCAGGAACAGGGGCTTTTTCGCGAGTGCCCCGAAGACCTGCGCCCGCGCTGGCAGGCCGAGCTTCCCGAACGCCCGGCAGCCGCCACCGAGACCGGAACCGGCCAGCTGTGGCTGGCGACCCGGGGCGGGCTGCTGCGCCAGGATCCCGGTGGTGACTGGGTCCCGGTGGCAGCGGCCGCGGCGGCCTGGGTCCGCTGCGGCGCTGCGCACTGCGTGGCCAAGTTCTGGGGCCGGGGGCTGCATCGCCTCGACCGCGGGGAGATCAGCCGCGTGACCACCGAAGGCTTGCCGCCGATTCCGGTGCAGGATGCACTGCTGCAGTCTGACGGCAGCTTGATCGCCGCGGGATTCGGCACGGGCGTATATCGTCTGGGACCGGGTTCGCAGCGCTGGGAACCGCTGCACGCAGGACTGGACAACCGGCAGGTGCTGGCCCTGGCGGAATCCCCGGAATCCAGCCTCTACGCGGCGACCTTCGGCGGCGGGCTCTACCGGCTGGATCCGGGCCAGCAGGCATGGGCCCGGCTGGAAAACCTCCCGGCAACCGACATCACGGCGATCGCCGTTGCATCCGATGGGCATATCCTGCTCGGCACCCGCCGCCAGGGGCTCTGGTGGTCGACGGACGCGGGCAGCCACTGGTCTAGCGACTCCGGGGTCGACGGGTTGATCGTCTCGGTCGCACTGGGTCCCGCCGGGCTCGGCTGGGCGGCCGACGACGCGGGCGAGCTGTACCGACTGAGCGATGCGCAATGGCGCCGTGTCGCGTTCCGTGACGGCTTCGCGACCCGCGCGGTGGCCGTGGACGACGAGGGCACGATCGTGATCCTGCAGGGGCGCACGTTGTTCCGGACCCGCTACCCTCTGCCGGCGACTGGACCGTCGTCGCCGCGCCGCCCGCCGTGGACGACGCAGCGGAACGGATCGCAATGACCTTCGCACCCTCGGGAGCGTTGTACCTGGGCGCCTGGGACCGGGGGCTGTACCGGTCCCGGGATCAGGGCGGGCACTGGCGGGACGCGGCGGACGGGCTTCCCGGGCCACCCGGTACTGGCGTGCGTACCCTGGGGGTCGCCCCGAACGGCGACCTGCTGGCCGTGGCCAACGACCATGGTCATTCCGCATTCACCGCGCCTCGGGCCAGCTACCGGCAGGAGGATTACCGTCCTTCCGATTACCGCATTTACCGGCGCAGTGGGTCTTCCTGGGAACCCCTGTTCAAGCTCGGCCAGACCCCGGGCGATGAGCCGGTGAACGGCATCGGCCTGCTGCCCGATCGGCGGCTGCTGGCCTGGGGCCGGAACGCGATCGGCATCGCCGACGCCGGCCTGACGGGCTGGCAGGTGGCTCCCTTGCGGGACATGGCGGCCGGACCGCCGCAGATCGCCGCCGACGGCGCGATCTGGGTCGACCGCGGCCGGCCGGGCCACAGCGAGTACTGGGCCCTCCATCCGGGCGAGCCGGACTGGACGGGACCCAAGGCCAGACCCGACGAGCGCTTCCACGGCTTCGTCCCGGTGGACGGCGGCGACTGGCTCGCGCTGACGCCTGAAGGCAGGCTGGCACGGCTGCGCCATACCTCGGAAGGGCTCTCGGTGCTGGCCGTGCACGCCGCACCGATTCCGCTGGAACGCTTTGCCGCCAATGCGGCCGGACACGTCGTCGCCGGCGCTCGCGACAGGGTATTCCTGTCCAGCGACGGAGGGGCGACATGGGACGAAATCACCCCGTAGCGGTGCCACCATGAAAAACCTGCTCGCACGGTTGCTGCTCCCGGTGCTGGTCCTCGGCGCCCTGCTGGCGTGGTGGTATCCCGAGCCGGCACTGGTCGGAATCGAGGTCACCGACTGGGCGCAGCAGTACGAGCGCAGCTATACGCCCCCCGCGCACCGCATCGGCGCAATGGCGGCGGCCCGGGATCTGCTGCAGCGGCGGCAGCCGTCGGTGCCATTGCCGCTGTACATGGAAAACCACGCGGGCGAGCGATGGATCGAGGCCGACACCGGCGACGATCGGGAGCAATGGTCGGCCGTTGTCGGCGAGCTGGCCGATCGCGACCGGATCTTTCTGCAGCCCGCGCAGTGGATCCCGAACTGGCCCCGCGAGGTGGAGTCGCTGCCGGGCTACCTGATGCTGCGCGATGGCCACGAGGTCCATTTTCTCACGCTGCAGCGCTGGCCGCCCTGGGACTTCGGCAGGGCCGGGGTTCCTGCGGACCAGCGCTATCCCCTGCGTAGCCAGTGGCCGCTCATGCTGCTGGCGATTGGGGCGGTCGCCGCATGGAGGGTGCAGCGCGGCCGTTTGCGCCCGGCGACGGCGCACGCGGTCGACAGCACCGCGGGTACCGTGCTCGCGTCGATCCTGATGATGGCGGTCGTCGGGATTGCACTGCTGCTGGTGCCGCATGTCTACGGCATCTGGGGGGGCGACATCGGCCTGCCGATGATGTCGAGCCTGCTCGGGATCGTGCTGCTGCTGTCCGCGGTGCTCGTGAGTCCGCTGTACATCGGCCAGTTCCGCCGCCTGCAGCGGCTGCTGCGTGGCGAGGAACGCCTTGCGCACTGGACCTATTCGCCCGAGGAGTGGCGCGACCATGTGCGCGCCCAATACGGCGAGCAGCGCCAGCTGGCCCGCGCCAATCTGTGGTTCCTGGGCGGAACCATCGTGGTGGTTACGGTAATCCTGGTCGTGTTCATCGACCGCGAGGCGGCCGGCGTCATGGTCGCGAGTGCCGCCGGCCTGGTCGCGCTGCTGACCTTCGTGGCCATCGTGATGCCCCGGTTGACCCGGCGCAGACTGGAGCGCGGGCCTTACGAGGCGCACATCGGCGAGGATCTGCTCTACCTCGGAGGCCAAACGCATTTCTGGAGCGGCTGGACGAGCCGGTTCGAGTCGATCCAGGCGGTCGGCGGCGCCCGACCGCATCTCGAGATCGTCTACTCGGACCTCCAGGTGTCCAACCCGAAGACCGTGTCCATGCATCGGGTCGGCGTCCGCCTGAACGTCCCCATCCCGGCCGGACGCGAAGCCGAGGCGCGGGACATCGCCCAGCAACTGCAACAGCGGTGGGAAACCCCTGCACAAGGATCGAAGACAAAGGGATAGGAGCAGGTCAGGCGATTACAATCCGTATCGCGGAGCATGTGGCGCCTGCGGATCCGGCGGATTGCGCCCGCCCATGCCGTTGTTGCACGCTTTCTGGAGGTTACGGCATCCCGGCTGCGTGCCCCACGTACGGTGACTGGATTCCCAGCGGAAACGCGAAACCCGGTGCGCAGCGACAACCGGGCAGCGCGGTGTTCTTGCCTTACCGCCAGTCGGTTCCCGCAAGGTCGTGCATATGTTCGGCCAGCGCTTCCAGCTCGGGTGCGAAATCCGCCCACGGTTTTTCGGCCGCCTTCGCTTCGGCTGCGAGTCGCCGGATGTCGGTCAGATCCAGGCTCCACAGGTCGATGTCGTGAGTCCGAAGGTTCAGCGCCAGCCGATCAAAGCGTGGCGGCAGCTGACCCCAGGCACGCAGCACCCGTACGGTGACGCGCTCGGGCTCCTCGGTCGGGTCCGCCTGGTCGGGCACCGGGAGTTCTGGGGCGGCAGGTTCCGTGTCGGGTACAGTGATCACCTCCACCCAGCGATACCGGAACACGTCCGGTTCGTCGGCCTTCACCAGTTTCACCGCGGTCCATCCGGATGCCTTGCCGGTGACCTCCCCGGCGTCATCGACGGTCGCGATTTCCGGGTCCCTTGATTCTGCGGTCCAGCCGACGTCGGGAGCGTCCCAGGGGTCTGCGAGCGTGGTGCGTCCGCCAACCGGTACGCGCAGCGGGTCGGTTTCGACCGGTGCCTGGACGAGTTTTCGAACGCGGATATCCGATGGCACGGTGCCAGTTGCCGCGGCTTTCCGATCGAGAATCAGCGTTTGAAAGCCGGAGGCCGCCGGGCTTTCGAAGCGCAGGGCCTGAGGCCTGGAGCCGGCCAGCACGACTTTGTGCCGGAGTCGCGCGTCGAAGCTGTTGGGATGCCCGGCCTGCACGACATCGCCCCGGACTTCGAGTACACCATCGATCAGATTGTTGTGGTGGGCATGTGCCGAACGGGTCACGAAACGGCCGCCGATGCGCACGAGATCGTCCCCCCGATTCATGCGCAGCGTTCCGTCGCTGGAATCCGTGTCGGGTTGCCCCTCTTCGGCGAGCGGTTCGATGCGGTAGTCGCCATCGATCCACAGCATGCCGCCGTTGACCGAGATCTCCGCCGCGGGCTGGATCAGGTCGCCGCGAACGATGAGCCGCCCGCCAGCCAGGTTGATCCTGGCCCGATGCTGCTGGAGGAGCCCGCTTCGCAGTTCGAGCGTCTGGGCGTTCAGGTTCAGAGTCTGCGTGAATCCCGGAAACCATCGATCATCGTCGGTGTTCAGGACCACATCGCCGTCGAGTTGCCAGCCGCGAAGCGGACTCGAAACGTAAACCTGGTCATGCGCCACCGTTAGTTGCTGGAAACCCGACCGGTCGGGATTGGCGAACACGACGTCCTGCCGCGAGTCGCCGGACAGGACCACGCGATGCTGATTGCGCGCGTCGAAGCTGTTTGGATCCCCGGCCTGCACGAAATCGCCGCGGACTTCGAGTACGCCAGCGCGCAGATTGTTGTGGTGGGCACGCGTCGAGCGGGTCACGAAATCGCCGGCGACGAATACCCGATCCTGGTCTGAATTCATGAGCAGGGCAGCATCGCTGACTTCAGGCCCGTCGCCCGAACCTTCCGGGAGCCCCTCGATGCGATAATCGCCATGAACGCGCAGTTCACCGCCGTTAACCCGGCAATCTCCGGATGCCTGGATCAGGTCGCCGCGAACGATGAGCTGTCCTCCGGCCAGGTTGATCCGGGCCCGATGCTGCTGGAGGAGCCCGCTTCGCAGTTCGAGCGTCTGGCCGTTCAGGTTCAGATTGCGGGTGAATCCCGGAAACAGTTGGTCATCGTCGGTATTCAGCACCACATCGCTGTCGAGTTGCCAGCCGCGAAGCGGGCTCGATACGTAAACCTGGTCATGCGTCACCGTCAGTTGCTGGAAACCCGACCGGTCGGGATTGGCGAACACGACGTCCTGCCGCGAGTCGCCGGACAGGACCACGCGGTGCCGGAGTCGCGCGTCGAAGCTGTTGGGATCCCCGTCCTGTACGAAATCGCCGCGGACTTCGAGTACACCATCGCGCAGATTGTTGTGGTGGGCACGCGTCGAGCGGGTCACGAAATCGCCGGCGACGAATACACGATCCTGGTCTGAAGTCATGGTCAGGGTGCCACTGCTGGCTTCAGGCCCGTCGTCGGAACCTTCCGGAAGGCCCTCGATGCGATAATCGCCATGAACGTGCAGTTCACCACCATTGACCCGCAGGTCGCCACCCGCCTGCTGGTATAGCCCCTCGATCACGAGCCGGTGACCGTTGAGGTTGATTCTGCCCGCCGTATGAATCACCGACCCGGCAATGGTCTGATCCGCATCCAGCACCCAGTGCTCGTGGATCTCCCGGACCAGGGCTTCGCCAATCGAGGTTTCGGGTTCGACCACCGTGAACGCAACGGTTGCCGACCCCGCATCCGGCAATCGATCGCCGTTATCCAGCGCCACGCGCAGATGCATCGGCCCCTCGAAGCCGCCACGATCCTGGTCGCGGTAGGAGATTTCGC
This sequence comes from Thioalkalivibrio nitratireducens DSM 14787, assembly GCF_000321415.2. Taxonomy (NCBI): domain Bacteria; kingdom Pseudomonadati; phylum Pseudomonadota; class Gammaproteobacteria; order Chromatiales; family Ectothiorhodospiraceae; genus Thioalkalivibrio; species Thioalkalivibrio nitratireducens. The sequence continues at coordinate 2,412,489 of NC_019902.2, read as the reverse complement.
GGTAACGCCCGAGCGGGCCGTTGCGCCAGTAGTACGCATGAATCACATCGCCTCTGCGCACCAGGCGCAGCCGCCCCTTGCGTTCCTCGACCACCAGCGGGTCGCGGTGCATCGCGGTTGCCGCGCGATAGCCGGGCCGCGTTTCCCGAATGACCCCGTAGCTCGCCCCGCGGTCCGACCATTCGTAGCCCACCGATACCCCCTGTTCGTCGAGCGTGACGGCGCCCAGCGTCCAGCGCAGCACCTGACCGGGCTCACGGTTCAACTCCCTGGCGTCGAAATGCACCGATACATCGAAATCGCCTTCCAGCACCTGGCCGTGCAATGCCCTGGCCGATCCGGACAATCCCGCGTCCACCGACAGGACGGCGGTATCGGCAGCGGTCTCGATCCGTCCGCCAACGGCAAAGCTCTGCCATTCGGGACGCGGCAGGGCATACCAGGGCACGGTGTGCAGGCGCACGTTGCGCAGCGTGAACTGCGCCGATGCGGTACGGGCCGGGTTAATGAAGGCCCAGCCGGCCCAGAACGTCTCCGGAACCTGCGGAGCCTGTTCGAGGCGGTGCACGTTCCAGCGTTCATCCGCGCTGCGCCATGCGGCTGTCCAGACCGATCCCCGCCGCGAAAGCCGGATGCGCACGATGTCGTCGTCCGGAGACGGCCAGAGATCGCGATTGGGCTCGTTCAGCGCGGCGACGCGGAGGCTCGCGTCCCGCGCCAGAACCACACTCGCTCCCAGCTGCAGATAGTGCTGTCCCGGCCCATCGGCGCCGGTGCCCGGGAACTGTCCGGCCAGCGTACCCGCATGGCTCCCCGGCGCCCGCACGATCCATTCGATTCCGGCATGCGGCGGCCCTTGTACGCTGACCTCGGCTTCGAGATCGAAATCGCCGGTGATCTTGTGCAACAGACGCGGCGCGGTATTGCGCCGGTCGTCCAGGGAACTGCCTGCGGGCACCGTGACCCGGGCGGAACCCTCGGGGTCGACCTCCACTTCGGCACGGGGCGCGTGGTTGCCAAAGGATCGATACCAGCGGGCCGGCGGGTCGGCCCATAGCCAACCGGATTCTTCGGCGGTCGGCTCGAACGGGCCGGGCTTGGCGCCGAACGGCTCGGGTCGCGGTTGCCAGAAATCGAGCTGCAACGGGATACCGTCCGACGACAGTGTCGCGCGTTCATCCGGTGCATCCACTGCCACGGCGCGGTCGTCCTCCCAGCCGATGCGCTGGCCTTTGCGGATCACCCTAAGGCCGGGGCCGGACAGAACCTCCACCGACCCTTCGAGAACCTCGATCCCGGTCGCGGTCACGGTGAAGGTCGTGCCGAGCGGGCGCACGCGTATTACCTGTCCCGACGGATCCTCGACTTCGAATTCGTCGAAGTCCTCGCCTTCGGTCCGGAAGGTGCCGCCGCTTCCGGCGTTGACGACCACGACACGCAACCTGCCTTCATCGTTCGTTTCCATGCGCACCTCGCTGTTGGCTGGAACGCGCATCACCGCGCCGTTGGCCAGAGCGAGGGTGACATCGGACCGTCCCGCGCGCAGTGTGTCGCCAGGCATCAGGGGCGAACACGGTTCGGCCACTTCCTCCGGAATCGGACCCAGATAGATGATCGTCCCGGTGAAACTCTGTTCGTGTTCGACGTACCCACCGGCATGGCCGTGACTCGCCGCCACGCCAAAGCGCACCCGGGCCTGACTCGGCCGGTCGACGACGAATTCGCGTTCGATCTCGCCTTGTGGCCGGTTGCCGGCCGAGGCCGAAAGCCCCACCAGCGAGCGGCCCGTTCCGCTCAGGCTGTGCCCCCGGACGAACTGCTGAACGGACATCCCGGTGTTGTAGTTTCCGGCGGTCATCGAGTGCCGGATATCGGGAGCGAACAGCAGGTGCGCCTTGTAGCGCCCGGCTTCGAGTGCGATCGGGCCGGCTTCGATTGGCCGGTTCGGTGACGGATCGAACGGCGGCAGCCACCCCGGATTATGGGATTCCCATTGTCCGGAAAGGCTGAAAACGGCGGATCCCGGTTCTTCGTCGGGCATTGCCGGCTGACTGCGCCGGATTCGGGCGCCGGATGCGTCGAGGAGGTGGGCGAGCGCGCCCTCGGTTTCCTGCCAGAGGTCTTCCTCCGTCTTGCCGTACCGCAGGAACCACTGAAATGCCCGGTTCTGCGCCATCTGGCTCAATTGCTCCGGAGTGATCGTGTAACCGACCCGGTCGAGCCCCATTGCGCGCATCGTCGCCTCCATGCTCTCCGCACTGAGCGCGGGACTCGTCAGTGCGGTCCAGAGGTCTTCCTCCGTCTTCTTCAACTCGAAATAGGCGCTCAGTCCGTGGGTGCGCATCGGCGCAAGCACCGAGAATCCGTACACCATCAGCGCCCGCATCTTGCGGGCGTCTTCGGGGTCCTGCGGCGGATGTGGCCAGTCGCGTGGATCTCCGGGCAACATCAGCGCTTCCTCCATCGCGATGATGTCGGCCATCGCGCGCAACTCCTGGCCCAGCCGGGGGTTCGCGAATGCCTGTTCCATCTCTTCGGCAATCTGATAGGCGAAATCGTGGCGCATCGCGATCGCGTCCAGCGAATCGACCGGGGGCAACGGTCCAACCCGGTCCTTCAGCTCGCTTCCTCCCCACCAGTTCGGGGCGTACCAGTTGCCGTACCGGAACAGGTGCATGCCGCGACGGACCCTTCCCTCGAGCCAGTTGCTCCATTCCTCAGACGCCTGCTGGACGAAATCGTCAAGCCGCGGAACCTGATCGCCCATGGTGTGGGGGTCCAGCGTGTCCCAGTCCAGGAGATAGCTGCGCATCCGGGCCATGGCCTCGTCTTGGGTCAGTCCGCGCCGGCGCGTTTCGGAACACATGGCGCGAATCCGCTCCGCGCCAGTGGCCCTGGACGGGTGCGGCTGCACGATCACCGGCGGGGTGACCAGTCCGGCAATCCGTTGGTCGAAAATCTGCGCAAAGCGCGGGTGCAGGTCGCGCCGCAGGTCGGACATCAGCGCCAGCTCGGCAAAGGCTTCCATCGCCAGATCCGGCGACTCGGGCACCAGCTTCGCCAGCGTGTCGACGTACGACTCGAGCAGTAGCTGCAGGATCGGCTCCGCCAACTCCTTCATGGCTCCGGCCTGATCGCGGGTTTCCGGACCGCGCACCTTCGACAGTTGCTCCAGCAGTTTTCTCTGGCGCCCCTCAAGGCGGAGCTCGCACTCGATCCGATGCTGGCGGGCCAGCCGTTGACACATATCCACCATGCGATCCAGGTATTTCCCGGCCATGGAATGAAACAGCTGGATATCGGTCTCGAGTTCCTCGATCCTGGCGTTGATTCGGCCGAGTTCGCCGAGTTTTTGATCGCGCTCGGCGGCGTATCTCTGTCTCTCGTCCGCCGACTGCGCGCTGGCAATCTGTCGCTCCAACGCATCGATCGACTTCTCTAGCGTCGCCACATCCGCCTCTAGTTGGTCAACCCTCCCGTACCGCGAGCGGGCGTCGTCCATGGCTCGCCGAACCTGGTCGTGCATTTCACGGACGTATTCGCCAGCCTCGACAACCTCGAACGTCACGCCGTTTGCTTCGCGCCTGCGGTCCTCGACGCGCGCCGCGTCGTCCCGGATATAGGCCGTGCCCCCCCGCTTGTTGATCATTGTCGAGATCTCGACAAAGTCGTCCGTGTGGTCGGGGTGCGGCATGAAATCCGTGTTGGTATCCACTGGTCTGAGCTGCAGCGCAGCCCCATCCGGATCCTTGTTCTGCAAATACTCGTCGACTCGCCGTTGATACCGTTGATCGAGTTCGCGCACGTCGGCGAGCGTGATGGGCCCGCCGTCCAGCCTCCTGATGATGATGTCGGTATCGGTTCCGGGGTTGTGCCGCTCTTGCTGTTCTCCGGGGGCGTCCCTCCGTTTCGGTGCTTCCTGGAACTTGCCCTCGAAACCCAACTCGGCCAGCACGCCTTCCGCGAGTTCACGATTCCTTGTCCGGAACACCTCCTGCAGGATCTGATACTGCGCGTCGGTGAGCGGTGCCGCTCCATCGATCACCGGTCTTCCGCGCAAAGCCAGGCGGTTGATCTCCTGGTTGTGGCGAAACACGATCGCCTTGTACTCCTCGTCGGCGGCGTCGCCTTTTTCCACGACCTCGTGGATCGCCTGCTGCAGCCTCGTACCGTGGTCGACCGTGGCAACGGCCGCAGGCAGCACAAGGAACAGAAGCAGGAGCAGCACACTGAGCAGCAGGCCTGCCCAACGGGCGGGGATCGCCGGTGCGTTTGCGGCTTTCAGGGGGTGCGATGTCGACGGACTCATGGCGTGGACTCCCGTCGTACGATCCTGCCTTGCTCGTCTGACGGGGATTCGAGAGAAGTAGCAGGGCGGGAGGGTCGAACGGCTACGATGGTGCAGTCGGACCAGACTATTTCCACACAAATAATGTAGCCGATGCCGGCACGCTTTTCCCGGATTGCGATCGCCTGGGCTGTATTACGGTCATGTTGCGTGTTGCGGCCAGCCACCGCGTCGAACCCGCCGGACGGCTCGGGGAGCAAGCCCGTCTCAGTGGCGAAAATGAACGAACAGACGCCCGTGATTCCGGGAGTCCTTTTCAACGCGGTGGTACCGCGCGCGGATATCGGGCCGTTGCAGAAACCGCAGAACGCGCTTCTTCAACTGGCCGCTGCCCTTGCCGTGAATGATCTCAACCGTCGCGATGTGCTTGGCGCAGGCATCGTCGATCGCCCCCTCGAGCGCCGCGTCGATCTTCCGTCCGTCGCGAAAGCATTGATGCAGATCGATCGAAATGCGAGCCATAACGTCCGGGATGGTAGTGGAAACACGACTCAGTCGCCGGCCGTCTCACGATCCTCATCGACCAGCGATCGCCGGATCCCCCAGGCGATAAGCGCGCCTCCGACGAAAAAGAATGGATACCCCAGATACTGGAACTCGGACCATGGAAGCCACCACCAGGCATCGGGTCGTGGCACGCTGATGATCAGGAACAGCCAGGCGAAATACGACGCGATGATCAACAGTCCGGTGCCGATCAACTGGTTGCCCGTGCTGGAAGGGTCGAATACGAAGCGCGTTTTCGGTCGGGGCCAGCGTCTGCGTACCAGGCGATGGGCAGCAAAGCCGAGCAGGAATCCGATCGAAAACAGAATGAGCACGATCAATGCCAGGATCAGCGGGGCCACGATCAGGTCGTAGATGCCGGCACTACCGGGGCGCAGCATGGCTTCTTCGAAAGCGACGACCAGCGTCCCGATCAACCAGGGCAGCCAAAGCCACCGCCACCGGCCCAGCCAGCCGAGCACGATGGAGACAAGAAAAAGAATCGCGATGAGCATGATTCGGTCCTCGGTTCCAGAAAGACAAGCCCACGTGTGGAGACGTACGCGGGGCGGGGGTGGATGCGTGTCATCGCGCTTCCGGGAGCGCGGTCAGGTAGAGGTCGTAGCCACCCTGGCCGCCGGGCCGGTCGGACGAGAACAGCAAGACCTTGAGATCGGCCGCATGGCGCAGGCCCAGGGTCAGCAGCGACGGGCGGAACTCGTTCGCGGCGGTGTTCACGGGAACGTCTGCCGGCATGAATTCCTGAAGGTTTGCCGGCCGTTCCCAGCCCTGCGGCCCATGACGAGCCAGATACAGGTCGTAGCCACCGAAGCCGCCCAAGCGATCCGATGCGAACAGGAGCAGATCCCCCCTGCACGAACGGCGCCAGCGTGTTGCCCTCGGCATTCAGTGCTGGCACCGGTTCGATCGCCGCGGCGCGCGCCGGGTCGCCCAGCCAGCGGGCGAATCGGGTGTTGCCGTCGGAATTCACGTAGCGGTAGATCCGGTAACGTCCCGAGCGGTTGGAGCTGAAATAAAGTACATGCCGTTCGAAGTCGTAACTGGCGTAGGCGTCGTCGGCGTCGGCGCGGTTGCCGAAGAACGCTTGTTTCCGGCCCTGAGGGTCGACGAAATACAGGTTGCGCCGCCCGGCATGATCCGAATCGAACATCCATACGGCGCCGTCCGGGAGCTGGCCGCGGCCGGACCAGGGCAGCGGCTCGCGTTCCAGATCCAGACTCATGGTCATGTGCGGCGGGAACGGCTGATCGTAGATCCTTCCGGAAACGCGGGTATCGCTGAGAGGGGTGGGTCCGAGTTGATTCCCCCCGGAGGCGGGGATGCCCGCGAAGCGCCCGGTACGTTCGGCGCGGATCCGCGGTGCCGGGGCCTTGCCATCCGCGCGTTGGGAATAGGGGGCCTGGACCAGTTGCAGCCGCGCGGTTTCGATCTCGAACCTGCGCCCCTGCGTAGCGGCATTGCTGGCGAACACGAGCAGGGTGTCCAACTTCAGTGGCGGCGGGATCGCCACCGCGTTGAACTCGTCGAACGGCGTGTTCAATCCCGCCAGGGCATGGACCTTGGGTTCCATTACGACCCGATCCGGCGGATTGCCGTAGATCGCCTGCATCAGGCACCCACCAAGAAACCAGGGACCCGCCAGCGCCAGCAACGCGCCCGCGGACACCCGCCACCGCTGCATCGGTTGCCCCGTTCGCTTCACTACCGGCATCGCCCCTCCGGAACCTCCAGCGCGCGGTGCAGCCCACGGCGGTCGCCGACACCCCTTCACCGGGCCAGCCCAGGAGCGTCGGGGTGGACATAGTCCTTCTTGGGACCCTTGGCCGGGATGCGAAAAATCACACAGGAAACGCTTCCCATGCGAGCCACCTCGGGCGTTGTCATGGGCTCTGCAGCCGCAGGTAGCTGCGAAGGCGTGCCGCCCGATCCGCCACCTCGGTATCGGGCAAGATCTGCAGACTCTCCTCCAGCCGCTCCAGTGCACCCGCGTAGTCGCCGCGGCCCAGCCGCTCCATCCCTTCCCGGCGTAGCCTCAGGGCGTGCTCGTCGGCAAATGGAGGCATCTCGGGAGCGAGCGCGTGATCTGTCTCCAGTTCGAGCAGTGCCGCCAATTCCTCGTCGAGATCGTCCACTGTGCCCCATGCGGGCAGATCCCGGATAGCGGCCAGCGCCATCGCGGTGCGCTCGAATTCTTCCGGCTCGACCTCGAGCAGCAGCCAGCCGTCGTGCTCTTCCGTGTTCCGGCGAAGTATCCAGTGGGAATCGCGGTCCGGACGCGCGCGAACGATGCGCTGAGTCCCGGCCGTTCCCTCCTCGCCCTCGAAGCGCAGGACGAAGACCTGCTCGAAAGCGCCTGCGGCCGGATGGAACGCGTGATTGAGGACGGGGCGTCCCGAACGCTCGCCCGCAAGCGGCCGCATCTGCGCATCCATCAGTTCGAGCCGCCCCGCCTCGGGGATCAGTACCCAGAGCCGATGAGCAACCCCCAGGTCCATGACCTGCCGGTGATCGTCGAGCCCCGGTGCAAGAGCCGTGGCAGACCGCGGCGCAGAATCGGCAGCGGCAGATGCGGTCACGCGGTCGGGACCGTTCGACTGACGGGCTTCCGGCAATCCGAATCCAGGGGACACCGCTGAAGTCTCGGACGCATGGCAGGCGCCGGCCAAGGCGGAGAGCACGACCAGGGTCGCGCCGACACCCGCCACCCAGATGGAAACAGGTGTTCTGACCTGCGGCGCCTTCATCTCATGTCCACGCGGCGCTCAAGGATGAAATCGGCATCGTAGTATTCCATCACCCCCTTGTCCTCATCCATCTTGATCCAGCCCGTGGTTTCGGCGACTTCTGTTCCTGCCCGGCGCATACGTTGCTCCTCCCAGCGGAAACCACCGTGCGCTTTGTCATCGACATAGGTTCTCGACTCAGCAATGCCCCCGGGAATCCGTTTGGAGTAGTAACGGGCAGGGCCGTGCCTCTTGTCATTGGCCCATTCAATGTGACCCCAGGTCCAGCCGCGAATGTAGAGGGTTTCGAGACCGTGCTGCTCGCCGTTCACCCAAGGGGTTCTTCGCCGGATCCACGGCTGTCCATCCGAGAAATCCCATTGTTCCCAGACGCCGTGCTTCGTGCCGGCACGGTATGCACCGTTCTCGAACACATAGGTCAGGGCATCCATCAACGCGCGCTGCACACTGAGGAGGCGTTCCAGTTCCGCCTCATCGTCGACCTTTGGTGCCCCGATCTGCAGGGTCCGGATTCGCTCGCGGAAAGCATCCGGATCGTCATCCATGCCGTGCCGCGCCAGGACATCCCGGATCGCCGCATCCCGGTCCACTCCGCCGCGATGGCCGTAGCGCACGAACCGGCCGTCGGGCATGCAGTAGTAGCGATGCCTAAGATTGATGTATCCCGGTGGCCCCACGCCCTGAATCTGGTGACCTTCGATATAGCCCTGTTCCTGCAAGGCCTGCGCCTCGTGACGAAACTCCTGCCGGCGTGGCGACGAGTAATCGTGATACACGATCTCGCTGCACTCGTAGCTCTGCCGCACCGTGCCGCCGAGGCTGTTTACGAGTAACACCGGGCCGCTGCGGGGTTCGATGCGCATCGATGCCCGGGCCTGGTCGAGCAGACTGCCGGTCGCGAGGTGGGCCAGTGCGACGGTCATCTCCCCGTACCGCTCTTGGTCCGCTTGGTCGAGCACCGCGTTGAACCACCACTCCGGCGTTTCAGTCATCGCGGTCTGGTCGCCGAAGCTCCAGAAGTAGGAATACGCGACATCGGGATCGGCGCCCTCCACAACGGCCTGGATCCGTTCGTAATCGCCGTCCCGGAAGGCGTAGCTGTCGTGTTCGAACGCAATGCTCTCCTGCGCCGTGCGAACCAGCACCGCGTCGCTGACCGACCGGTACACGGTGCGTTGCAGTCCCGCGTACTCCTCTCCGAAACCCGCGAGCGTGACTTCAGCTTCCACCGTCACCGGATAGGAATCCGGAATCGCCGGGAGTTGCGCCCGCCAGACGCCGGGCTCCACCTCCACCGCGCCCGGAAGCGAAATGCGGTAGGCCACGTCGATGCTGGGTTCGTGGCCGGTGAGGTTGCCGAGGTCGTGACGGATTCCGTTGATGGTCTGATTGAAGCCGCCGGATAGCCCGATTACGACCTCGACCACGAAATCGTCCGGCGTATCGCGCGGCAGCGTGATCGGGCTCATCGGGTCCGTGCGAAGATTCAGATACATCCAGCGCAGGATGTCGATGCGGGCGAGCACCGAGTCGATCCGTTCTTCCAGACGGCGCTGTTCATCTTCAAGGCGCGCCTGCTCCTCGCGTGCCGCCTCGAGGTTCTCGCGTGCCTGCCGGGCGGTACGGTGCAGCGTCGCGCCGCCGACCTGCACCGCGATCAGTGCCTGCTCGCGGTCGATTCCTGCATTCAGCAGCGCACGAAAGAGCCGTGTCTGCGCCTCGGTCTCGGCGACGGTATCGTCGTACTCCAGGTCGGTGTGATCCCAGGCGGTTACCATGCGCACCGGAATATCCGCGAGGTAGTGCGTGGCATCGGCAATCCCGTGGGCCATGCCGTAGCCCATGTCCTTGGCGTTCTCCCACATGTACCAGGCGCCGCCGTCGGGCCCGACCCCTTCCTCGACCACCAGCACCGGCGACTCGATCTCCTGGCCCGCGCGGCGCAATGCCTGTGCTCGGGTCTCCAGTGCGTCGAGGTCCCCGGCCAGCACCGCGTCTGCGACTGCGGTCCGGGCCTCGGCGGCCGACATTCCTGCCCGGCGGAAGCGGATTTCCCACTGAGTGAGGTAGGCTTCGAGGTTTCCTTCATTCGCCCGGCGAACTTCGGCCGAAGCGCCGACGTAGTCAGCCATACTAGTGCCGATTCGTTCGCCCGTGCCCAGCATCGTGCCGATCGGCGAAAGCGGTGGCACGTTGAGCGCGTTGCGCACGACCTGGCTCAGCGGCGCCTCGCCGTTCATGTAGTCCTCGAAGGCCCGCACTGTATTCACCACGTCGACGATGTCCGTCGCCAGACTGAACGCGGCATAAGCCCTTGACGCCCCTGTCCAGAGCCGCTCAGTGGCCGCAGTCTCGGGACCGGCGACGCGCGCGCCGGGATCCACCGGCCGTGCTCGCGTTGTTTCCGGCGCGGTGCCCCGCGTCGCACGTACCCGGGTTTCCGCGTTGGCGTTTGCGGTCGCCATCATCTTGCTGCGCGAGTCGACGATTTCCTCGCGGATCAGGCGCTCACGGGTCTGCAGTGACCTCTTCAATGTGTCGCGCCGGGCACGTGTTTCCGGTCGGTCGCTCATCGCCTCGACCCTGCGGATCTGCTCGCGGACCCGATTGGCTTCCGCGAGTTTCGCGTCGAGTTCGGTCTGCGCGCGAGTGTAGGTCTTGCTCTCCGCGGTGGCGAAGACATCGCGGCTGACATCGCGCAGCTTACCCGCCTCGGCAGGGTCGCTGATCACGACGCGCTGCTCCTTGATTCCGGCCATCCTCCGGCGGAACTGCTCCGGCGTGTCGGTCACACCATGCTGCTGCAGAATGGTCGAGAGTTCCTGATCGCTGATGTCGCCCATCTGCAGCGTCTTGTTCGTGCCCTTGGCCATGATCTGCATGCGGTCGGCGTGCTGGACGAGCTCCGCATTGGACGAGAACAGGCCGTCGGAAGCCTTTTTCAGGTGGTCTTGCACCTCGACGAAATCGGTACCCGCCTGCTTGGTCCCCGCGACGCGATTGCGCATCCGCTCGGACATGTAGACCTCGTGGTTGCGGGCATCGACGTTGTTGCGGATGTGGTGGTACTCGGAGCCGGCGGCCGGCGCGAGCCCGCCCTTGTGGATGCAGAGTTCGAACTCGCCGCCGATATCGAGCGTTCCGGGGCTGTCCCGGACCGGCAGATGGCCCAGGCCCATTTCCTTCAGCACGTCCTGCATGTGCCGGGCCGTGATCTCGCCGCCGCCGGCATCGAGATCGCCCCGGATTCCCCGGTGGCCAGGATCAGTCACGGGAGTGCCAAGTGTCGCCCTGATCTGCTCGCGCGTCGCGTGGCCACTTCTGGCGGCTCGGGCATTCGACTCGTGAATCAGAACCTGCTGCACCTGGTCACGCTTGCCGGCGAGCCGCTGCGATTCGGCGCGGTGGTAGCTCGCCTCCTTCCGGAGCAGGAAATCCTTTTGACGCTGCGGCATCGCCGATGCCTCGATCTCCGCCACCCGGCCATCGTAGCGCGCGAGTTCCGCCTGCCATTCGGCGTGGGTCTGTTCCCAGAGATTCCCCACCGCCCAGAGTTCGCGCTCGGTGTACAGCACGCCGGCGTTCAGACCGGCCCCGGACAGAAACAGCAGGAGCACCCCGAACCACGCGCAGATGCGCTGCCGGAATCCGGGGGGTCCAGGCTGTGTGGAGTCGTGCATGGTGTCACTCCGGGTGTCGACGGGGCTCCGCGGACCGACGGGTGCCACCCAAGCGTACTCCCAACCGACCCGAGGTGGGACCCCTGCCGGTCGCCGGCCACCCATTGGCAGCCGGCTCCCGCAGTTGTGGGTCAGGAAATGGGCGGTGGCGGTGGATCCTCGTTTTCCCCGTTCTTCTCGCGCTCGGCGCGTTCGCGGATCTCTTTCAGGTAGTCGACCTTTTCTTTCACCAGCACGCCGGCGAGCAGGATCAGTGCGAGCAGGTTGGGTACCGCCATCAGGCCGTTCAGCGTGTCGGCCACGTCCCAGATCGTGGTCAGCCCGCCGATCGCGCCGAGGAACAGGAAGCCGATGAAGATGATCCGGTACGGGGTCACCACGCGCGAACCGAAGGCATACTCCCAGCTCTTCTCGCCGTAGAAGTTCCAGGTGAGCATGGTGCTGTAGGAGAACAGCACGATCGAGATCAGCACGATCCAGCCGCCGAGGCCGGGCAGCCCAGTACTGAATGCGCTGGCGGTCAGTTCGGCGCCAGTCTGACCGGTCTGGATCACGCCGGTGACGAGGATCACCAGCGCGGTCAGGGTGCAGACGACCAGCGTATCGATGAAGACTTCCCACATGCCCCAGAGACCCTGGTTGTAGGGTTTGCTCCTGGCCTGGGCGTGCACGATCGACGCGGAGCCAAGGCCGGCCTCGTTCGAGAAAATGCCGCGCGCGAAACCGTAGCGGATTGCCATCGCCACGGTCGCGCCGGCGAAGCCGCCGATCGCCGAGGTCGTGGTGAACGCACCGGCGAAGATCATGCCGAACGCGGCCGGGATCTGGTCGTAGAAGCTGATCAGCACACCGATCGCGCCGATCACGTAGATGATCGCCATCGTCGGCACGATGCGCTCGGCGGTCACCGCGATGCGCTTGATCCCGCCCAGCGTCACGACACCGACCAGCGCCATCACGACCAGGCCGGTGACCCAGTTCGGAATGCCGACACCGGTTTCCAGCACGTGGGCCATCGTGTTGGCCTGCACCATGTTGCCGATGCCGAACGCCGCAAGCCCGGCGAGGAAGGCGTAGAGCAGCGCGAGCCATTTCCAGCGTTTTCCGAGGCCGTATTCGATGTAATAGAACACGCCGCCGGAGACCCTGCCGTCGGCGTCGATCTGCCGGTACTTCAGGCCCAGCGTGGCCTCGCCGAGCTTGGTCGCCA